>DASPWG010000041.1:0-27853 GCA_035621915.1 Streptosporangiaceae bacterium
AGAGCGTCTCGATTTGGCTCTTGCCAGGATGTTTGGCCTTTCCCGTACCCAGGCTGCTGATTTGATCGGAAACGGGGATGTCCTCATCGACGGACGTCCGGCGGGCAAATCCGACCGGGTGCCGGCCGGGGAGTGGCTCGAGGTGACCCTCCCGGCACCGCCAGGGCCGGTGACGGTACGGCCGGAGCCGGTACCCGGCCTGGTGGTGGTCTACGAGGACGCCGACATCATCGTGGTCGACAAGCCGGTCGGCGTCGCCGCGCACCCGACACCAGGCTGGACCGGCCCGACCGTGCTCCAGGGCCTGCTGGCGGCGGGCCACGCGGTTGCCACCAGCGGGGCGGCCGAGCGCCAGGGCATCGTGCACCGGCTGGACGCGAACACCACGGGCGTCATGGTCGTGGCCAAGAGCGAGCACGCTTACAGCGTGCTGAAGCAGGCGTTCCGTGACCGGGCGGTGGACAAGCGCTACCACGCTCTGGTGCAGGGCCATCCTGACCCGCTGCGGGGCACGGTCGACGCGCCGATCGCCAGGCATCCGTCCGGGGACGGGCGGTTCGCCGTGGTGGCGGGCGGCAGGCCCGCGGTCACGCACTACGACACGCTCGAGGCCTTCCGCGCGGCGAGCCTGCTGCAGATAAGGCTGGAAACCGGCCGCACGCACCAGATCCGGGTGCACATGGCGGCGGTCAGGCATTGTTGCGTCGGCGACCGGCTGTACGGGGCCGATCCCGTGCTGGCGGCCCGGCTGGGCCTTTCCAGGCAGTGGCTGCACGCGGTGGGACTGGGCTTTGCGCACCCCGCCGACGGCCGCCTGGTGGAGTTCACCAGCGCCTACCCGCCCGACCTTGCGCACGCGCTCGAGGTGCTGGCGGCCGAGAGCTGACGGCTAACGGCGCCGGGCCGGCGCGCCGGCTCTGCGGCTGGAAGCCGGCCGGCGATGATGTCGTGGATACCCGAAGATTCCGCCCGCGCCTTGTCGGTGGGTCCTCGTACCATGCCTGAAGGAGGCGGTGCTTCATGGCGGCGAGCCGGACCGGCGAGGGTGCGGACTCGTTCGTGCACCTGCACGTCCATACCGAGTACTCGATGCTGGACGGCGCCGCCAGGTTGACCGAGCTGTTCGCCGAGTGCCAGCGGATGGGCATGCCGGCCATCGCGATGACCGACCACGGCAACGTCTACGGCGCCTACGACTTCTGGTCCAAGGCGCAGGCCGCTGGCGTCAAGCCGATCATCGGCATCGAGGCGTACGTGGCGCCCGAGCACCGTGGCCTGAAGCAGCCAGTGCGCTGGGGCACCCCGGCGCAGCGGGACGATGACGTGTCCGGCGGCGGCGCCTACACGCACATGACGCTGCTGGCCGAGACGACGCAGGGCATGCACAACCTGTTCAGGCTGTCCTCGCTGGCCTCACTCGAGGGCTACTTCCGCAATCCGCGGATGGACCGCGAGCTGCTGTCCAGGTACGCCAAGGGCATTATCGCGACGACCGGGTGCGCGGGCGGTGAGGTGGCGACACGGCTCCGCCTCGGCCAGTACGACCAGGCGCTGGCGGCTGCGGCCGAGTTCCGCGACATCTTCGGCGCGGACAACTTCTACGCCGAGATCATGCACCACGACCTTGAGGTGGAGCGCCGCTACGCGGATGGACTGCGCCAGATCGCGCGCGACCTGAAGCTGCCGTTCCTGGTCACCAACGACCTGCACTACACCAGGGAGTCCGATGCGGGCGCGCACGAGGCGCTGCTGTGCATCCAGACCGGCACGAACCTGGCCGACCCGGGCCGGCTCAAGTTCGAGGGCAGCGACTACTACCTGAAGAGCCCGCAGCAGATGCGGGCGCTGCGCGACGACGAGGACTGGCGGTCCGGCTGCGACAACACGCTGCTGATCGCTGAGCGCGCCGAGGCGACGTTCGGCAAGAACAACCTGATGCCGGTTTTCCCGCTGCCTGGCGGCGAGACCGACGCCAGCTGGATGCGCAAGGAAGTCTGGCGCGGGATGGACTGGCGCTACCCGGACGGTTACGACGAGCAGCGCCGGCAGCAGGCCGAGTACGAGATGGGCGTCATCGAGACGATGGGGTTCTGCTCGTACTTCCTGGTGGTCGCCGACTTCATCATGTGGGCCAAGCGGAACGGGATCAGGGTCGGGCCGTGCCGCGGCTCGGCGGGCGGGTCGATCGTGTCGTACGCGCTCGGCATCACCGACCTGGACCCGATCTTTCACGGGCTGGTGTTCGAGCGGTTCCTCAACCCCGAGCGAGTGTCGATGCCCGATATCGACATCGACTTCGACGAGCGCCGGCGCGGCGACGTCATCCGGTACGTCACCGAGAAGTACGGCGACGACCGGGTAGCCCAGATCATCACCTACGGCACGATCAAGGCGAAGGCAGCCGTCAAGGACGCATGCCGGGTGCTCGGCTTCCCGTACGCACTCGGCGACCGGATCACCAAGGCGTTCCCGCCCGCTGTGCTTGGCAAGGACGTCCCGCTTGCGGTCATCTTCGAGGCCGATCATCCCCGCTACGGCGAAGCGGCCGAACTGCGGTCGATGTACGAGGCCGAGGCCGAGGTGCGCCAGGTGATTGACCGCGCCCGCGGGCTGGAGGGGCTGATCCGCCAGCCCGGCGTGCACGCGGCCGGCGTCATCATGAGCAGCGAGCCGCTCCTCGATCACATCCCGGTCTGGCGCCGCCAGGCCGACGGCGCCATCATCACCCAGTTCGACTACCCCGCGTGCGAGGACATCGGCCTGCTCAAGATGGACTTCCTTGGCCTGCGCAACCTCACGATCCTCGAGGACGCGATAGCCGGGATCAAGGCCAACCGGGGCATCGAGATCGACCTCGATCGCCTGCCGCTGGACGACAAGACCACCTACGAGCTGTTCGCGCGCGGCGACACGCTCGGGGTGTTCCAGATGGAAGGCGGCCCGATGCGCGCCCTGCTGCGGGCCATGCGCGCCGACAAGTTCGGCGACATCTCCGCGGTGAACGCGCTCTACCGGCCCGGCCCGATGGCCAGCGCGCCGGTCTACGCCGACCGTAAGACCGGCCGGGCGCCGGTCACGCCCATCCACCCTGAGCTGGCGCAGGCCCTGGAGGGCATCCTCGGCGAGAGCTACGGCCTGCTCGTGTACCAGGAGGACGTGATGTTCGCCGCGCAGCGGCTGGCGGGCTACTCGCCTGGCAAGGCCGACCTGCTGCGCCGGGCCATGGGCAAGAAGAAAAAGGAAGTCCTGGACGCCGAGTACGAGCCGTTCGCGGCTGGCATGAAGGCCAACGGGTACTCCGATGCGGCGATCAAGACGATCTGGGACGTCATGGTCCCGTTCTCCGGCTACGCCTTCAACAAGGCGCACGCGGCCGGGTACGCGCTCGTTGCCTACTGGACCGCCTACCTCAAGGCCAACTACCCGGCCGAGTACATGGCAGGGCTGCTCACCTCGGTGGCCGGCGACAAGGACAAGTCGGCGCTGTACCTGAACGAGTGCCGCCGGATGGGCATCAAGGTGCTGCCGCCGGACGTGAACGCATCCAATGCGATCTTCACCGCGGTCGGCACGGACGTCCGGTTCGGCATGGCCGCCATCCGCAATGTCGGCACCAGCGTGGTCGAGTCGATCGTCGCCGCCCGCACCGCCAAGGGCGCGTTCACCAGCTTCTCCGACTTCCTGCGCAAGGTGCCGGTCAACGTCTGCAACAAGCGCGTGATCGAGTCGCTGGTCAAGGCAGGCGCGTTCGACTCCTTCGGGCACCCGCGCCGCGGCCTGGTGCTCATCCACGAGCAGGCGGTCGACGCGATCATCGACGTGAAACGCAACGAGGCCATCGGCCAGGACTCGCTGTTCGGCGACGACGCCGAGGCCGACGTGACCTTCGACGTGCCGGTCCCCGAGGGCGAGTGGGAGAAGCGGACGCTGCTGGCATTCGAGCGGGAGATGCTCGGCCTGTACGTATCCGACCACCCGCTGCTCGGCGTCGAGCACGTGCTCGCGGCCAACACCGACTGCTCGCTCGCGCAGCTGCTCGGGTCGGCCGAGGAGGACGCGGAGCGGGCCGTCGCGGGGCCAGGCCGCGGTGCCGGTGGCGGCAGCGACAGGGCTGACGGCCAGGTGGTCACCGTGGGCGGGATCCTGTCCGGCGTCCAGCGCAAGGTGACCAGGCAGGGCAGCACCTGGGCAGCTGCCACGCTGGAGGACCTTGAGGGTGCCATCGAGGTGCTGTTCTTCCCCGCTACCTATGCCCAGTGCATGACCCAGGTCATCGATGACGCGATCGTGCTGGTCAAGGGCAGGCTGGACCGTCGCGAGGAGGTGCCGAAGCTGGTTGCGATGGAGGTGAGCACGCCGGACGTCTCGGCCAGCCAGACCGGCCCTTTTGTGGTCTCGATTCTCGAGGCGCGCTGCGTCCCGCCAGTGGTGGAGCGGCTCAAGGAGGTCCTGCGCACCCATCCGGGTCCGACCGAGGTACACCTGCGGCTGCAGACCGGTAACCGCACCAAGGTGCTGCGTCTGGACGACAAGCTCCGGGTCAGGACCTCCCCATCGCTGCTGGCCGATCTCAAGCAACTGCTCGGCCCGGCCTGCGTTGGCTAATTTCCGGCTAAGGCAGCAAATGATCACCAAGTCTGGACCGTGCCTGGCGCGATAACGGCGTCCCGGTAAGATCGAGCCCGGGTGAGCCGGGAAGCCTGGTCGGCATGTGGGTACAGGCCGGTCGGGAGGGGCGCCCAGTGAGAGACGGTACTTCGCACCACGGACGGCGGCAGTGATCCGCAGGCTGCTGCGCGGATCGGAATACCGCCGGGACGTGCTGCGGACCAACCTGTGGCTGGTGCCCGCGTTCGAGGTCGTGGCCGCAGGGATCTTGTTCGCAATCACCTACTCGCTCGACCGTGCCGCTTACGACGGCGTCTTCAGGGTGCCTGGCTGGGCCATCAGTGGCGGACCCGACGTCGCCAGGACGGTGCTCACCGCCATCGCCGCGGCCGTCATCACCGTGGTCGGCGTGGTCTTCTCGATCGTGATCGTCGCGCTGACGCTGACCTCGACTCAGTTCGGCCCGCGGATGCTGCGCAACTTCATCCGCGACCGCGGGACTCAGCTGACGCTTGGCACTTTCGTCGCGACGTTCGTCTACTCCGTGCTCACGCTCGGCTCGGTGGGCCAGGGCAGCCACGGTAGTTTCGTGCCCCATATCAGCGTCACCGTGACCCTGTTCCTGATGCTGATCGACCTGGCCGTGCTCATCTACTTCCTGCACCACATCGCGGTCCAGATCCAGCTGCCCCAGGTCATCGCGGGGATAGCGGCCGACCTGCAGAAGGCCATCGAGCTGCAGGCCGGGGACGAGACGGTCGGCGCGGACTCTCAGCTGGCCGGCCTGCTGATCGCGAACATGGACGGGCCTGGCGGCACCGTCGCGGCGCCGCGCAGCGGCTACCTGCAGTACATCAGGCACGCGACGCTGGTCAGTCTCGCTGCCGAGATCGACGCCGTCATCCACCTGCGCTACCGGCCTGGCCACTTCCTGGTGCAGGGCAGCGGCTATGCCACCGTCTGGCCGCCGAGTGCGGCCGATCGGGTGGCCCGCGAGCTGGCCCAGGCCCACGTCAGCGGGCCTTACCGGACGCTGGCGCAGGACGTGTCGTTCGGCGTGGACCAGCTGGTGGAGATCTGCATCCGCGCGCTTTCTGCGGCTGTCAACGACACCTTCACCGCCCTGACCTGCATCGACTGGATCGGCGACAGCCTGTGCAAGGTCACCGGGCGCTGGCAGCCCACCAGGGTCTACCGAGACCAGGCGGGGGTGGTGCGCGTGATCACCACCGAGGTGACCTGGGAGCGGCTGGTGCAGCGCGCGTTCGAGAAGGTGCGGCAGGCAGGTGCTGGGATGCCTGCCGTGCTCATCAGGCAGCTTGACGCGCTGGCCAAGATCATGGAGCGCACCACGACCACCGACGACCGGCAGGTGCTGCTCGACCAGGCGGCCATGATCGAGCGGCTGAGCGAGAGCACGGTCAGCGAGGCATGCGACCGCGCCGACGTCAGCCACGCCTACCAGGCGGTCATGGCCGCGCACGCGAAAGTGCAGACGGTGGGCCCGGCTTAGGGCCGGCGGCCGCTCAGGAGACTTCAGGCGTCCCTGCGGTCGAGTACGTACCCGCCGGCTATCAGCAGCAGCGCGGTCCAGCCGCAGAACACCGCAAACCCTTGCCACGGTGTCAGCAGCTGCCCGGCCGCCGGCTGAGCGGCGGTGATATAGCCGCCCGCCACGGTGGGGAACCAGGCATGGATATGCGCGCCCCAGTCGTAGGAGTCCAGCAGGCTCAGCAGCCCTCCGGCTATCAGGACTAGGAAGATGACGATGGCAATCGCGCCTGCGCTATGCCGCATCAGCGCGCCGATGGCGAGCGCGAACAGGCCGAGCACCGTGAGGTAGAGCCCAGCGCCGATCACCGCCCTGGTCACGCCCGGCTGGCTCAGCGAGACGCTGGCGACGGGCGAGACGAGTATCTTGCCGATGAAGAACGAGCAGAACGCGGCAATCTCGCCGATTACGAAGATCAGCACCGCGAAGACCACGGCCTTGGCCGCGAGCACGTTCAGCCGCCGCGGAACAGCTAGCAGCGACGCCCGGATGACGCCGGTCGAGTACTCCGTCGTCATCGTCAGCACGCCGAGGACGCAGATGGCGAGCTGGCCCAGCCCGAGCCCGGTGCCGAGGATGAAGTCGACCGGGTCGGTGGCAAGCTCTGCGCTGCGGCGCGGCGCCCGGCCGGTCTGGATCGCGTGCACCGTCAGCCAGGTGAACAGGGCGGTCAGGCCCAGCGTCGCGATGACGAAGATGGCCAGTGACCAGATGGTGGACCGGACTGAGCGGATCTTGGTCCACTCGGCCAGCAGGTAATGGCCGAAGCCGGCCAGACGCGCCTGCTGAGCCTGTCCGGCGCTGGCAGGGGAGACGCTGGTGGCTGGGGCGGCGCTCATCGCGCACTCCAATCGGCTGGCTCGGCATCCAGGTGGCCGTACTCAAGGCTTCCGGCGGTGAGCTCGAGGAACGCGTCCTCGAGCGTGGCGAGCTGCGGTGTCAGCTCATGCAGGACGATCGACGATGCCGCCGCGAGCTCACCGATCCTGGCCGCCGGCAGGCCGGTCACGATGAGGACCGGCGCGCCGTCTGCGTGCTGGCCGATGGCCGGCGTGCCGTTGCCATTCGATGCGGGGACGGCTGTCGCGCCCTCAGCGGTAACAACCGCCGTGAGCCGGTCCGCGTCGGGGGTGCGCACGCGTACCGACTGGCCCGAGCCGCGGGCGATGACCTCCTCGGTGGGAGCGTCCGCGAGCAGCTTTCCGCGGCCGATCACGATCAGATGGTCTGCCGTGACCGCCATCTCGTTCATCAGGTGGCTGGAGACCAGGATGGTCCTGCCCTCCGCGGCCAGGCGCTTCATGAGGTTCCTGATCCACAGCACGCCCTCTGGGTCCAGGCCATTGACCGGCTCGTCGAGCAGCAGTACCTGCGGGTCACCGAGCATGGCCGCGGCGACGCCAAGCCGCTGGCTCATGCCGAGCGAGAACGTGCCTGCCCGCTTGTTCGCGACGTCTCGCAGGCCGACCAGGTCAAGCATGGCGTCGACGCGGCTGGCTGGCAGTCCCTGGGTCTGGGCCAGGAACAGCAGGTGATTTCGCGCGCTGCGACCGGTGTGCACAGACTTGGCCTCGAGCAGCGCGCCTACGGTACGCAGCGGGTTGGCCAGCTGCACATAGGACTTGCCGTCAATGGTGGCGGTGCCGCTGCTCGGGTGATCCAGGGCCAGGATCAGGCGCATCGTGGTTGACTTGCCGGCGCCGTTCGGGCCGAGGAAGCCCGTCACGCGGCCGGGCTGGACCGTGAATGACAGGTGATCGACGGCCACCTTGCTGCCGAATCGCTTGGTCAGGTCACGTGCTTCGATCATCAGGATCCTCATCCGGGCGAAGCTAGCTCGAGATCCAGGGCAGGTCACCGCCAAGCTATCAAAGCCTGGCTGCGGCCGCGCCGTGGCTCCGGGCCGGGACCGGCCCGTAGCCATTACCCATCCCGGCGCCCGCGCGAGCCGGCGCGCAGCCGTTTCGGCCGACCGTTATGCCCGATCCGCCCACCGTGCGCCATAGCGGGCCAGACCGATCATGAATGCGGCGTCCGGTACCCGGCCACCTCGCGACGTCCCGTACGCTGCTACCAGCTATGGCCGACGACATGCAGCTTCCGCCGCCAGGCGGCACGGCTGGCTCTTCAGTGCTTGCCGCGCAGGCCGGGTCGCAGCCTGGCCGCATGGTGCTGGTTGCTGTCCTGCTCCTCGCCGCTGGCGCATTGCTCGGCCTGCTCGGGGGCGTGATCTGGGCGGCTGCGGCGCCGCGCGTGGTGTACCAGGTCGCCACGCTGAGCCCGCCGACGGCGTACGCGGTCAATCCTGAAACCAGCGCGTTCATCGCGGCCGACGGGATTTACACGTTTATCGCCCTGGGCGGCGGCGCGCTGCTCGGCCTGGCCGGGTACCTGCTCGGCGTCCGGCGTTACGGACCGGTGCCGATGCTCGGTGTCGTTCTTGGCGCCGTGGCGGCGGCGTTTCTCGTGCAGTGGGCGGGTCCGCTGCTAACCGGCCAGGGTAGCTTCAACAACCAGCTTGCGACCAGCAAGCCCGGCGCGCTGCTGCGGGCGCCGATCGCGCTCGGCGCGCACGGGGCGCTGGCCTTCTGGCCGGTGGCTGCCGCGCTCGTAGCAGGCGCCCTGGAGATGGTCGGCTTCATGCGGGCCAGGCAGCTCAGCACCGGACAGCATGGCGCCGGGAGCAGGCTGGCACTCGGCCGGCTCGGCTTCTCCGGGCGGCTGGGCCGGGAGCCGCAGGAGCCCACCGATTCCGGCACGCCACCGCGCTGACGGCACGCCGGGCGCGCGCACAGCACGGCGCACTCGTCATCCTGACGAAGCTGCGGCTGCCAGGTCGGCCACGAACTTGGCTGTCGGCGATCCGAGGCCCGTCACGTTGTCATAGCCCTTGGTGGCCTGCAGCGCGGCGCCGCCGGAGCCGTCCATCCCCAGCGTGTAGAGGGTCGTGTCGATCTTGCCAGTGCCCTTGGCGCTGTTGGCCCATTCGTTGCGTACCAGCGCGATGCGCACGCCGTGGCCGAGCGGGCTGTCGGTGACGTCGTGGAAGGCCGCGGTGCCTGCTAGCTGGTACAGCAGGGGATCGATGAAGCCAAGCTGGTTCGACCCGCTGAGCGCCGCCGCATCGGCCTCCAGGCCGGCGAACAGCGGCGTGGCCAGGCTCGTGCCGCCGACGCGGCTCAGCATGAAGCCGTCCTTGCCATTGCGGAGCCTGACCGTCTCGCCGATCAGGAACCCGGTCGCCGGATCCGCGTCGAGCGCCACGTCCGGCACGACGCGCATCGGGGTCTTGGCGATGCGCCCGCTCGGCAGCCTGGTGGCCAGCGCCTTCGGGACCACTCCCGCCTGCCAGGACGGCTGGGTGTAGAGCGTGGAGGTACCGCCGCCGCCGCCGAAGGCATAGTCGGACGGGTAGCTACCCGGCGGAGTGTGCTTCCACTTGCTGCCATCCTGCGGGACCACCATGTCGCCCCAGCCGGTCTCCCATTCGTACTTAGCGCCCTTGCCGATCGCCAGCGCGGTGCCGCCGACCCCGGTGACCCACTGCGACGAGGTCGGGAAGTTGACCTGGACCTGGCCGGAACCCGCCGCCTGACCGCAGCTGGTCTTCGGGCTGTTGTAGCCGCAGTCCCCGGCGGCGAAGTCGAACCCGATCCCCTCGGTCGCGCCCTGCTCGAAGACCTGATCGAACTCCGAGGTGTCCGAGGAGGTCAGGCCGTCCTCGACGCCTGTCCAGGAGTCGGTGACGACGTCGCCCAGCTGGTTGTCGACGACCGAGGTGATGGCGTCCAGCAGCGACTGCAGGGTGCAGTCGGACGCGGCGACGTACTCGATGTTCGCGCCGGGTGCCATCGTGTGCACCGCCTCGATATCCAGCGTCTCTTCCTCGTACCAGCTGGACGCGCCGCACGCCGACTGCTGGTCGAACGAGCCGGGCAGCGACTGCTGGAACTGGGACTGCGAGAGCCCGGCGAAGCCCGTGGCCTTGGCGTAGGCGTTCGCGTCGGCCGGCATCGTCGGCGAGGAGTAGGCGTCCACGATGGCGACCGTTACCCCGCTGCCTGTCGTCTTGGATCCGGTAAGCCCGTACGCGCCGCGAATCTGCTGCGGGCTGTACCCGCAGACTGCCCACAGCGCATGCGAGCCGTAGGCCTTGGGCTCGGTGGTGGCACGGTGCTGGCCGTAGTAGCGCGAGCACGGGCCGGCAGTGTAGAAGGCCGACGGAAGGCCGGCCTGCGGCCGAGTGGAGTCGGGAACTCCGGCGATCGTCGGCTGCATCATGATCGTCTCGGTGTCCAGCCCGGTCACGGTGAGCACCGCGCTGCGAACCGCGGCCGGCACGGTCACGGTCTGCTCAGGTGCCATGGCGACGGCGCCGCCGGGCACCCGGAAGCTGGCAAGCCGGACCGCGAAGGCGTCCTGCGCCGCGGCGACCGAGCCACTCACTGCCACGTAGTGCCTGGTCACGCCAGTCACTCGCAGTCCCGCTGACCGGAGCCAGCCGGTGACGGCCGAGACCTGGGCGCTGGTCGGGCCGAACCGCTGCTGCTCCTGGCTGGAAGTCAGGAACTTGCGGAACGACCGGCTGCGCGGGTCGGAGACGGCCGTCGCGTAGGCCGCCAGGCCGGCCGGATCGCGCCCGGCCAGGTAGACCCTGGCCGTCACGGTGCGAGCGGTGTCGGGCAGCGCCGCCAGCCGGGCGGGAACGGCCCACGCCGGGCGAGTGCCGGCCACCTGGACCCGGCCGGCCGACGCCTGCGCTGCTGCGGTCCAGAGCAAGCCGGCGCTGGTCGTGACCCCGGCTAAGCAGGCAATGGCGAGCGCGCCGGCGCACGCTGTCGCGGTCAGTCCCCTGTACTGGTGGCGTCTGGCTGCCTTCACTCGACGGATCGTAACAGTGATGTCACTCTCAGCTACTACAAATGGACAGGCCGGGCGAGGTGTGATCCGCCGGCGCAGATCGTTCCGCTGACGGGCGCTCAGGCTGAGTGCGGCGCCGTCGCCGCACCGACTGGGCCGGCCATGGCCGCCAGCGCAGCGCCGACTATGCCGGCGTCGTTGAGCATCGCAGCGGGCACCACAGTGGCCTGCAGGCCGGTCAGCAGCGGCATGAACTTGTCCGACTTCTTGCTGATGCCGCCGCCGATGATCATCATGCGGGGCGACAACAGGGCCTCCATGTGCGCCAGGTACTCGTCCACCCGCCCGGCCCACTTGCCCCAGCTAAGGTCGCCGATCTCCCTGGCGTGCTCGGAGGCGCGCTTCTCGGCGTCCTTGCCGCGGATCTCGATGTGACCGAACTCGGTGTTCGGTACCAGGATTCCGTCGATGAACAGCGCGCTTCCGATGCCGGTGCCAAGCGTCAGCATGAGCACCGTGCCAACCTGGCCCTTGCCGGCGCCGAACCGCATCTCAGCGATCCCGGCGGCGTCGGCGTCGTTGAGCACGATCACGTCCAGGCCAGTTGCCTGCCCGAAGGCCTGAGCGCCGTCCAGGCCGATCCAGGACGGGTCCAGGTTCGCCGCGGTCCTGATCGTCCCGCCGATGACGACGCCGGGGAACGTGATGCCCGCCTTGCCGGTCCAGCCGAAGGATTTGACTAGCTCCGCAGCGACGCCTATGACGGCATCGGGGGTAGCCGGATGCGGGGTGTCGAGCTTCTGCCGGTCTGCCAGGAGCTGGCCGGTCACGGTGTCCACCGGCGCGGCCTTCACTCCGGTGCCGCCGATGTCGATGCCCAGCACGTGAGCCATGCATGCCTCCGTCATGTCTGCGGCACTGGCAGGTGCCATCGGGTACTGCAGGGACAGGGTAGGTGAGTGACCTACCTCACAACTCGCACGGCTATTCTGTCGCGTTCTGTTCACCGTTCCGTCGGCGCGGCACGATTAACTGCAGACACTCAGACAGCGGAGGGAGCTGACCTAGATGGACAGGGTGGTGGTCGTCGGCGGCGGGGTAGTCGGCACCATGCACGCAGTGCAGGCACGCCAGCGCGGGATGGACGTGATCCACCTCGAGCGGGAACGCGCCGCACGCGGCGCCAGCGTCCGCAACTTCGGGCTGATCTGGGTCAGCGGCCGGGCCTCCGGCCCCGAATTGCGTCTTGCCCAGCGCGCCCGCACGCTCTGGGAGGAGCTGGCCGAGCTGGTTCCGGCCGCCGGGTTCCGCCCGGATGGCTCCCTGACAGTCGCCTTGCAGGACAGCGAGCTGGCGCTGCTCAAGGAGGCTGCCGCACTGCCCGATGCCGCCGAGCGCGGGTTCGAGCTGCTGGACGCGGCAACGGCGCGCGAGGCCAACCCGGCTCTTGCCGGATCATTTGCCGGGGCCCTGTTCTGCCGCCGGGATGCGATCGTGGAGCCGAGGCTAGTGCCGCAGGCCTTCCGCGACTACCTGACCGCTGCCGGCAGCGGCCAGGGCGCGCGGTATACCTGGCTGCCCGGCCGCGAGGCGACGGAACTGGCCCCGCACGCGGTCAGGGACCACACCGGCCAGTGGCATCGCGGCGATCTCGTGGTGCTGTGCACGGGCGCCGCACATACCGGCATTGCCGGCGGGCACCTGGCCGGCTTCCAGGTGCCGCCGGTACGCAGGGTGCGGCTGCAGATGCTGCAGACCGCGCCGTTCGGCGGCACGCTCACGACCGCGGTGGCCGACGGTGACTCACTGCGCTACTACCCGGCGTTCGACCTGCCTGGCCGCGCCCAGCTGCCGCCGCAGGCGCCGGTGGCCGCGGCCAGTGCCGCGCAGCTGCTGCTGGTGCAGCGGCTGGACGGCAGCCTGACGATCGGGGACACGCACGAGTACGACGAGCCGTTCGCCTTCGACGTGGACGAGGCGCCCTACGATCACCTGCGCCGCCGAGCCGAGCAGCTACTCGGGACGGCGCTGCCGCCAACCAGGCGCCGCTGGGCGGGTGTGTACAGCCAGGTGACAACGAGCGAGCTCTACTATCGGTCGCAGGTCGCCCCTGGCGTGATTCTCGTGACCGGCCCGGGCGGCCGGGGCATGACTTGCTCTCCGGCAATCGCCGAGGAGACTTTCGCGTGACGGCCCGGAGGGAGCAGCCGTGAGTCAAGCAAGCACGCCAGTGCCGCACATTACGGTCGCCTGCCTGGACATGGCGGGGACCACGGTCGCCGACGACGGAAGCGTCCTTGCTGCCTTTGAGGCGGCCATGACGCAGGCGGGGATCGTGCCGGGCGGGCCTGGTTACGCCGAAGCCGACGAGATCGTCCGCACCACCATGGGCCAGTCGAAGATCGAGGTCTTCCGGCGGATCCTGGGCGACGAGGATCGGGCGCGGCAGGCCAACCGCGCCTTCGAGGACAGCTACGCAGAGGCCGTCAGGGCCGGCCTGGTCAGCGCGCTGCCTGGGGCGGCGGAGACCATCGCCGCGCTGCGGGCCGCCGGGGTAAAGGTATGCCTGGCCACCGGGTTTGCGCCGGTCACCAGGGACGCGCTGCTCGATGTGCTTGGCTGGCGGCCGCTCATCGACCTGGCGCTGTCTCCGGCCGATGCGGGCCGCGGCAGACCATGGCCCGACCTGCCGCTCACGGCCCTGCTGCGCCTGAGCGGCGGTGCCGTCAGCGAGCTCCTCGTGGCCGGGGACACGCCTAGTGACATCGAGTCGGGCCTGCGGGCGGGTGCTGGCCTGGTAGCCGGGGTAACGACGGGAGCATCGGATCAGGACGACCTCGCCAGAGCGGGAGCTCCCTATGTGCTGGACTCGGTCACCGGGCTGATCGAGCTGCTCGGCATTGGTGCGGTGGCGCCGGGCTAGCGACATCCCGTGGGCGTGCCCAGCGCGTTAGTCTATCTTTTCTATCGGGTAACTCTGTAGTCGCGCCGGCCCGCCGGGATCCAGAGCGCGGCCAGCGGCCGGGGGCCTAGCTGCTTGCGACGGGTGGCAGCGCGGTTACGTGAATGGACAGCGAACTTGGAGCATCCTGCTGGAGCCGCGGACGTGCGCGACGACGCCTGTCCTGACGCGACCGTCGCCAGCGTCGGCCCGGCACCCGGCCGGCCGGCGAGCTCGGCAGCAGCGACGCAGACTGATCCCGGGCCGGCGGGATGGTCAGCTGACCCAGCGGGCTGGCTGCTGAGACTGCTCACTGCGCTGCCCATGCTGCTGGCCATGGCGTGGCTGCTGGCCGGCCTGCCACTGCTGCTGCTCCGGGAGTTCAAGCCGGCGCCAATGCTGATCGTGGCGCTGCCGCTCGCGGCGGCGCTGGTGACGCTGACGGCGCGCTGGCTCGCGGCCCGGCCAGCGGCGTTGCCGGGCGCGGACCGCGCGCGGACGCCCTGGTGGCCTGTGATCGCACTTACTGTCGTGGCCGTCGGCTTCGGCGTCGATCAGGCGGTCTACCACTCGCAGCAGATCATCGTGCAGCGCGACCCGGCGTCCTACATCCAGTTCGGCTACTGGATTGCCCGGCACGGGTCGCTGCCGATTCCGCAGGACGCCGCCGCCTTCGGCGGAGGCCACCACGCGCTGTCGTTCTACAGCGCAGCCTTCTACCCCGTCGGGCACGCCATCGTCCCGCAGTTCATGGCGGGCCTGCCAATGACGCTTGCCGCGGCGCTGTGGGCAGGCGGAATCAGCGCGGCAGTCATGACCGGAGCAGTGCTCGGAGCGTGCGGGGTGCTGACGCTCGGCGGCCTCGTGGCGCGCCTCGTCGGTCCGCGCTGGGCCCCGCTTGCCGCCCTGGTCCTGGCCCTGTCGCTACCCGAGCAGTTCACCTCTAGGTCGACGTACAGCGAGCCGCTTGCTCAGATACTCTTCCTCGGCGGCCTCTGCCTGATCGCCGAGTCGCTGCGGCCGGAGGGGATTGGCTCGCGCGGCCTCGCGGCACTGGGCGGGCTGGCCCTCGGCCTGACCGTGCTGGTTCGCATTGACGGGATCAGCGACCTCCTGCCGCTGATCCCGTACTGCGGCCTGCTCCTGCTCGGACGGCGTCGCCAGGCGCCCGTGCTGATCGGCGGCCTCGTCGTTGGCGGCGGCCTCGGGCTCGTCGACGGTGCGGTGCTCAGCAGGCCGTACCTGAGCACCATCAAGGGCTCGCTGCTGCCGCTGATCTTCATCGCGGCCCTGCTGTCCGCACTGACCGCGGCGTTCCTGCTCGCCCGCTGGCGGCGAGGCCTGCCCGGGATAGGCGGTAGCTGGCTGCCAAACGCCGCGGCGGCGACCGCGCTCGCGGTGATCGCGGGACTGGCCATCCGCCCGTACGTACAGACGGTGCGCGGCAACCTGACGGCCGAGGACAGGAAAGTGATCGCCAGCTTCCAGCGTCTCGATCACCTGCCGGTGGATCCGACGCGGCTGTACTACGAGATCAGCCTGCACTGGGTCTTCTGGTACCTCGGGGTTCCAGTGGTGCTGCTTGCCACGCTCGGGGCCGCGGCGCTTGCGCGCAGGTGCGTGCGGGGCAGGGAGCCGACCTGGACGCTGCCGCTGATGTGCTTCGGCTGGATCATCGTGGCCACCCTGCTGCGGCCGGCGGTGCTGCCGGACCAGCCGTGGGCCAGCCGCAGGCTGGTGCCCGGCGTGCTGCCTGGTTTCATCGTGCTGGCCGTCTGGGCGGTTTGGTGGCTCGCGGGCTGGCTGCGTCGGCACGGCATCGGCGCGCCAGTGCGCGTCGTCGTGGTGGCGCTGCTGGCGATGGTGCTGCTCGTGCCCGCCGCCAAGACGTCGTTCGGGCTGAAGCTCGAAGACGGCGCAGCCGGGATCCGGATCGCCGCGGTCGGCCTGGCGGACAAGACCACGTTCCGGGGCGAGATCGCGGCAGTGGACGGCATGTGCTCGGCGATACCCGGCGACGCCTCGGTGGTCATCCTGTCCCGCAGCCTTGGCAACCAGATGGCCGAGGTCGTGCGCGGCATGTGCGGTCTGCCGGCCGCGACGGTGGCAGGCCCGCGGCTGCGGCACCTGCGCGCTGTCATCGACGGGATCCGCCGGGCTGGGCGCGCGCCGGTACTGCTGGCGACCAGCCGCTCGGATCTGTCCCGCTACGGCGGCACGATCCGGTGCATCCTGCTGCTGCGGACGCGCATCGACGAGCATGCCCTCACTGAGGCGCCGCTCGGTACCCTCGAGTACCGGTTCGTCGTCTGGATGTCGCGGCTGCGCGCGGACCGAGCCGTCAGGCGTGCGGCAGTCGGGCCTGCGCCGGGCCCCGCGGCCACTGCACGGTGAGGATGACGTTCCTGTCCGGTGCGCTGCCTGCGCCCGCCCCGCCGTCGGGCGTGATCAGTTCGCGCACCTGCCAGTCGTTGGCGGCCAGTTCCCTGGACAGGGCCGCCAGGTCGGCCGGCTCCGCGCCGCCCTGGTAGTCCGCGGCCGCTGCCGAGTCGATGACCGTGCAGCCGATGGCTAGCCCGTCCGGCGTGCCCAGCAACTCGATCAGCCTGGCCTGCTGCGGCCAGTCGATGTGCGAGGCCGTGGTGATCTGCCAGAATCCGCTCTGCCCGTCGGTGACCGGCGTCACCGAGTGCACGTGGGTGTGGCCGTTGATCCAGGCCACGACGTTGGGGAAGCCGAGCAGCACGGCGCGCAGCTCTTCAGCCAGGATCCGCCGGTCCGCCCCCGGCGGCCGGGTGTCGTTGACGAGGGTCTCCAGCGGATGGTGGCTGAACAGCACAGCCGGGCTCGTAGCACTTCCGGCGAGCTGCGCTTGCAGCCACTGCAGCTGCCGGGCATCGAGCGAGCCCTGCCAGCCCCCGTGCTCGTTGACAGTGTCCAGCACGATGCACCGGATCGGCCCGTGGTCGAAGGCGTAGTAGGCAGTTCCCTCGGCCAGGTTCTGCTTGGAGAAGCCGTGCCCGTGCGGCGTGCCTGCGGAGCGGAAGTGCTCGCGCACGTGCTCCGCCCGGGTCACGACGGCGCGGCCGGGATCGGGGGTCACGCTGAGCTGCGCGCTTGCCGCAAGTGTGGCCAGCGCCGCGCCATCCGCGCTCTCGAAGCGCTGCACTACCTCGGCGGCATCCAGGTCACCGGGCGGCGTCACGAACTTCACGCTGCCGACCGGGAACTCCGCCAGCCAGCCCTCGGGCACGACAGTTCCCTGCAGCATGAGGTCATGGTTGCCGTGCACCGCATACCACGGCAGGCCAACTCCGCGTGCCAGGAACGGCAGCCGGGCAGCGGCCAGCACGCCCGGCACCTCGGGGAACCCGTACACCGACCGCGGCACATCCTGCGGCCCGCCGTCTGGATGCCAGTACCGGTCGTCCTCGACCTGCGGGCTGCTCACGCCCTCGTACTGCTGCAGGTTCCCCGAGTCCGGCACGACCTGGCCGCCGTCCATCAGCGTCATGTAGCTGCGCAGCTCGTTGAGCTGGCAGTTGTCGGTGGCGTCTCCGGTCACGACGGCGAAGTCGATCGGGGCACCGCAGAGCGGGGCGGCTGCGGTCGCGCGGACGGCGCGCACCATGGCATCGGCCACCTGGAACGTGAACAGCTCCTGCGCTCGGTAGGTGCCGACGATTCCCACCGCATCGCGCACCGGCGAATCAGGATCGGAGTAGCGATCGAGCAGTTCCGCACGGCCCGGTGACTGATGGTCCATGACGTGCGTGTCCGACAGGTGCGCCAGCACCAGCAGCGGTGCCGCCGACCGCAGCCAGCCGGGCCGCAGCGACGTCCCGCCGAGATCATCGCGGACGACGTGCTGCTCCCCGGCCGCTGCCGTCAGCGGCCGGTACCCGCCATCACGCGGCTCGCCGGGCAGCAGCCGCTGCCTGGCGGTACTGGTCGGCTCCCGGGCGACCCGGTGCTGGCCGGCACGGCCCTTGCCCGGCGCCGCACTCACCTGCGCGGCGCCACGAGCACCGGCTCGCCAGCGGGAACCCCGATCTGCACCGAGCTGCCTGGCACCAGGCTCGCGGCGGCTGTGCTCGTCTTGTCCACCTTCACCGCCACGTCGCCCGAGAGCAGGACGCTGACCCTGGTCAGCGAGCCGAGGAAGGTCCGGTCGGTGACGATGCCGTTCCCGCCCTCGACAGCCTCAATCGTGAGGCCCTCGGGCCGGACGAGCACGTCCACCTCATCGGTCAGGCCGCTGGGTCGCTCCCCGTGCACCGGCACCACCGAGCCGAGCACGCTGACCCCGTCCTGACCGTCATAGTGGCCGGGAATGCGGTTCATGGTGCCGACGAACTCAGCGACGAACGCCGTGGCCGGGCGCGCGTACAGCTCACTGGGCGCCGCCACCTGCTCCAGCCTGCCGTCCTTCATGACGCCCACCCGGTCGGCCATGGACAGCGCCTCCTCCTGGTCGTGAGTGACGAACAGGGTGGTGGTCCCGAGACGCTGCTGCAGGGTGCGGATCTGCTCGCGCAGCTGGAGCCTGACCTTGGCATCCAGAGCCGACAGCGGCTCATCGAGCAGCAGCACCCGCGGTTCTATGGCCAGAGCGCGGGCAAGCGCGACGCGCTGCTGCTGGCCCCCGGACAGCTGATGCGGATACTGCCTGGCCTGAGCCGAGAGCCCGACCATCTCCAGCAGCTCGCCCGCCCGCTTGGCCCGAGCGGCCGAGCGCTGCTTACGCATCCGCAGGCCGAAGCCCACATTGTCGATCGCGGTCATGTTCGGGAACAGGCTGTAGCTCTGGAACACCATGCCCATGTCCCGCCTGGCGGCGGGCACCGGCGACATGTCCTTCCCATCCACGGTGACCGAGCCGGAGTCCGCGAAGTCGAAGCCAGCCACGATCCGCAGCGCCGTGGTCTTGCCGCAGCCTGACGGTCCGAGCAGCGCGACGAGTTCGCCGGGCGCGATGTCGAGGGTCAGGCCGTCGAGCGCGCGCACGCTGCCGAACGAGCGGCTGATAGCCTGCAGGGCCACCGGCGCACCCGCACCGCCTCCTGGCTGGCCGCGGACTCCGGCTGAGGTGCCTGCCGCAGTGTTTGTGGTCATTCTGGCTCTCCCATGGTCTGGCCGTAGTCCTGGCGAACGACTGTAAAGAGGGCTACCTCGCCGCCGCCGCGCTTGCGCGAGCTCCAGCTGCCGGCGGTCACGATCACCATGAGCAGGAGCCAGGTGACAAAGAGCGCCAGTAGCGAAGCAGCCTCAGAGACGGGGCCGGCGTTCTGCTCGAACTGCACGATCCACACCGGGAACGTCACGTACTCGTCCAGACTCGCCATCGTGAACTCACCGAGCACAAGGGCAACCGTCAGGACAGTCGCCGACAGTATCGCGGTGCGGATATTCGGCAGCACCACCCGCCAGAGCGTGGTGGGCCAGCCCGCGCCGAGCGAGTTGGACGCTTCGACCATGGTGTTGAGGTCGAAGGCACGCAGGCCGGCGTCGAGCGAACGATAGGCGAACGGCATCGCCAGCACGACGTACAGGAGTGCCAGCAGGTACGGCGTGCCGAGCAGTACGCCCGGCGCCACCTTCAGCACGCCCACGATGAGCACGATCGGCGGGATCACGATCGGCAGGATCGTGACCGCCTCCATGATCCGCCGGACCCGCGGCAGCCGCAGGTGCACGTAGACGACGGTCGGCACCATGAGGGCCAGCGTGAGGACGGTGGCGACAAGGGCGAGCCGCAGCGACAGGCCGAACGCGGAGCCGAAGCCCTGGTAGCCGACGACCTGGCCGAACGCCTTGAGCCCGGCAAAACGCAGCCCGGCCCACAGCGGGATGAGGAAGTAGGCGGCCGCGACCAGCAGGATGGCCCATCGCCAGACCGGGAAGCTGCGCCTGCGCCGCGGCGGCGCGGCTGGCGCGGGCTGGGCGGCCCGATCAACGCTCGCTACCGCAGCCATCGCGCCGCCCTCCGCTGCAGAAATACGTAGCCGATCATCACCACGGCGATGATCACCACCATGAAAAGTCCGAGCGCGTATCCGACGTTCTGCTGCCCGGCCACGACGTTGCCGTTCTCCAGCGCCCCGATCTGGATCGAGGTGATGGCGAGGGTGCCGCCGGTGAGCGCTTCCGCGGTCGCGTAGGCGGAGAAGGCGCTGCCGAACAGCAGCAGCATGCAGCCGAGGACCGCGGGGAACAGCACCGGGCCGCCGATGTACCGCCAGTAGTGCCAGGTCCGCGCGCCCATGTTCTCCGCCGCCTCCCGCCAGGCGGGCCGCAGGCCCTCCAGTGCCGGCAGGATGACCAGGACCATCAGCGGGATCTGGAAGTACATGTAGACGAAGAAGACGCCGAACGGGGTGAACAGCGAGAAGCCGTGACCCCAGATGTCGATGCCGGACAGGCTCTTGATCCACCCGGTGACGACGCCGCTGGTGCTGAGCGCGGCGATGAACAGCAGCGCGAGCGGAACGCCGCCGAAGTTAGCGAAGACGCCCGATGCGGTGATCACTATCTGGCGCAGCAGCTTGCCGCGCTTGGCCGTGTGGATCGCGTACGCGATCAGCAGTCCGAAGATCCCTGGCACGATCGCCGAGGCAATGGCGAGCAGGATCCCGTTGCGCAGCCCGGGCAGATAGGAGCCGCTGAGGGCGGCCTTGATGCTGCTCAGCCCGAACGCGCCGGTCGTGGAGTTCTGGAAGGATGCGATCGCGATCCCGATCATGGGCACGATGAGGCCGAGGCCGATGTACACGGTGAATGGCACGATGCCCAGCCAGCGGATGACCCCGCGTACCAGCAGGGTAATCCGGCCCGGCCGGGCCCCGGAGGCGAGAACCTCCGGGGCCGCGACCTGAATTGCGCTGTCCGCCATTGGCTAGCCGACGTCCTTTGGCCAGTTGGCGGTCACGACGGCTTCCGCCGCCGCCTGCTGCGCCTGCGTCGGGAACGTGAGGGCTCCGGACGGGGCGGGGGGCAGGGCCGCGTAGGCGGCCTTGTTCACGGTGCCGTCGGCCACCAGGGTCGGCAGCTCGATCGGGCGCGCGAAGCCCTCGAGCCAGAGGTTCTGGCCCTCGGTGGAGTAGAGGAACTCCTCCCAGAGCCGGGCGGCAGCCGGGTCCGGGGCCGTCGCGCTGATCGCCTGGTCGTAGTACGCAGCGTAGGACGAGTCCGACGGGATCACGATCTTGAAGCCCTTGACGACGGGGGAGACCTCGGAAGCCAGCAGGTAATCCCACCAGATGAGGATCGGCGTGGTGCCGTTCTCGACCGTACTCGGGCCGCCGATGGCAGCCGGGACGAAGTTGCCGATCGACTTCAGGTGCGCGAAGTAGTTGATGCCCGGCTGGATGTTGCTGAACGAGCCGCCATTGGCGAGCGCGGCAGCATAGACGGCGGCAAACGCCGCGCCGGCCGTGGTCGGGCTGTTGTTCAGCCCGATCATGTTCTTGTAGGCGGGGTTCGTCAGGCTGGCGAACGAGGTCGGCGCGATCTTGACCTTTGACGGGTCGTAGCCGATGGCCACGTAGCCGCCGTAGTCGGCGTACCAGTCTCCGTTGGGGTCCTTGGCGTTGGCCGGGATGTCGCTCCAGGTCTGCACCTCGTACGGGGCCCACAGGTGATCGGTGGCACCCTCGACCGCGAACGGAGTACCCACGTCGACAACGTCCGGCGCGCGGCTCTGGCCCTTAAGCGTCTCCACCGCCGTGATCTCCTGGCCGCTGGAGCCCTCGGGGTTAGCGTCGGTGATGTGGATGTGGTACTTCTTGCTGAAGTCGCTCATGATCGCGCCGTAGTTGGCCCAGTTCGACGGCAGCGTGATGACGTTGAGCTGGCCTTCCTTCTCGGCGGCCTTCACGAGGTTCGCGAAGTCCGTGGGGCCGGTGGCGGTCAGGGTAGTGACCTTGGCCCAGTTCACCGAGCTGGAACTGCTGCTCGATGATGAGCTGCCGCATCCGGCCGCGAGCACGGCTGTGCCCGTGGCCAGAATGGCAATAATTGCCTTGCTTTTCTGCACTTTTACCTCTCCGACCTGTCGGAACGCGGGGGTCAGGACGCGAGCATCGTTGCGAGGAAAAGTAAACGGTTGGCGCCCTCTCGGTAATAATTTGCCCGACGATCGGTGAACTGTAAATGACTAGATAGGGCGAGGGCGCCGCGGTCACGGGCCGGTTAATGGCTGGTCACGGCTAAGAGCTTTATTGATGCTAATTCCACCAGTTTGTAACCGGCAAGAGTGCCGCCGTTCACACTGGAACCACTGGTAGGAAGGCCGCGACGGGCTAGGTGAGGTTGCTCACAGCCGCCACGTAAACGCCCGCAACGCGGCCACGGCGGCGTCGCTGCCGTCCAGTTCCACCCCGGCTGCGCCGGTGCGACCCATGGTCCACATCGTCAGCTCGGCTGCGGTACCGGTCACGGTGACCACAGGCGTGCGGGCGCGCACGGTGACGCGGACCTTATCGCCGGCCGGGCCGGCGTCGCCGCGGGCAAGCTCGACGCCCACCGGCGCATGGCGGAGGATTAGCCTGGCCATGCCGAGGCGGTGCCAGAGCTGCTCGGACAGGCCGGGATCAAGATCGCGCGGCGCCCAGCCAGGCTGCGCCCGCCGCACGTCCTCGTGGTGCACGAAGAACTCCACGGTGTTAGCGCGCTCGTCGACGCCAGGCAGTCCAAGCGGTGACAGCCTGGGCGGGCCCGTCCTGATGAGCTCGATGAGCCTCGGGAACGGGGTGCGTGCGGCGATCCCAGACTGGACGCTGCGGGTGTACCGGGCGAGCGGACCGCCGAGGACGCCAGCGGCGGCGTCGGGCCGCCGCTCTCTGAGCACGAGGTGCGCGGCCAGGTCGGCTGTCCGCCAGCCCTCGCACAGCGTGGGCCGGTCTCCGCCTAGCTCGGCAAGCAGGTCGCAGAGGGCCAGCCGTTCCTGTCTGGCGTAATTCATGAGCCGATGGTAGGTGAACTGGCCCGCCGCGGCTCGCTGCAGGCCCGGCTGGCGTCGGCAGCCTGGCGGGCCGGCGCTAGCCTTGACGAGCGGCAGGGAGCATTGCCGGCCCGCACCGCGCCGCGGCTGTGGGCACCAGGAGGTAAAGCGCGCCGCCGCGGGCGCGCGGGGAGGTGTCGTGACCACGAGCGTCGGGCCCACGTCGCTCCGGGGAAGCCTGGCGCGCCGGGGCAGCGCGGCGCTCCGCCCGGCATCAGCACGCCGGGCGCTCGCCATGACGCTGCTGCTGGCCGCGGCCGGTGCCGGGATCGCGTTCCTGGCCACCAGGCAGGGCTGGGCGCAGGTGCGCACCACGCCGCCCAGGCCGCTGCCGGCCAGCGTGCAGAAGGTGACCGGATCGGCCATGGTTCCCTATGCCGACGCGCTCGTGGTGGCCGGCCTGGCCAGCCTGGCCGCCATCCTGGCGACGAGGCGCGTCTGGCGCCGTGTCAGCGGGATCCTGCTGGCGGCGATCGGAGCCGGTCTGGCGGCGTCCGCGTTCGCCGTGTCCAGGGCCGCCGCGCTCGCCGCAGTCGCCGCGACTATCGGGCCCGCCAGCAACCCGGGCGATGGCTCGGTGACCTCCGGCGCCGGCGGCCCGTCCTCGCCGGCCCCTGACCTGGTCAGTGGCTCCTCGCACGTGACGATCGCCGCAGCCCAGTGGCAGGCGCTCGTCGTCATCGGAGCGGTGCTGATGATCGCAGCCGGCGTCCTGGTCGCCTGGAAGCCCGCCAGCCTGGCCGTTATGTCGAGCAAGTACGACGCGCCGACCGGGGACGGCCCGCGATCTGGCCGTTCGCAGGCAGGATCGCTGGACGCGAGCCGCCAGGAAGGCCAGCCAGCCGACTCAGCCTCGATCTGGGAGGCGCTGAGCCGCGGCGACGACCCGACGGCGGGCGGCCGCCGGGCCTCCGGCGCCTAGGGCGCGGGAATGGCCGCGGGACAGGGGCGCGGAACGGGCTCGGCCAAGCCGCCGCTACGCTTTTCAGCCAAGGCAACCCACCCGAGGGGCGGCAGAACTGCGTGAGCGTGCTTGACGACATCCTGGACGGCGTCCGCGCTGACCTAGCCACCCGGCAGGAGCAGGCACCGCTGGAGCGGCTCAAGCAGGCCGCTGCGCAGGCGCCGTCTCCGCGCGATGTAATGGCGGCCTTGAGCGGTAGCGAGATCGCCGTTATCGCGGAGGTCAAGCGGGCTAGCCCGTCCAAGGGCGCGCTCGCCGCGATTGCCGACCCGGCCGCGCTGGCGGCCGACTACGAGGCCGGCGGCGCAAAGGTCATCAGCGTGCTGACCGAGCAGCGACGGTTCGGCGGCAGCCTCGAGGACCTCGCCGCGGTCCGCGACGCCGTCGCGGTGCCGGTGCTCCGCAAGGACTTCATCATCAGCTCGTATCAGCTGTGGGAGGCGCGCGCTTACGGCGCCGACCTCGCGCTGCTGATCGTGGCGGCACTGGAGCAGAACGCGCTGGTCTCGCTCGTGGAGCGGGCGGTATCCATCGGCCTGGTGCCGCTGGTGGAGGTGCACACGCAGGAGGAGCTTGACCGTGCGCTCGAGGCCGGCGCTACCGTCCTGGGCATCAACGCCAGGAACCTCAAGACGCTCGAGGTGGACCGCGGCGTCTTCGCCCGGCTCGCGCCGGGAGTGCCAAGCGGCGTCATCAAGATCGCCGAGTCCGGCGTGCGCGGCCCGCACGACCTGCTGGCCTACGCTGCCGCCGGAGCCGACGCGGTGCTGGTAGGGGAGAGCCTGGTCACGGGCAAGGACCCGCGCTCTGCCGTTGCCGACCTGGTGACGGCGGGCTCGCACCCGGCGCTGCGGTCGGGCAGGCACAACGACCCGGGCGCACCGGAAGGCGGGCGGCCTGCATGAGCAGTGCCGCCGCGGAGGGCGCCGTCCCGGACTCGGCGGGCCACTTCGGCGCCTTCGGCGGGCGGCTGGCACCCGAGGCGCTGATGTCGGCCCTGGAGGAACTGACCGCTGCCTATCTCGCGGCCAGGGATGATCCGGAGTTCCAGTCCGAGCTGACGGCGCTACTGCGCGGATACGCGGGCAGGCCGACACTGCTCACGCCGGTCCCCAGGTTCGCCGCGCAGGCCGGCGGCTGCCAGGTGTTCCTGAAGCGCGAGGACCTGACGCACACCGGGTCGCACAAGATCAATAACGTGCTCGGCCAGGCGCTGCTGACCAGGCGGCTCGGAAAGACGAGGATCATCGCCGAGACCGGCGCCGGGCAGCATGGGGTCGCCACGGCCACGGCAGCGGCTCTGCTCGGCCTGGACTGCGTCGTCTATATGGGCGAGGAGGACACCAGGCGACAGGCGCTCAACGTGGCCAGGATGCGCATGCTGGGCGCCGAGGTGGTCCCCGTCACGGCCGGCAGCCGGACGCTCAAGGACGCCATGAACGAGGCGTTCCGCAACTGGGTGTCGACCGTGGACTCCACCCATTACTGCATTGGCTCGGTCGGCGGGCCGCATCCGTTCCCGATGATGGTGCGGGATTTCCAGCGGGTAATCGGCCTCGAGGCCAGGGAGCAGGTACTACAGGCCGCCGGACGCCTGCCGGACGCAGTACTGGCCTGCGTCGGCGGCGGATCCAATGCCATCGGAATCTTCCACGCGTTCATCGGTGACTCTGATGTCGCGCTGGTCGGCTGCGAAGCCGGCGGCGAGGGCGTCGAGACCGGGCAGCACGCCGCGACGCTGGTGGCCGGCTCGGAGGGCGTGCTGCACGGGATGCGCACGTTCGTGCTCCAGGACGACGACGGTCAGACACGCCAGACGCATTCCATCTCGGCCGGGCTTGACTACCCCGGCGTCGGGCCCGAGCATGCCTGGCTGCAGGAGACCGGGCGGGCCAGCTACCGGGCGATCACTGATGCCGAAGCGATGCATGCCTTCTCCGTGCTGTGCAGGACCGAGGGCATCATCCCGGCCATCGAGTCGGCGCATGCGCTGGCCGGCGCGCTTCAGGTGGGCCGCGAACTCGGCCAGGACGCCGTTCTGCTGGTCAACCTGTCCGGCCGCGGTGACAAGGACGTGGACATTGCCGCCCGCTGGTTCGGCCATCTCGGCGACGCGCGCGGGCCCGCGAGTAACGGCGCGCCCGGCCAGAACGGCGCGGCCCGGTGAACGCGGTCAGCGGGGTCTTCGAAAAGGCAGCCGCGGAGAACCGCGCGGCACTGGTCGGGTACCTGCCGGCCGGGTTCCCGTCCGTAGCGGGCGCGATCACCGCGGCTGTCGCCATGGCAGAATCCGGCGCGGACATCATCGAGATCGGCCTGCCGTACTCCGACCCGCTGATTGACGGGGCAGTCATCCAGGAGGCGGTGCACCGGGCCCTGGCCGGCGGTATCAGGGTCAGCGACGTGCTGCGCACGGTGGAGGCGGTCGCGGCGGCGGGCGTGCCGGCGCTGGTGATGACCTACTGGAATCCGGTTGATCATTACGGCGTGGACGCGTTCGCCCGCGACCTTGCGGCGGCCGGCGGCAGCGGCCTGATTACCCCCGACCTCACCCCGGAGGAGGCAGGGTCCTGGCCGGAGGCCGCCGCCCAGTACGACCTGGCCAAGGTCTTCCTGGTCGCGCCGAGCTCGTCCAGGAAGCGGCTTGAGCTGATCACCAGCGCGTGCAGCGGGTTTGTCTATGCCGCCTCGCTCATGGGCGTGACTGGCGCCAGGGAATCACTGGACAGCCACGCGGCCGGGCTGGTGAGCCGCACCCGGGAGTGCACGAGCCTCCCGGTGGCCGTCGGGCTTGGCGTCCGCGATGGCGCGCAGGCCGCGCAGATCGCCGGCTTCGCAGACGGAGTGATCGTGGGATCGGCCTTCGTCCAGCGCCTGCTCGACGCGCCGGACCTGGCGGCAGGCGTCCAGTCCGTCAGCGCGCTTGCAGCGGAGCTAGCCAGCGGCGTGCGCCGCTGCTGACTGGCACCGGCTGGCCAAGCCACCGTCCGCCGGACTCTGATCGGGACCTGAGGGCTTCGTTATACTGCTGCTAGCGCCAGGCAGCGAACCGCCTGGGTCGCTCGGCTGGGCCATCGCCGTCCCGCCACGGTGTTTGCAGCACTGGGCCAGCGTCGTCCCGATTTCCCTTTACCGCAATCGCGACAAAGCGGACGAGACGACAGGAGCGCTGATGGCATCTGCCCATCTCCAGCCCCCTGCCGGGCAGCCCGGACCCGGCCTTTACGACAGCAGCTACGAGCACGACGCCTGCGGTGTCGGCTTCATCGCCGACCTGACCGGCAGGTGCCGCCACGAGACAGTCGCAGACGCGCTGACCGTGCTGCGGAACCTGGAACATCGCGGTGCCCAGGGCGCCGACCCGGAGACCGGCGACGGTGCCGGAATCCTCACCCAGATGCCGGACGAGTTCCTGCGCGCGGTCACCGGCTTCCCGCTGCCGCCGGCCGGCAGCTACGCGGCGGGCCTGGCGTTCCTGCCTGCGGAAGCAAGCCTTGAGGTCGTGGCCGCGCAGGTCGAGCAGATCGCGGCGGCCGAGGGCCTTGCCATCCTCGGCTGGCGCGAGGTCCCGCACGACCCCGAGCGGTGCGGCGCCGGGTCCCGCGCGGTGCTGCCGCAGCTAGTCCAGCTGTTCGTCGCGGGGCTGGCGGGCGAGAGCGGGATCGACCTGGACCGGAGGGCGTACTGCCTGCGCAAGCGTGCCGAGCACGACACCGCGGCGTACCTGGCCAGCCTGTCAAGCGCCACCATCGTGTACAAGGGCATGCTCACGGCGCAGCAGCTTGAGCCGTTCTTCCCAGACCTGGCCGACGAGCGCTACCGCTCGGCCATAGCGCTGGTGCACTCCAGGTTCTCTACCAACACCTTCCCGTCGTGGCCGCTGGCCCACCCCTACCGGCTGATCGCGCACAACGGCGAGATCAACAC
>DASPWG010000042.1:0-2003 GCA_035621915.1 Streptosporangiaceae bacterium
GGCGCAGGAGCGCAAGATCCTGGAGCTGATCGGCGAGGGGCTGACCAACCGGCAGATCGGCGAGCGGATGTTCCTGGCCGAGAAGACCGTGAAGAACTACGTGTCCGCGCTGTTCGCCAAGCTCGGCATGGAACGCCGTACTCAGGCCGCCGCCTACGCGGTCCGCGTCTTCGGCGACCAGCACGACGCCGAAGGTCCCCGCGAATAGGGCCTTGTGCCCTTCAGGCCTACGCCTCGCTCCGGGCATCTTTGCGGCCAACAGCGCTGATCAGCCGAGGGGTACGCGCCATTCCAGCCTGGTCCCGGGCGAGTCTGCGCCTGGATCGGCCGGGCCGACCTGAAGCTCGCCGCCGAGCTTCTCGGCCCGGATCGCCAGGTTCCGCAGCCCGCTGCGCCTGCCGTCGGCCGGGATCCCTGTCCCGTTGTCAGTGACCTGGACGGTGAGCGTCCTGACCGCATCGACATCGGCGGTCACGTCGACCCGCGTGGCGGCGGCGTGCCGCGACGCGTTGGACAGTGCCTCGCGCAGCGCCGCGAGCGCTTGCTCGGCCACCTCCGGGTGTATCTGGCCGCTCAGGCCCGCCCCCAGCCGCAGCGAGGGCGTGAACCCGAGCAGCGGTGTCATCTCCTCGACCAGGCCGACGATGTCGCTGCGCAGGTCCGGCCGGTCGGCGATGTCCCTGGCCTGCAGCTTGAAGATGGTGGCCCGGATTTCCTTGATGGTCTCGTCCATCGCGTCGACCGCGTGGGTGATCCGGCTGGCCACCTCAGGCCTGGTGATCATCGGCATGGTCCCCTCCAGCGACATGCCGGTGGCGTACAGCCGCTGGATGACCAGGTCGTGCAGGTCACGCGCGATCCGGTCCCTGTCCTCGTATACAGACAGCCGCTCGGCCTCCGCCCGGCTCGCGGCAAGCTCAAGCGCGACGCCGGCCTGAGCGGCGAAGGAAGCCACCACGTCAGCCTGCGCTCGCGGGAACGGCGGCGCGCCGTGCAGGCGCCCGACGGTGAGCACGCCGCGGACGTTGCCGGGCGCGCCGAGCGGGAACACGATCGCGGGCCCGATGTGGCTCATCGCGCCGCGCGCGGATTGGGCGGTGCGCTCGTCGGCCGCGAAGTCGGCGGACGTGAGCGGCTCGCCGGTGGCCAGGACCCGCCCGGACAGGGACTCGCTGGCTGGAACCACGAGACCGCGCGCATCGTCGGCGCCGACGCCCTCGGCGTGGGTGATCGTCAGCCTGCGCCCCTCCTGATCGGGCAGGGCGAGCACGGCCAGGTCGGCACCAGGCAGGTCCAGCGCCTGCCGGGTGATGTCGGCGAGCACCTCGGTGGGTTCGGAGCCGGACAGCAGCCGCGTGGTGACCTCGGCGCTGGCCTGGATCCAGCGTTGCTGCCTGCGGGCGGCGTCATACAGCCGCGCGTTCTCGACCGCCACGCCGGCCGCCGCACCCAGCGCGACCAGCACCGCCTCGTCGTCCTCGGTGAACTCCCCGCCGCCCCGCTTGTTGGTGAGGTACAGGTTGCCGAACACCTCATCACGGACCCGCACCGGGACGCCGAGGAAGCTTCGCATGGGCGGGTGCCCATCGGGGAAACCTGACGATGCGGGGTGCTCGGATATGTCCGCCAGGCGCAGCGGCCGCGGCTCGTCGATCAGCAGGCCGAGCAGGCCGCGGCCCTCGGGCCAGTGGTGGATGCGCCCGATCTCCTCCTGGCTCAGGCCGATCGGGATGAACTCGGCCAGCCGCCTGCCCTCGCCGATCACGCCCAAGGCGCCGTAGGTCGCGTCTACCAGCCCGACCGCAGTCTCGACGATCCGCCGCAGCGTGGACTCCAGGTCCAGGCCCGAGCCGATTACGACGACCGCCTCAAGCAGGCCGCGCATCCGGTCCCTGGTGGCCAGCACGGCCTGCAGTCGTCCCTGCAGCTCCGCCAGCAGCTCGTCGAGTTGCAGATGCGGCAGCAGCTCCGGGTGACCCGCAGCATCCGACTCCACCACAGGT
>DASPWG010000043.1:0-22264 GCA_035621915.1 Streptosporangiaceae bacterium
TTCAGGTCCTGGGCCGGACGCACAAGCGGACTCACAGGCGCTCCTTCCTCTTGCGGCAAGCATCCCGGCTGCCAGACCATCGCGACGCCGTGGTGCCTCTAGGTACCGTCAGCTGGCGAAATCGTGATTCGACATTAAGCATGACCATGCCAGCAGGTCGTGTCATCCTCATCCGGAACTATCTTCCTGATCCGGCCCATCGTCGTCATGGGCGGCGGCGCGTCCTTCCCTGCTGCCGCGCTGGAAGCTGGAGAAACGCTCCCTCGTGGCGGCAGCCGACCTGGCCGGCGCTGGCGCGACCGGCTCGGGCGGCGCAGCGCCAGGCACGAGGTTCGCCTGCGGCACGCGCTTGGGCAATCCTGCCGCGGTAGTGCCGCCGGTCGCCGGCGAGCTTACGGCAGCCGCAGCCTCCCAGCCCTCGTCTGCAGGGCTCGTCCAGTTCACCTCGGGTGCCTGCGGTGCCTCAGCGGTCGCCGGTCCGTGCGGGCCCGGCCACCCGCTCATGCCGGTACGCCCGCGACGGAACCAGTCCGATTCCACGGCCTCGAAGATGGGCAGCCGGTTCTCGGCGGCTACGTGCCCGGCGGCGGGAACGACGACATCGCCGTTCGAACTCTCCCGGCCGAAGACGCCATGCTCGGGGCGGCCTGTGCTGAGCGCAGCGGCCGATGGTGCCATGTCGGCCGGAGCCGGCCCATCGTGGCCGCCGTCGGACGCCGGAGCCGCGCCCAGGTCCGCCGCGCCCAGGTCCGCGCCCAGGCCTGCCGCGGCCAGGTCTGCCGCGGCGAGGTCCACCTCGGCCAGGTCCAGGGCCGGCAGCGGGCTGGTCGAGTGCGGCTCTGGCTGCGCGTACTCGGCCGCGTCCGCGCCTTCCGGCGCAGTCCCGGCATCCGGCTCGGCCATCTGGGGGCTGGACCGGAACGTGGGCAGCGGGCCAGTCTGCGCCGCTCCCCAGGATGGGCTGGCGCCGGGCCGTGGTCCGGCTCCCGGTACCCGGCGGACGAGCCTCCCGTTGCTCTCCAACTCGGCCTGAGCAGCGGCGAACCTCGGCGCATCTGCGCCGTCGACCTCCAGGTCGCCAGCAAAAAGGACATCCTCGGCCGTGGCAGCGCCCGTGGCGCTCCCCGCGACGAGCGGCGTGTCGAACCTGAGCGGGCCCGGTGCGACGGTGAGGCTGTCGTGGCTGATGACCTCGTCGGGCAGCCACACCAGCGCGGTCAGGCCGCCGGCCGAGGCGGGCCTGAGCCTGACCCGGATGCCGTGCCTGGCGGCCAGCCGCGCCACCACGAACAGGCCCATGCGGCGGGACACGGCGACGTCGACGACGGGCGGGTTGTCCAGCCGCCAGTTGGCATGCGCCATCTCCTCGGCACCCATGCCGACGCCCTGGTCGGTGATATCCAGCAGCACGCCGCCGCTGCTGAGCAGGTGACCGGCCACGACCACAGGGGTCTCGGCGGAGGAGAAGGAGGTCGCGTTCTCGGCCAGCTCGGCGAGCAAGTGGACTACGTCGTTGACGGCGTGGCCGCGCACCGCGATGCCAGGCTGCACGTTCAGCGTGACGCGCTCGTACTGCTCGATTTCCGAGACCGCGGCGCGGAGCACGTCGACCAGGGCGACAGGCTGGTTCCACCGCCTGGTCGCGTCGTGACCGGCAAGAACGAGCAGGTTCTCGGAGTTGCGGCGCATCCGGGTGGCGAGGTGGTCCATCTGGAAGAGGCTGCTCAGCCGGTCCGGGTCCTGCTCGCCCTGCTCAAGGTCGTCGATCAGCCGGATCTGCCGCTCGACCAGGGACTGGCTGCGCCGGGACAGGTTCACGAACATCGCGTTGACGTTGCCGCGCAGGGCTGCCTCGTTGGAGGCCAGCCGCAGCGCTTCGCGGTGGACCTGGTCGAAGGCCCTGGCAACCTCACCGATCTCGTCGGCCGAGTCCACTTCGATGGGATCGATGTCCAGCGGGACCCCCGCCCCGTCGGAGTCACTCATCTGGCGGACTGTCTCGGGCAGCCGGACGCCGGCCACCTCCAGGGCGCCGGAGCGCAGCCGCCGCAGCGGGCGCACCATGGACCGGCCGACGACCGTGGTCAGCAGCAGCGCCAGCAGCAGCACGATCAGGACCGCGGCGCCCACCCCGGCGGCGGTCAGCATCGCGTCATCGCGCAGCGCGGACGCCCTGCTGATGGTCTGCGCGACCAGCCGCTGCTCGACCAGCCGCTGGTCGGCGATGGGCCCGTTGCTGAACGCGCCATTCACGTCGTCCGGCCCGAACGGAAGGTTCTTCAGCGACTCGCCCACGGCGTCGAAGTCGATGGCCTGGTCCTCATACAGTGCGGCGTTGTCCACCAGGCTGCCGGACACCGTGGTGTTGTACGAGTCCACCTGCTGCGGAGTGGCCGCCACCTCGAACTGCTGGACGTTCGCGTTTTCCTCGGCCTGCGCCGCCGTCAGGCCGGTCAGCACCCCAGGCCCGAAGGCTTGCGACTGGACCGCGTACTCCAGTAGCGCCCGCTGCTCGGAGGTCTCCTCGATGATCCGCGACACCAGGCCAAGCGCGCGCACGTCGGTGGCCAGCGACTGGTCACCGGCGCTCAGGGCGATGTTGTCGTCCATGGCCAGCAGCGTGTCGACGATGCTGGTGTACTTCGTGACCACCACCGGGGCGGGCAGGTTGGTCTTCTCCGCGGCCTTCCGCACGGCCGAGATGTCGTTCAGCTGGGCCAGGATGTTCTGCGCGTCGTCCTGCACCTGCACCGGGTATCCGGCGCCGATGCCCGCGACCTCCGGCCGCACCCTGGCAAGCCACGGCTTCGTCAGCGCGTACTGGCCGGTCACCAGCGCCAGGCTCGGGGCCGCGCCCTGGGCGGCCTGGCCGCCGGCCAGCGTGCCGGCCCGGCCGTTCGAGCCCTCGGCGATGTAGAGGACGGTCTGGTCGCGCTCGTCCTCCAGCGCGCTCGCCAGTCCGGTGATGGACGAGCTCAGGTTGGCCAGCCGCTCCACGCGCTGGTAGGAAATAGCGTTCTCGGTCGAGGTCACGATGCTGATGAGGCCGAGGACCAGGGCCGCGAGGGTCGGGATGGTAATCAGCAGCAGCAGCCGGGATCGCACCCGCCAGTTCTTCAGCGCCCGCCGGGAGGCCGGCGGAGCGGGCTGGGCAACCTGCTGGCCGTTGGCGGCCGCCACGGCTAGGACGGGGGCTGCCACCGGGCGGCTAGCGGGCGCACGATTGGCCTGGGCGCCGGCACGCGCCTTGTTGTCTCGGGACGGCACAGTCTCTGAACCCCTCACCTGGTGGCCGCGACACGGGCGGATGCCGTGGCGGTCTGTGGCACTGGCGACACGGCGCAAGCCGTGGCGCTCCGTGGCACTGCCGACACGCCGAACCTCCCGGATCACGACTCTGCATCGGGTGCAGTCACGCTGCCAGGCGCAACTTTAGCTGGTAACCGGGTAACGTGCGTCAATAAGCTCACGAACCGGAAAAACCGACGTAACGTGACGGTTTAACCTGTCACCTGGCAGCATTAGGGTACTCTCTGCCGCATCGTCCGTGTTCAGAAAACTGTCCGGATGCCCTATCCGGACCCGCCGGGCGAGCGCTCGATCAGCCCAGTGCCCGAGGAGAACCATGAGGCCTCACGCGGCCGCCAATTCGCTGCACAGCTGGCGGCAGGCAAGCTCGGCGAAGATCCTGCTCGCCGCTGGTGCGGGCATCGCCATGCTGCTGGCGGCCGGCTGCTCAAGCGGAGGCGGCGCCGGAACAGCGGTGTCCGGCACCATCAAGATCGCCGCCGAGCCGGGAATCGCCGATGCTCCGCTCTGGATCGCCGCGGAGAAGGGGCTGTTCACTGCCGAGGGCCTGCACGTGGAAATCGTGACCTACGGGTCAGAGAGCGCCGCGCTGAACGCCGTCGAGACAGGCCAGGCACAGATCGCGGCCAGCGACTACGGCAACATCTTCGGGCTTGAGCAGCAGGACTCCAACCTCCGGATCCTGGCCGACGGCTACGACACGGGTACAGGGAACGCGGAGATCCTGACCCTGCCGCAGGCGAACTTCACCAATCCGCTCAAGCTGCAGGATCCGACAACCGGCGCGATCGGGCTGCCCAGCGACTCCGATATCGACGCGACCCTGCCATCGGGCGCCCCGACCAGCCTGCTCGCAGCCGCGGCCACCAAGGTGATCTCCAACTACCTGGCCGGCGACGCCAACACCCTGACCTGGCACGCGATGTCGCAGCAACAGGAGCTCGCCCAGCTGCAGGACGGCAAGCTCAAGGCAGCGCTGCTAACCGAGCCCTACGTCTACGAGGCAGAGTCGGAGTTCGGCGCGTCCGAGCTCATCGACGTCTTCAGCGGCGAGACTGCGAACCTGCCGCTGCTCGGGTACGTGGCAACCACTTCCTGGGTCAGGAACGATGCGGCCGCGGTGGACGACTTCCAGGCCGCGATCTACAAGGCTCAGGCCGACGCGTCCATGACCGGCCCCATCCAGCAGGTGCTGCCGAAGCTGCCGGGCAGCGGGATCAACACCGAGACTGCGGACATGGTGAGCATCGGCACCTACCCGACGTCCACCAGCACCGCGGCGCTGCAGCGGGTGACCGAGCTCATGTACACCGAGACCATGCTGCCGAGGGTGACGGCGCAGGAAGGCTTCGTCACCGGGATGCTGGCGAACTCCAACGGCTAGCGGCGACCGCCCAGCCCGAGCTGGCGCGCGATGACCATCCGCTGGACCTCCGAGGTGCCCTCGCCGATCTCGAGCACCTTGGCATCCCGGTAGAACCGCGCCACGGGGAACTCGTTCATGAACCCGTAGCCGCCGAAGATCTGGGTCGCGTCCCGCGCGTTGTCCATCGCCGCGTTCGAGGTCACCAGCTTGGCGATCGCGGCCTGCCGCTTGATCGGCTCCCGCGCCGCCAGCCGCGCCGCCGCGTCGTACCACGCCAGCCGCGCCGTGTGCGCGCGCGCATCCATGTCGGCGATCTTGAACTGGATGGCCTGATAGTGACCGAGCTCATGGCCGAACGCCGCTCGCTCCCCGACGTAGCGCAGGCACTCATCGACGCAGCCCTGCGCCAGCCCGGCGGCCAGGGCGGCGATGGCGATCCGGCCCTCGTCCAGCGTCTGCAGGAACTGCGCGTAACCCCGGCCAAGCTCGCCGAGCAGGTTGTCCGCGGGCACCCGGCAGGAGGAGAACGACAGCTCCCTGGTGTCGGAGGCGCACCAGCCGACCTTGGAGTACTCGGGCGCCACGGTGAAGCCCGGCGTGCCGGACGGGATCATGATGGCGGAGATATCCGGCCTGCCGTCACTTCGCCCGGTGATGGCCAGCGCCGTGACCACCGAGGTGATCGACGTGCCTGAGTTGGTGATGAACGACTTCGAGCCGTTCACGACCCACTCGTCGCCATCCAGCTTGGCTGTCGTGCGCATGCCACCGGGAATGTCAGAGCCGCCGCCTGGCTCGGTGAGGCCGAATGCCGCCAGCCGTTCCCCCTGGCACAGCTCGGGAAGCCAGCGCCCGCGCTGCTCCGCCGACCCGAACCTGAAGATCGGCATCGCGCCGAGGGCCACGGCGGCCTCCAGCGTGATGGCCACCGACGAGTCCACTCTGGCAAGCTCGTGCAGCGCCAGGCAGAAGGCGAAGAAGTCACCGCCCATACCGCCGTATTCCTCGGGGAAGGGCAGGCCGAAGAGGCCGAGCTTGCCCATCTTCGCGACGATCTCGTATGGGAACTCGCCCCGCTCGTAGTAGCCCCCGATGACCGGAGCCACCACCTGGATGGCGAAATCCTGCACAGTGCTCCGGAGCGCCTCTTGCTCCTCATTGAGCGTGAAGCCGACCATGACTGCGATGCTACCGGCAGCGGCCCAGGTCAGGCCGGGGCGGCAGGCCGGGCGTGGCCAGTCGCCGGGCCTGGCACCATCGGACCAGGCCTGCGCGTTACTCTCTCGTGCGAGCGATCAGGACAGCCCATTCCGGCTATACGGGTCCACAGGAGGACGCCATGGCGACGGTCACATGCCCCAACTGCGCGGCCGAGGTCAAGCCGACGGACCTGATCTGCTTCACCTGCGGCGCCAACCTGCCGAGATTGGCGGCCGAGGATGAGACCCCGGCCCCGACCACCGTGATGCAGGAATACCTCAGGCCCGAGCACCGGTCCAGCGGGATATCTGCCGCCGTGCTGCGGCTTTCGTTTCCGACCGGGAACGTCGAGGTTCCGGCCGGAACCTCGCTGCTGCTTGGCCGCGATCCGGCGGAATCCCTGGTAGCGGCGGCATTCGCGAGCTACGTGAACGTCTCGAGGCGGCATGCGACCGTCACGATGGACGACGATGGGCATGCCAGCATCCGCGACGAGAACTCCACCAACGGGACATTCGTGAACGGCGACCGGGTGCTGCCAGGCATCAACGTCCGGCTCGCCGACGGCGACGTCGTCCGGCTTGCGGCCGACGTCTCGGCCGATGTGCTGCTGCCGCGCCAGCAGCCCGACCCGGCCTCCTTCAGCCGCCCGGAGTAGGCCCGTCCCGGCTTGCGTCGTGATCATCCGGCTCGGGCAGGAGGCCGTCAGGACCGGACGCGAACCACGGCTGACCTGGGTCGCCGGTGAACCAGGGCCGGTAGGGTCCGCGGCTCGCGGTCGCACCCCCGGCCGCCCGCCCGCCGCGCTCCCCCAGCCAGCCCGATGCCTTCCGGCCCGCGCGCCGGTCGTCATCAGCGGCCTCGTCGTCCTCGTCCCCGGCTGACTCCTCGCCGTCATCCGGGCCGCCCTCCGGCTCGCCCGGCTCCGGTCCGTCAGCGGTACCGGGCTCGTCCGGGCCAGGCCCGCGCTGCCACCAGTTCTCCCGCTCGGGCTGGTCGGCGTCCGGCCGGACGGAGGGCTCGGCGCCGCTGTGGCCGCGCGCATCGCTGGCCGGCTCCGGAGCGGCGCAGTCGCCGGACGGATGCCCGGCCGGCAGCCGTAACAGCCTGGCAGCCAGGTCGTGCGTCTGGGCCGGCCTGCCCGCCCGGCTGTCAGCGCCGGATCTGCCCGCCTCGGGCCGGTCTGCCTGCTGCATGGACGCCATTGTGCAGCACAACCCATCCCGTCACCCGGCGGTCGCCTGCACGTAACCTAGCCAGTGTGCGGAGCTTCCCATCGCGGCGCCAGCGAATCCAGGGCGGCGATCGCACGTGATTCACTTCGAGCTGAGCTGGCAGCAGGCGGCCGTCGTAGCGGCCTGCCTCTTCTGCGCATCACCGCTGCTGCGCGCTAGCCGGCGGCCCAGGCTGGCCGGCGCCTCGGTGTTCACGAAGGAGAGCGGCCTGGTGGTCGGGCTGTTCGCGCTCTGGCAGCTGGCGGGGTCGTTCGCCATCATGGGGCCTGGCGGCGCGCTGGGCAGGTCGCGCTGGATCTGGCACTTCGAGCGGCAGATCGGGCTGCCAACCGAGACCTCGGTGCAGCGGGTATTCCTGCCGCATCCGCTGCTGATCCAATTCTTCAACCTGTACTACGACGCGCTGCACTTCCCGGTGCTGATCGCCACCCTCATCTGGCTGTTCGTCTGGCACCGGGACAGCTACCGGCGGATCCGCACCACGCTGGTCGGGCTGACCGGCGCCTGCCTGCTGGTCCAGCTCATCCCGGTCGCGCCGCCGCGGATGCTGCCTGGTACCGGGCTAGTCGACACCGCGGTGCGCTACCACCAGTCGGTGTACTCAAGCGTGGCCGGCTTCGAACCGGACCAGCTCTCTGCCATGCCGTCGGTGCACGTCGGCTGGGCGATCCTGGTGGCCATGGCGATCATCGGCACGGCACGGACGAGGTGGCGCTGGCTGGCCGTGCTCTACCCGGTCATGACCACGCTGGCAGTGATCGTGACGGCCAATCACTTCTGGCTGGACGGAATCGTCGCGGGCGCACTGCTGGTCATCGTGCTCGCCGTGCAGACCGCGGCCAGGCGGCTGCTCGCGCGCGGCGGCAGCCGGCCCGGCGAGGCTGAGCGCGTGCCGCATGAGGAGATCCCGGCCGCGGCGGAGGCCGGCGGCCAGGTCGCCGATCACGCCAGCTCGTGAAGCCCGCTCACTCCTGCGCCGGGTCAGCGCCGGCACCGAGGAAGCGCCGCACGTCCCGCGCCTCGGCGGCCAGTGCCGCCATGACATCCGCGGGCAGCTCGGTGAACGGCTCAAGCGCGACCTGCCCGCCCGACCACGCCCACATGCCGGCGGCCCGGCCCTGCACCAGCGCGAAGGGCCGGAACAGGCCGTTCACGGTGACAATGTGACGATGCGGTCCCAGGATCGGCTCGCGGGAGGACCAGCCAAGGAGCACCGGATCGTAGGCCCCGAGGAGCCGCGGCCCGGGCAGGCCATCGGGCACCCCGGTGCCCGCCGGCAGCTCGGCCAGGCCGTCGGGCCGGTCCCGCAGCTCGGCGCCGATCGCGGCTAGCCCGCGGCGCGCCCTGCCGACAGTGAGCCCGGCCCACTTGGCCAGGTCGCGGTCTGCGGCGGGGCCGTGGCCGGCCAGGTAACGCCGGGCAAGCTCGGCCAGCGCGATGTCCTCCTCGAGGCCTGGCGGCGGCGAGCCGAGCCACTCGCGCACGTGCACGTACGCGTGCTGGGCGCCGATCATCGGCCCGCGCACGGCGATGCCCTGCAGGCTGGCGAGCATGAGCATGTGCAGCACCACGTTTCCCTCGGCAGGCAGCCCCGCCCGCTCGATGCGCTCGCGCACCTGCTGCCTCGTGAGCGGGCCGTCGGCGGCAAGCGCCTGCTCGATCACTGCCACGCCGCGGTCTGCCTGGGCGTCGGTCACGCCCGACCTGGCCAGGATGCGGCGGCAGCCGACCTGGAACTGCGGCCGGGCGGTCAGGCGGTGCAGCCACCAGTAGTCCGCGCTGCGGACCAGGTGCAGGGTTCCCCGGTTCAGCCAGGTGAGGACCAGTGACCGGTCGGCGGTCAGCGCACGGTCGACGTCCGCGGCGGTGAGGCCCTGCGTCCGGGCGCGGATCGCGAGCCGCGCACCGCGCGGATCTTGCCCCTGAATGGCGAGCAGCCGCTCCGCCACCTCGACCGCGCTGCGACCGGGCGCGCCGCTCAGCATCTGCGCTGCCAGCCGCTGTGCCGTCACCTGCCACCTGGGCGCTGCCGAATTCTGCACATCCGCATCATCGCGGATGCTGCCGACAGGCCCGCGACAGTGAAGTAATCACTTGACTATTACAAGCCGTCGCTTCATGCTTAAGTCCATGCTTAACTATGCGCCGGAGCTGGACCGGGTGTTCCAGGCGCTGGCCGATCCCGGCAGGCGGCTGATGATCGAGCAGTTGTGCCAGGGCCCGGCCTCTGTCAGCGAGCTTGGCAGGCCACTTGCCATGTCGCTGGCCGCGGTCGTGCAGCATGTGCAGGTGCTGGAGGCCAGCGGCCTGGTCCGCACCGAGAAGACCGGCCGGACGCGCACCTGCAGCATCAACCCGGCGACCCTCCGATCGGCGGAGGGCTGGATCGCCGAGCGGCGCACGATGACCGAGCGCCGCCTCGACCGGCTGGGCCGGTACCTGGAGGAAACCGCGGCCGAGCCGGTCAGCGGCGCGGCCGGGCACCCCGACAAGCAAGAGGAGCAGCAGTGACCGAGCGTTCCGTCATCCACGACACGTTCTCGATCGAGAGGACCTACCTGGCCACCCCGTCCAGGGTGTTCGCCGCGTTCGCCTCGGAGGAGGCAAAGACTGTCTGGGGCGACGATGGGGAGCCCGGGCCGGCCGAAGCTGCGCCGTCCGAGGCAAGCACGGGCCAGACCGAGTTCGATTTCCGGGTCGGCGGCCGGGAGCGCTTCAGCTCCACCTACCAGGGCACCGCCTACCGGTATGACGCGCTGTATTACGACATTATCCCCGACCAGCGGATCGTCTACAGCTACGAGATGTATGCCAACGACGTGCGGATCTCGGTGTCGGTGGCCACCATCGAGTTCGTCAAGTCCGCCGACGGGACCGCGCTGACCTGGACCGAGCAGGGGGCATATCTGGACGGCATCGACGGGCCTCAGGCTGCCACCCTGCGCAGCGAAGGCACCGCCGGGATGCTCGACGGCCTGACCAAGTACCTGGCCGGACGGGACTGAGGCGATGCGCACGCTCGTCATGCGAGTTTCTGACTACTCACTGGACGGTGTCGTCGCCGTGGAGGACACCGACTACTTCGAGTTTTGCCGCGACCTGCCCGACGACCAGGAGAGGCTTGACCGGACGCGAGCCTTCTACGAGGCCGCCGACCTGCACATCATGGGCCGCAACAGCTACGAGGGCATGGCGGGCTATTTCCCGACGGCCACTGATCACCCGTACGCCGACGTCATGAACGCCGGGCGCAAGGCGGTCTTCTCGCGCTCGCTCACCACTGCCGGATGGGCCAACACGGTGATCGTCGCCGGCGACCTGGCCGAGGAGATCGGCAAGCTCAGGCAGGACGGCAGCGGCTACATCGTGGCGCACGGCGGCATCGGATTCTGGCAGTCGCTCATCCGCCTTGACCTGCCCGACGAGTACCACCTCAGCGTCTTTCCCTACCTGGCAGGGCAGGGCAGGCGGCTGTTCGACGTGCTGGAGAAGTCGCCGCGGCTCGAGCTTGCCGCCAGCACGCCCTACGGGAACGGGACGGTGGACCTGAACTACCGCCGCGTCCGCTGACCGCGGCGCACTATGCCGCCCGGCGGCGGCAGCCTCACTCGTCGCTGACGACGATGCCCATGACCTGCGCGAGCACGGGTGCGAGGAAGACGAGCTGTGCCGAGCTGATGATGGCGCCGCGCAGCGACTCGGCATCGATGGTGATGCCAAGCTCGGCGCCGCGCAGGTCGGTCCGGTCCATCCGGGTCCTGCTGAACTCGGTGCGGGTGAGGTCGGAGCCGCGGAACCCGCACCCGGTCAGCGTGGCGCCGGCGAAGTCCACGTCGCGCAGCACGCACCGGTCGAAAGTGACGTCGGTCAGGCTCGACCCGCGGAAGTTGACCGAGTCAAGCTTGCACCCACTGAACACGACCCGGCGCAGCTCGGCGCCGAAGACCTGGGCGCCGGCCAGCGAGGACGCCAGCATGGTGACGTCCAGCCAGCGGCTTTCGGCCAGGTCGGTTCCGGTCAGCCGCACGTCGCGCATCCATACGTCCCGCAGGCTCGATCGCTGCAGCCGGCCGCCTGTCACCGACACCCGCCTGAACGCGCACTCCAGGAACCTCGCGCTCGGCGCACTCGGCTCGGTGAGGTCCAGCTGCTCGAACAGCACTGTGTCGTAGTCCGCGTGCGAGGACAGCTCACCGTCGTGCGTGGTCAGGTGCGGCGCGTACGGCAGGTCGCCGAGGTCGGGCAGGTCCGGCGCCATTGCCCTCCTAAGCTCGCTCGCTGTCGAGGGAAGCCATGCCACCGGGGTCATAACGCTCGCCGGCCACCTCGCCCGGCGGCACGGCAGCCTCGATCGCGGCCAGCTCCTCCGGGCTGAGAACAAGATCCAGAGCCCCGAGGGCCTCGGCCAGCCGGTCGCGCCGCTTGGTCCCGATCAGCGGGACGATGTCCGCGCCGCGCGACAGCACCCACGCGATAGCCAGCTGTGCGGCGGTCACACCGCGGTCGGCGGCGATCTGCTCGAGCGCCGCGAGCAGACCGAGGTTCGCGCGCAGGTTCTCACCCTGGAACCTGGGGTAACGGCCACGCGGGTCGCCCGCGCCGATCGCCCGCGCGGTGTCGGCCGACAGCAGGCCGCGGGACAAGATGCCGTATGCGGTGACGCCCATGCCTAGCTCGCGTACGGCAGGCAGGATCCGGGCCTCGATCCCCCGGCTCATCAGCGAGTACTCAATCTGCAGCGCGGTCACCGGGTACACGCCGGCGGCCCTGATGATCGTGTCCGGGCCCATCTCAGAAAGGCCCACGTGGCGCACGTACCCCGCCTGGATCATCTCGGCGATCGCACCCACTGTGTCCTCGATGGGAACGCGCGGGTCCAGCCTCGCTGGCTGGTACAGGTCGATGTAGTCGGTCCCTAGCCTGACCAGGGAGTACGCAAGCGAGGTTTTGACCGCAGCCGGGCTGGCGTCGTAGCCGATGAACGCTCCGCGCGGATCACGCTGGCCGCCGAACTTGACCTGGATGAAAACGCTAGACCGGTCCACGCCGCGCAGCGCATCGCCCAGCAGCAGCTCGCTGTGGCCCATGCCGTAGAAGTCGCCGGTGTCCAGCAGCGTTATCCCGGCGTCCAGCGCGGCCCTGATCGTGGCGACGCTCTCGCCCCGGTCGGCGGGCCCGTAGACGCCCGACATGCCCATCAGGCCAAGGCCGACCCTGGAGACCGCCGGGCCTCCCCTGCCCAGCTGCGTCATCTGCATCTAGTCACTCACTCCCCTCTGCCCGCAGCGCTTGCCTGGTAGACCGGCTCGCCCTGCACGTACGTCGCCAGCACGGCGGTGCTGCCGATCTCCGCCGCTGGCTGGTCGAACGGGTCGCGGTCAAGCACGACGAGATCGGCCAGCTTGCCCGGCTCGATCGTCCCCGTCTCGTCGTCGAGGTGATTCACGTACGCCGACCCGAGCGTGTAGGCGGCGAGCGCCTGGCCCAGCGCAAGACCCTGATTGGGCAGGAACGGCTCGGCCTCCGCGCCGGTCGAGCCCTGCAGCGACCTGTTCACCGCGACATGGACAGCGCGCATCGGGTTCGCACTGCTCACCGCCCAGTCGCTGCCGGCCGCGAGCCGCGCCCCTGATCGCAGCAGGTCCCCGAAGACGTATTGCCTGGCCGCCCGCTCCTGGCCGATGAACGGGATTGTCAGCTCGTCCATCTGCGGCTCGTGCGCCGCCCACAGCGCCTGCATGTTCGCTGTCACGCCGAGCCGGGCGAACCTCGGTACGTCGTCGGGGTGGACGACCTGCAGGTGCGCGATGTGGTGGCGGTGATCGTTCATCCCGTTCGCGGCCCGCGCGGCCTCGATGGCGTCCAGCGCCTCGCGCACGGCCCGGTCGCCGATCGCGTGCAGGTGCACCTGGAAGCCGTGCGCGTCCAGCTGCGTGAGGTACTCGCGGAGCGCAACCGGGTCGACATAGGACAGGCCGCTGCCGTGATCGTGGCAGCCGGCCGGATCACCGTAGGGCTCAAGCATTCCCGCGGTGAAATTCTCCGCCACGCCGTCCTGCATGATCTTCACGGTATTGGCCCGGAACCGCCGCCCGCGGCCGCGCTCCCTCCTGGCCAGGATGTCGGGGATCTGCCCGCCGTCTCGGCCGCGGTCCCACCACAGCGCTCCCTCGACCCTGGCGGTCAGCTGGCCGCTCGCCGCCGCGGCCAGGTACACAGGCAGCGGATCCCGGCTGCCGAGGTAGTCGCCGACTATCGCGTCCTGCCAGGCCGTGATGCCGCGGGCGTGCAGGTGCCGCTGCGCCAGCAGCAGGCCCGCGAGGCGCTCGGAAAACGTCAGCTCGGGCAGCAGCCTGCCGACCAGGTTCGCGGCTCCCTCGTGCAGGGTGCCCTGCGGGCTTCCGTCTGGCTCGCGCTCGATCCTGCCATCGGCCGGATCCGGCGTGCGGTTGTCGATGCCGGCCAGTTCCAGGGCGCGGGTGTTCGCCCACGCACCGTGGCCGTCGCGGTTGGACAGGTACGCCGGGCGGCCGTCCGTGACCGCGTCGAGCGCCTGCCGGCCTGGCGTGCCCCCGGCGAACCATTCCATCCGCCACCCTGAGCCAGCTATCCACTCCCGCTCCGGATGCTGCCGCGCGTAGGCGGTGATCCGCCCCAGTGCCTCGGCCAGGCTCGCGGCGCCGATGAGGTTGCAGCCGATCATCGTGATCCCGGCGAACGCCGGGTGCACGTGCGCGTCCTGAAATCCGGGCAGCAGTGCCCGGCCGCGCAGGTCGACGACCTCGGTGCCCGGCCCTATCAGGTCACGGAAGTCCCGGTCTTCCGGCTGGCCCAGCGCGGCGATGCGGCCGCCGAGCACGGTCGCCGCGGTCGCGGGGGCGCCGCTTGCAGCACTCGCCCGGCCCATCTGCCGCCCGGTGCCGTCCGCGGTGTAGATCGGGCCGCCCAGGAAGGCCAGTTCCGCTTGCTGCCGCATTCACGCTGCCTCTCTGCCGTGCTGCAGTGCCCTGGCTGGCAGGCTACCGGGGCGACACCTCCGACCTTGGCCCACGGTAGGTAATGGCGGGCGCGGTTATGCTGAGGTCCGGAATCTCAGGAGGAACGCGGCCTCTGTCGCCGCGCATTCGCAGCAGGAGCAGGCGCCGGATGAGCCCCGGTAGTGCAGCGGTCATCGCCCCGGTCGAGTACGCAGTCGCGGTGGAGCACTACTTGTCCGCGGCAGAACTCGGGCCGGGCTCGCGGCGCGTCTACCGCATCTCGCTGACGAGCTGGGCGTGGCCGCTCGTGGGCAAGCTGCCGCCGGCCGGGCGCGCCCGGCGGCTCGCCACGCCGCCCATCGTGCCGCTGGCAGTGCTTGAGGATGCCGACGCCGCCGGCAAGCTGGCCGCCGCACTGGCGCACCGTATCCGGCATGCGAACGCCCGCACCGTCAACCGCGAGCTATCCGCGCTGCGCAGCGCGATCACCTGGTGGCAGGACCGGCACTGGATCGGTACCGATCCGACCGTCGCGCTGAGGCAGATTGCGGGCCAGCCGGTGGCGCTGCCGCCGCTGACCGAGACAGAGCGGGCCGCGCTGTACGCTGCCCCGGTCGGGCTGCGCGAGCAGGCACTGTGGCACCTGCTGCACGACACGGGAATGCCAGCCGAGAGCGTGCTCGCGCTCGGCGCGGGCGACATCCACCTCAGCGCGCGCAGAGCGCGGCTTCCGCGGGCCGGCTGGGTGGAGTTCAGCGACGAGACCGCTGCCCTGCTCGGCTGGCTGCTCGCAGGCCGGCGGTCAGGTCCGGCGTTCCTGACCGACCGCCGCGCCGCGGCGGGCGCCCCGCAGGCCGATGTCTGCCCGCTCACCGGCCGCGGCCGGATCTCCTACCGCCGCGCCGCCGAGGTCTTCACCGAGGTCACCAGGCCGCTCGATGCTGCCGGTCGTGGCTGGACGCTGCACCAGTTGCGCCGTCCCAGCCGGATGCTGTCGGGCCCGGCCGGCCAGCAGACCGCCCCGCCAGCCGCCGGCTGACGGGCGTCCACGGCCGGCGCCCTCGTGCCGCGACACACCGCGGGTCCATGCGTTAGCCGGGTCCGCTGAGCCCGGAGTGAAGCAGGCGGGTGAGCGTATCGACGACCTCCTCGTCGGAGAAGGCGCCCGAGCCCGACCGCAGCAGCGCGTAGCCGAGAGCCGACAGCATGGCGCCCATGGCGGCAGCGATCAGCTCGGGATCGCCCGCCAGTTCCCGCCCTTGGCCGCGCGCGTAGTCCAGGTGCGCGCGGAGCACGCTGGTGCCGGCAACGAGGTCCCGCCAGACCTGGCCGGGATCGCGTCCGCCGCCAATGGCCGCCTCGTACAGCGCGATCATCACCGGCAGGTTCGACCGCATCGTCTGCCAGGTGGCCGCGACATGGGCACGTAGCTGGCCGGGATCGGTCAGGTCATGCTCGGCCGGATGCTGCCCGAGCAGGTCAGCCCCGGCCTGCCGGTGCATGTCGGCCTCAAGCTCGCGCAGCAGGTCCTCCTTGCTGGCAAAGTGCTCGTAGAACGACCCGGTCGCCCGCCCGGCGGCCGCCGTGATGTCGGTGATCTTCGTGTTCAGGTAGCCGCGCTCGACAAACTGGCGCTTGGCGGCCTCCTTCAGCGCCGCCGCCGTGTCTGCCGACCGCTCCTTGCGCACGCCCATCTTGCTGCCTCCGGACTCGCCAGCCACCACCTGGCCACGGTCGGCTTGACGCGCAGCCTGGCGTCCATGATACTGAATTGAGTTTCGCCGAATCAATATTCAGTGAACTTCAGTTCAGGAGGAATCATGCGCGTTGTCATCGCCGGGGGCGGCGTGGCCGGATCGGCCGCCGCGCTCGCGCTCGCCCGCACCGGGCATGAGGTGACCGTGTACGAGTCGCACGAGGATCCGGGTGGCCAGGTCGGCTCCTTCCTTAGCCTCGCCGCCAACGGGCTGCGCGCCCTGGACGCGCTCGGCTGCCTGGCCGCGGTACAGCGGGCCGGCTTCGCCGTGCCGCGCCAGCGCATGTGGTCGGGTCGCGGCAGGCTGCTGGCCGACGTGCCGCGCGGCCGGCGAGCCAGCGATCACCTGATGAGCATCACGCTCATGCGCGCCGACCTGGTGTCGGTCCTGCGGTCCGCCGCGGCCGGCGCCGGGGCGAGCATCGTCACCGGCCGCCCGCTGACCGCTGCGGACATCCGCTGCCTGAGCGCGGATGCGGAGCTCTTCGTCGGGGCGGACGGCATCTGGTCAGCGACGCGGTCGGCACTGGACCCGGCCGCGCCGCAGCCCCGCTACGCCGGCCTGTACACGGTCTCCGGCGTGTCGTCGGGCCTCAGCATCGAGCAGGGCGCCTGGAACATGATGTTTGCCAGCCGCGGTGCCTTCATCTGGCTGCAGGCGCCCGACCGGACCACGTGGTGGTCGGCGCAGGTCTCCGCTCCGCCGCCGGATCTCGCCGCCGCCGGCCCGGCCGCGCTGCGCGAACTGTTCCGGCGCGAGGACACCGCCGCGGCAATCATCGGCGCGACGCAGGCGGTGCACGCCGCTACCCTGCACCACGTGCTCGCGCCGGTCCGGATCCGCCAGGACGGGCACGTGGCGCTGATCGGTGATGCCGCTGCCCCGGTTGGCGCGGGCCAGGGGGCTTCCATGGCGATCGAGGACGCGGTCGTCCTGACGCAGCATGTCCAGCGCGGTGCGCCGGTCCCGGCCGCGCTCGCGGCCTTCGACCAGGCCCGGCGGGCGCGCGTCGGCAAGATGGCCAGGACCGCGGCGCGCAACCGCGACGCCAAGACCGCGGGCCCGCTGGCGGCCCGGCTGCGTGAGCTGATCATGCCCGTCGTCTTCGGCCGGGTCTACGAGCGCGCTACCGGATGGCTGTACGACTTCGACCCCGGTGAGCTCGCGGCCGCACAGGCTGTCGGCTCCGACGGCTAGTGGCCTGCCCTGAGGGCGTCGACCTCGGCCAGCAGCGACTGAGCCATCCAGGCGGGCAGCATCGTGCCGCGGGGCTGCGCACCGGTAGTGGCACGGCGGATGATCGCCTCGCGGTCGGGCGTGAGCCTTGGATGGTCGTAGCTGAACGCTTCGTCTCGCGACGGCTCGCGGGCATTACCCGGCGCAGTGTCGGCGGCCAGGTAGCGGGCTATGAAGTGCTCGTAGTTGCCCCTGATCCGCTCCTGCACGGCCTCGCGGTCCGCCCGCCCGGCCAGGTAGTCCGCGAGGGGCTGCTCCCAGTTGCTGCGGCCGATGGCAAAGCCCACGTAACCGGGCAGCGGCGCGGCCACGTCAAGCCAGTGGTCGACCTGGTGCATGGGCGCGTTGCGGCCAAGCACGATGCAATCGCTGCCCGAGTCGGTGGAGTGCTTGATGGCGTCCAGGACCACCTCTGCGCCCTCGGTGGTCTCGTAACCTTCCAGCTTCCAGACGTCTGGCCGCACCCCGCCCTTCGTCAGCTCGGCGATGACCTCGGCCGTCAGACCCGGTCGCTCCTTCGCGTCATACAGTGCCTGGTCCTCGCTGGCCGCGAGCTGTTCCCTGGTAGCCGGCACGAGTAGCTCGAGCAGCCACCGACGGCGCTGGCCTGCTGTCCAGTCGCTCAGCTGGCGCAGCGTCCCGGTCTGGGCGTGCCGCAGTTCTTCCGGATCGGCTGGGTTATACCTGACCAGCACCTTGACCCAGTCGGGGTCGAAGGCCTCGATGTGCTCGGGGAAGTCATCGCCGTACTCGAAGGCGAGCCGCGGCGCGCCGCTGACCTCGACCGGCATGGCCAGGACGAACCCGCCGGCCTTGGCTGCGCGCGCGACGTCGGCGCCAAGCTGCTCGTCCACCAGGATGCCCATCCGGCCAGGGCCGGCGACCGAGGCAGGCAGTTCCCGGACAGCCTCGAAAATCAGCGACTTGCCATCGCGCATCCGCGCCAGCCCGCTCGCATCCGGCGTGCCGGTTATCCCGTACAGGGTCTTGGCGAACGAGTCCCGCTGGTCCATAGCCAGGAGGAACAGCGGCTGGGCCGCTGACGGCATTTGCTGCACTCGTGGCTGGGTCATGACTTCCGCCTCTTTATATCGGTTACCCTCGCCGCCCAGGCTGCTTCCTTCCCCGCTCCGGCTCCGCGTGATCCTGCCGGAGCGGTTTACTTGGAGCGTGGACCTAGAGCAGACTCTCGCACACGTCGCGGAGCTAAGCCGCGAGGAACTGGGCATCGTGCGCAAGCGGGCGGAGGAAAGGACTGCTGCCCGCGACCACGGCCGTGACTACCACGAGATGCAGAACGCTGCCGACAGGCTGGATCACTACGCCCACCTGCTGCGCCGACTGCACGACGAGGAGTTTGGCGCCGGGTGGCGGCACGAAAGTCGCGAGGACAACGCCGGCAGCGGATAGCCGCTGCCGCGGCTTACCGGCGCCGCGCTACAGGCCCGAGTCCGCCGCGATCTCCCAGGCCGTGAACGGGGCGATCGGGCCGACTTCCTCGGTGCTGATCACCGAGCCCGCCGGTGCCTCCGCGCGAATGGCGGCGGCAAACTCCGCTGCCTGGTCAGGATTGTTCGCCCCGACGACCAGGAACCGCCACCGGCGGACGACCGAGTAGCCCTCGGACGCCAGCCGCCCGGCCAGTGCCACCGAGTCGCGGTGCGAAGGCACCTGCACCCGCACCTCGAACAGCGCGTGCTTGGCCGCCAGGGACTCCCTGGTGTCCTCGGCGTCGAGCCGCTCCCGCTCCTGCTCGACCGCGGCGGGCGTCTGCGGCAGCGGGACGTCGGCCGGCTCCCATTCCTCCTCGACCGGATGCCAGCGCTGGACGCTGAAGTCAGCCCCGATGCCCTGCCGCGTCAGCAGTTCACTGACGGACTGGCGGGCGGCGGCGGACGCGTCCTTCGTGTGGGTGTAAAGGAATAGCCCGCCGGCGCCATCGGAGCCCACGACCACCCTGCCGCCGAGCGCGTTGTGTACCTCGGCCTCGACCTTGTGCCCGCCGACCGATTTCAGCGCGGGCTCGGCCTGGCCTGGCTGATGCAGCCGGACCGTCACCCGGTAGTCGTTCTCATCAGTCATGATCGCGTCATTGTCCCCAGTCACGCCCGTGACTTTACCGCCGTGGCCGGGGTGCCAGAGCGGCAGGATGCCGGAGCGGCCACGTTTGCCGGGACCGGCCAGACCGCGTCGCCGCAGCGCGCACACTAGAGGTATGGAGCTGATCCCGCGCGAGTACGTCGCCTTGCCGGGCGGCACGATCAGGCGGGTCTACAGCGTAACCATGTCCGACGGCAGCATCGTGCTCACCGATCATTCGGCCTGGCTGGCCAGCCGCGCGGCGCGCTGCTCATGCGGCAGCGTCTGCCTCGGCTCCGGCCGGACCTGCGGCGACCCAGACTGCATCGCCAGGCTCGAGTCGATCTGACAGCCGCGGCCGCCCGTTCCCGGCGCCGGCAACCGCCCGCTCTCGTGGTCAATCCACGTAAACTCTAGTGAAACGGACGAACAGTCACCGGGGTGGTGGATGGAAGCTGAGCCTGCCGTGATCGCGAGCCTGCGCAAAGCGGTTGCCGCGCTGCCCGAGGACAGCGGCCTCCGGCTCCACCTAGCCAGCCAGCTGATGGCAGCCGGCCTGCGCGATGAGGCCGTGAGCCACCTCGGGGTGGTGCTCCAGGCCGACCCGGCCAACGCCGCGGCGCTGGGCATGCTGGCCGGGCTTGGCCCGCGCGGTGAGCAGGCCGACGCGGATCAGCCCGCCGCTCAGGAGGCCGTGGAGCGCGGGTTCGACTGGGATAAGGCCGAAGCCGACCTCGGGGACATGCTGCCGCCAATGTTCATTGCGCCTGACGGGACCGCCGAGCCTCAGCAGCCCGATGAGCGGGCCTACGATGCCGAGCGGCCGGGCCTGCGGCTGGCCGACGTGGCCGGGATGGCGGAGGTCAAGGCCAGACTGGAAGCCGCGTTCCTGGCGCCTATGCGCAACCCCGAGCTGCGCAGGCTGTATGGCAAGAGCCTGCGCGGCGGGCTGCTGCTTTACGGCCCGCCGGGATGCGGCAAGACCTTCATCGCCAAGGCGCTGGCCGGGGAGCTTGGCGCCCGTTTCATCGCGGTCTCGTTCGCCGACATCGTGGACATGTTCCTTGGGTCAAGCGAGCGCAACATCAGGGAGATATTCGCGACCGCCCGCGGCCAGCAACCGTGCGTGCTGTTCCTGGACGAGGTCGATGCGATCGCCCAGCGGCGCAGCCAGCTGAGGAACGCGCCGCTGCGCAGTACGGTCAACCAGCTGCTGCTGGAACTGGACGGCGTCGCTGGCTCCAACGACGGCGTCTTCGTGCTGGCGGCCACGAACCATCCCTGGGACGTGGACAGCGCGCTGCGCAGGCCAGGCCGGTTCGACCGGACCCTGCTGGTGCTGCCGCCGGACGAGCCCGCCAGGGAGGCGGTATTCCGCTATCACCTGGCCGGCCGCCCGGTCGCCGGGATCCAGCTGGCCAGGCTCGCGGCAATGACCGACGGCTACTCGGCGGCCGACATCGCGCACGTATGCGAGTCCGCAGCGGAGCTGGCGCTGCTGGACTCGGCCAGGTCCGGCCAGGTCAAGATGATTGGCCAGGACGACCTGATGACGGCGATAGGCCAGGTCAGGCCCTCGCTTGGCCCGTGGTTCGAGTCGGCAAGGAACGTCGCAGAGTTCGCTAACGAGGGTGGCGCCTACGACGACCTGGCCGCGTACCTGAAGAAGCGGAAGCTGCTGTGAGCCTCCGGCGCGCCTCCCGGCGCAGATGACGGCCGCAAGCAGCGCCGACGTCAGCCGCGCGAGCACGATGATCGAGCTTGGCCGGTTCGCCGAGGCGATCCGCGCGCTCACCGCGACGGTGGCGGCGTCCCCTCATGACGGCAGGGCCTGGTGCCTGCTGGCGCGCGCGCAGCTCGGGAACGGCAGTCCCGGCGCGGCGGTGCGCGCGGCACGCCGGGCCAGCGCCGCCGACCCGGCGGACGACTGGCCGTACCGGCTGGCCGGCATGGCGCTGATCGACCTCGGCCGGCCCGCCGACGCCGTGGCTGCGGCCAGCCGGGCACGCGAGCTCGCCCCGCAGTTCTGGCGGTCGCATGTCTGCCTTGCACAGGCCGCCCTCGCCGCCGGGGACACTGTACTCGCGCGCGAGGCCCGTGCCGCAGCGCTGGCCCTCGCGCCGGAGGAGGCCGAGGTCCATGTCGTCGCGGGAAAGGTCGCGCTCGGCGAGGGTGACCTGGAAGAGGCCGCTGCCAGTCAGCGCGCGGCGCTGGCCATCGACCCGGCGAACGTGGGCGCCGTCAACGAGCTCGGCCTGATCAGCCTGCGGAGGCGCGATCCGGCCGGCGCGGCTGGTCACTTTATCGAGGCGGTAAGGCGCTCGCCGGGCAGCAGCGTGTTCCGCGGCAATTATGAGGCGGCGCTGGCCCGGGTGGCGGCTGGCATCGCCGCGTCCGGCTGGCTTGTCGCGGTGGCTATAGCGGCGGTCGTGCTGCTGGCCGGCGTCGGCTCTGCCTCGCCCTGGGCGCTGATGCTGGCTGGCTTGCTGGCCGCTCTCGGCGCGGCCGACGCCGTCCGCAGGTTCGTGGCTGTGCCCCGCACCGCACGGCCGCGGCTTGCGGGAATGCTCTGGCGGCGGCCTGCTGGCCTGGCTCTTGGCGCGGCCGCGGTCATCATCTCGCGACTGCGCTCGGCTGGCCGACGCGGGCCCGCCTCTCGTTAAATTGCTCCCCTGTCCCCCGCTGGCGGCGATCGGGCTCGCCGCAGGCGCACCGGAGCCGCCGGCCGCTGCTAGCGGCCCGGCCCGGCGGAGTAGCGGCCCGACGGCACGCCGAACTCCGTCACTTGCAAATCACTCGCGTCCATTCCTGCGTGATGCAGGTCAGGCCGCGCACTCCCGGCAGACCAACTGGCCGCCCCTAGTGTCGGCAAGCTGGCTGCGGTGATGCACGAGGAAGCAACTCGAGCAGGTGAACTCGTCAGCCTGCCGGGGGATCACCCGGAACGAGAGCTCCTCGTTGGACAGGTCAGCCCCAGGCAGCTCAAGCGACTCTGCAATGTCATCGGGATCGATGTCGATCGCCGTCGAGGACTTGTCCATCCGCCGTGCCTGCAGTTCCTGCAGGCTGTCCTCGGTAAGCTCGTCGTCTGTCTTCCTCGGGCTG
>DASPWG010000044.1:0-6011 GCA_035621915.1 Streptosporangiaceae bacterium
AGCAGGCGCCCGAGCCGGGCATGGACGTGCAGATCGTGCCGGCGGTTTTCGGCGGCGGTTTCGCGGGCGCGATCCAGGTGTACCCGCGGGTGGCGGCCGCCGTAGCCGCCGAGTTCTCCGGCTGACGCCCGCCTCTGGCGATTTGCGCCGCCGCAACTTTGCGAGGTTCCGCTCCTGCTCGGCCAGTCGACCCGGCATGGCATCCAGCCACCTGGGCCGCCGGATGGCCGGCCAGGTACTTGCGACATGGCGAGGTAAGTGTAATCATCATTACATGACTACGAGTGCACAGGATGGGCCGGAGCAGGCGGGCGGCGCTGGCGGGGCCAGCGGCGCGGGCGGCAGCGCGGCAGGCGGGGGCAGCGGGGCCAGTGGCGCGGGCGGAAGCGCGGCTGGTGCGGCAGGCGGGGGCAGCGCGGCGGAGGAGAAGCTGCGCGGCTGGTTCGTCGGCCGCCTTCCCGGTGACTGGTTCACCGAGCCGCCAGAGGTGAGGATCGACCGCGAGGAGATCACGGTCGTCGGCACGCTTGCTGACCCCGAGGTGGCTGACGGCGCCACGGATGCGGAGGCCGCCGCTGCCGCCGAGGGCAGGAGCCGGCGGTTCCGCGAGGAGACGCGCGACCACCGGATCGGGATTGCGCGCGAGGCCGAGCACAAGTTCGGCCGGAAGGTGTCCTGGGGCGTGCAGGTAGGCAGCCACAGGGTGATGTTCACCACGTTCTCGGTCCCGGTCATGACCCGGCTGCGGCAGCAGGAGCGACTCGTGCTCGACACCCTGGTGGACGCCGGCGTCGCGCGCAGCCGCAGCGATGCGCTGGCGTGGTGTGTGCGCCTGGTCGGCCAGCACCAGGACAGCTGGCTGGCCGACCTGCGGGCCGCCCTGCGCAAGGTTGAGCAGGTCAGAGGCGAGGGCCCGGGCTTGTAAGCCATCCCGCCGCGCCACCTGACGCAGGATGCCCGCGTCGGCGTTGCGTTCCGACCGTAGTTACCACGAAACGGGTCGTGCACCCCGCGACCCGTTTCGTTGCGCGCGCGGCGGTTCGGCTCAGTCACCGACGGGTTCCTGGCTGTAGTTGCCGGCCAGGTCGCGGGACGCCGTGCTGCTTACATTTCACAGGGACCGTACCGAGTTGACCCGGTCATCTGGGGGTACACTCCCCCAATCCCGCAGCACAGGGCGAATCCGCCTTGCGTGGCAGGGCTACCCCCGCAGCGGTGTTACCCGCGAAGCCCTTGAGGAGGACCAGCCGTGGCGTACGAGGCGAGAGCGCTGGCGTCTATCGTCTATGCGTTGGCCAGTGCAACATGGCAGACGATCGCATGGACGACGGTGGCGTGATGAAAATGCGGACTGACCTGGGCGACCTTGAGGCAAGGCTCGACGATGCCGGACTGAAGAACCCCTATGTGCGCGAGTTCGTGCGGCACTGGGCCGAGCTGACCGGTGCCAGCCGGATCGAGGTAGTCGGCGCGGCTGACGACGCGCGGCTGCTGCGCGAGTCGCTGGCGGACGGCGAGATCTTCCCGGCAGGCGAGGGCCGGTACTACGCCCGCAGCTACGTCAAGGACACGGCCCGCTCAGAGGAGCGCACGATCGTCGCCACCGCGAATCCCGCGGACAAGGGCGTGTACAACAACTGGCGTCCGGCCAGCGAGATGCGCCCGCTGCTCGAGGAGCGCATGCGCGACGCCTCCGATGGCAAGACCATGTACGTCATTCCCTACCTCATGGCCCCGCCCGGATCGCCGCTCGAGCCTTATGCGGCCGGCGTGGAGCTGACCGACCACCGCACGGTCGCGCTGCACATGATCAGGATGGCGCGCTGCGGTGTCGAGCACGTCAACAACCTCGCCGAGCCGGACCGCTTCGTCCGCGGCGTGCACGTCACCGGCGACCTGGAGAACCTCGGCCAGGGCACGCCGGACGACGAGCGTTACTTCGTTACCCTGGCCGACGAGCGGACCATCCTGCACTACGGGTCGTCCTACGGCGGCAACGCGCTGCTCGGCAAGATCGCGCACGGGCTGCGGCAGGCGTCCTACGACGGGTGGGCCTCCGGGGAGTTCCTTGCCGAGCAGTTCATGCTCATCGGCATCACTGACAAGCAGACAGGCCGCACCTGGCACATCTGCGGCGGCTTCCCCAGCGCATCCGGCAAGACCAACCTGGCCATGATGGAAGCGCCGGACAGCCTGGGCGACCGTTACTACGTCACGTTCTACGGCGACGACATCGCGTGGCTGCGCGTCGATCCAGCGGACGGCAAGATCTACGCGATTAACCCCGAGTTTGGCGTCTTCGGCGTCGCCAAGGACACCAACGAGGTGACCAACCCGACGGCTCTTGACTCGGTCGCGCCCGGCACCGGCGTGCTGTTCACCAACGTTGCCTATAACGAGGACACCGGCGAGGTCTGGTGGGAGGGACGGACCCCGCAGCCGCCTGCCGACGTGACCGGCTGGCGGGACTGGACGGGTCAGCTGATCGCCGGGCGGCCTGCCGCCGACGAGGACAAGCCGTGGGCGCACCCCAACAGCCGCTTCACGACGTCGCTGACCAAGGTGCCCAACATTGCCGCGGACTTCGAGAACAGCAAGGGCGTGCCGATCGACGCCATCATCTTCGGCGGCCGGACCCGTGATCGCGAGCCGCTCATCCGCGCCATCACCGACCTCGCCGAGGGCGTCTATGACGGCCTCACGCTCGGGGCGGAGGCCACCTTTGCCGCGGAGGGCGTGGACGGCCAGCTGCGCTACGACCCCATGTCGATGCGGCCGTTCATGTCCTACCCCGAGGGCGCCTACGCGGCGCACTGGCTGAACATCATCGGGGCGGCCGCTGACCGGCCGATCTTCGCGCACGTCAACTGGTTCCAGCGGGACCCCAGCGACGGCCACTTCCTGTGGCCGGGGTACCGGGAGAACCTGCGCCCGCTGCTGTGGCTGATGAGGCTCAAGGACGGGTCGGTCCAGGGCGAGCAGACGCCGGTCGGCATCGTGCCGACCAAGGAGGAGCTTGACCTGGACGGCGTGGACATCACGCCAGAGGACCTCGACGAGATCCTGTCCATCGATGCTGACCGGTGGCGGGCCGAGATGGCTCACCGGGAGCAGCACCTGGCCAAGTTCGACGGCCTGCCCGAGGAGATCTGGGAGGCGCACCGCCGCGTGGCCCGCGCCCTCGGTGCAGACTAGCCGCCCGCCGTTCGCCGGCTCTGTCGCCGCATTCCATGACCCGTGAGCGCTGGCCGGACTAGTCCGGCCAGCGCTCCGCGGCGATGTGGCGTGATGTGCGACGGCGTGGGGGTGCCGCTTTCAGCCGGCAAGATGTTAACGTTCCGTTATGGGGGAGCTACGCTGCGTCGATGGATCTGTGCTGTCCGTCACACCTGTCGCCTGCCGTGATCGCGCGGGGCGGCCCTACGAGATCACGCTCAGACTGGCCAGGGACTCGGTTCCGTTCGCGGCCGTCGGGCAGCGGTGCGGTCATCAGCTTGCCGAGCTAGCCGACTGGGTAAGCCAGGCGCGGCTCGACCCGGAGCAGGCCAGCGCCTGGCCGGATCCCGACGACCGCTTCCCTGGCCCCGAGGTCGCCGCCGCGCCGGCCGGGGGCTCCGGCTCCGGGCATCACCTGGCGGGCTACCTGCCTGGTGAGACCGAGTACTTCTCGCTGCGGTCCAGGGACCGGACGGACCTGCCGGGCACCGGTGAACTTCGGTGCGTGCTGCGCTCGAGTGCCATCTGGCTGGGCGACTGCGCCGGCACCGGGGCGCATGGGCAAGGTCTCCCGCACCTGCACGGCCCGCATGCCCAGGCCGGCCAGCACCCGCTGGCACGGCACCGGGGGCCCGATCAGCACGGGACGCATGGCCAGCACGGGCTGCCCGGTCACCACGGACCGATCGGCCAGTACCCGCCTCAGCCGCAGCACGGCCTGCCAGGCCAGCACCCGTGGCCGGTCGCCAGGGACTCTGCAGCAGGTCAGGGGCGATGGCGGCTAACCAGGCGCGCTGTCATCGAGGCCTGGGGCGCGGGTGGCATCGGCGTACGCGCTGTCCTGACTTCTGCGGAACTGGTGGCATTCTTGGATACGGTTCTTATAGAGCCGGATGGCGGCGTTTGCGCCGGGACGGAACTCGCCGCCAGCCAGTCAGCCGAGAAGCCGGGCGGTGCCAGCACGCCGCCGTGGCGGCAGCGAGGAAGGGTGCCGGATGCGAATGCGCGGTCTCGCCTACCGGCTCTACGAGCGCAGACTCGAAGCGGCGCTCTTGCCTCAGGCGATCCCCAGGCACGTTGGGGTGATGTGCGACGGTAATCGTCGCTGGGCCAGGTCGGCAGGGCTGTCCGACGTCAGCAGCGGTCACCAGGCCGGTGCCGACAAGATCTTCGAGCTACTCGGCTGGTGCCAGGACACCGGCGTCGAGGTAGTCACGCTGTGGCTGCTGTCGACCGACAACCTGGCCAGGCCGGCAAGCGAGCTCGAGCCATTGCTGCGGATCATCGAGGGCACCGTCAGGGAGCTCGTGGCAGAAGGCTGGCACGTCAAGCCAGTCGGGGCGCTGGACCTGCTGCCGTCAGACACGGCCCAGGTCCTGAAGGACGCGGCCGAGGCCACTGCCGGCCGCCCCGGCCTGCTGGTGAACGTGGCCGTCGGCTACGGTGGCCGGCGCGAGATCGCCGACGCGGTCCGCTCGCTGCTGCAGGAGCACGCCACCCGCGGGACCACCATCGAGGAGCTGGCTGAGATCCTCGACGTGGAGCACATCGCCGAGCACTTGTACACGGCGGGCCAGCCGGACCCGGACCTGGTCATACGCACTTCGGGCGAGCAGCGGCTCGGCGGCTTCCTGCTCTGGCAGAGCGCGCACTCGGAGTTCTATTTCTGCGACGCCTACTGGCCGGCCTTCCGGCGAGTCGATTTCCTGCGCGCGCTGCGGTCCTACGGCGCCCGGCACCGCCGCTTTGGCGCGTGAACAGCTCGTTACGGTACTTCCGATGTTGACCTTGCTTAGGTACGGTCAGTTGTGACGGGCGGTGCCTAGCCGCCCGCCGGGAAGGCCCTCGAAATCCTCGAGCTTCGCGTCCTGGTGCGCAGGCGAGATGAGCGAAGGGCCGGCGTCCGGCCCGTCGCTGGCCGGACCCGGTCCCTCCGACACGTCTGTGTCCGACCGCGGTGCCCGCTCGGCACCCAGGGGAGAGCGAGTGGCCAGTTCCTCAGCCCGCCGAACAGTACAGTCAGCACCTTCCGTCCAGTCAGCCACGTCCGCGCGGCGCGTACGGCGGAGCGCCAGCCCGCCGCGCCGTACCTACGTTCTCGACACGAGCGTCCTGCTGGCGGACCCGGCCGCGATCGGCCGGTTCGCCGAGCACCGGGTGGTGCTCCCTGTCGTCGTCATCACCGAGCTTGAGGCCAAGCGGCACCATCCCGAGCTCGGCTATTTCGCCCGCCAGGCGCTCCGTTACCTCGATGACCTCAGGGTCGATCACGGCCGCCTGGATGCCGACATCCCGATCGGGGAGTCCGGCGGAAGCGTCAGGGTAGAGCTGAACCACTCCGACCCCGGCGTGCTGCCTGCTGGATTCCGGCTCGGTGACAACGACACACGCATCCTGTCGGTCGCGTGCAGCCTGGCGGCCGAGGGCGAGAGCGTAGTCCTGGTCAGCAAGGACCTGCCGCTGCGGGTGAAGGCCGCGTCCGTCGGCCTGACCGCGCAGGAGTACCGGGCGGAGCTGCCGCCCGACTCGGGCTGGACCGGGATGGCCGAGCTGGACGTGACGACTGCGGAGATCGACGAGCTGTATGACGTTGGCCGGCTGGACCTGCCCGCCGCCCGCGACCTGCCCTGCCATACCGGCCTGGTGATGATCTCGGGCGTGACCGGGGCGGGCAGCGCGCTCGGCCGGGTGCTGCCGGATAAGTCGGTGAAGCTGGTACGGGGCGACCGGGAGGCCTTCGGGCTGCGCGGCCGGAGCGCCGAGCAGCGGGTGGCCCTCGACCTGCTGCTTGACAC
>DASPWG010000045.1:0-3761 GCA_035621915.1 Streptosporangiaceae bacterium
GCCTCGCCGTAGGCGGTTGGCAGTTCCTGGAAGTACTGCGTGAGACCGGCCTGGTCGGCGTTGACACCCAGCTGGTCGCTGTTGACCTGCTCGCTGCCGATCCCGTATGTGCCCTCATCACCGGCCAGCTGCCCCATGTCGACGTATGCGTCGGTCAGGTAGGACAGGCCTGACCATGGAGTGCACGGCGTATTGGCCGAGGTCGGGTCCGGCGGCGGGGTCGGCCCGGCTGTGTTCGTCGGTGCCGGTCCGGGTACCGGGATTGCCTGGGCGTGATGGCAGCCGGCGATCGCGACGGCCGCGAGGAGTGCTCCCGAGATCGAGACCAGGCGTATGCACGCGGCTCGGCCCCTCGGCTGCCGGCCGGGCTGGCCGGCCTGGTCTGGACGCTTGTGCATGTCCGTTCTCCTGTTCGTCGCCTGACTGCAGTCGGCGGTGACTTGGGCCGGCGGTCTTGCCAGTGCTGCCATTCACACTGCGACAGGGCCCGAGCCGTCACATCGCCAGAAAGACGTATTCGGACCTGCGGGAATTGACTAGGCGGCTTGGCCATCCGATCGCCGGTGCTCGGTATCGACACAGTTCGCTCGGCCGTGGACACTTCGTCTTGTGACAGAAGTGGCGGCGATCGTCGGCCGGGCGGCTGAGCTGACGAGCGCCTTGAGCTGCTATGCGCGTGCGGCTGCGGGCGATTCGTGGATGCTCGTCATCTCGGGCCCAGCAGGCATCGGCAAGACCCGTCTCGTCGAGGAGCTGTGTGCGCAGGCGGTGTCCGCGGCCCCCGCGCAGGTAAGGACCGGCGAGTCCGCACCGCTGGCGGGGGCTGCGCTCGCTTTCGGGCCGTTTGTCGACGCACTGCGTGATCATGCAGAATGGCTGCTCGCCCCCGATAGCGCGAGCGACGTGCTCACGCAGCGGCATCGGCTGTTCGTGCGCGTACTCGGAGTACTGGCCGAGCTGGCAGCCCAGGCACCGTTGCTGCTTGTCCTGGAAGACGTGCACTGGGCCGACGAGTCCTCCCGTGAACTGCTCGCCTTCCTCGCGGTCAGGCTGCGCGAGGAGCCGGTACTGGTGATCGTGACATTGCGTGAGGAAGACGTCGGCAGCGGCGCAATGCGTTGGCTGGCCGAGCTGGAGCGCCGCCCTAGAGTGACGCGGCTACGGCTAACTCGGCTGGCCGACAGCGAGATCGCCGAGGTCGTGGCGGACCTGATCCCGGCCGATGCCAGCCGAGACCGGGTGGCGGCAGTGATCTCCGCAGCCGAAGGCAACCCGTTATTTGCCAAGGAGCTTGCGATCGCTGGCTCTGACCGGCCGCCCGCGTCAATCAGTGATGCGGTACTGGCAAGGGCCTCCGGTTTGTCGTCGGCGGCCCGCGCTCTGGTCGACCAGCTCTCGGTAGCCGATGGCGGCATGTCGCACGAGCTCCTGGTCGCGACAGTTCAGCTTCCGGAAAGACGCCTGCTCGGCTGCGTGCGGGAGGCCGTCGCAGCGGGCCTGCTGACCACGACCGCTGATGCGTACGCCTTCCCGCACGCACTGGTCCGGCTGGTGCTTTACGGTCAGCTGCTGCCAGGCGAGCGACGGCGCCTGCACCGCCAGCTTGCCGATGCGCTGTCGGCGGGGCCAGGCGCCGACCCCGGCGCCATCGCCCAGCACTGGCATCTGGCCGACTGCCAGGACCGCGCGGCGGTCGCGGCGGTCACGGCAGCACGGGAGGCGGTCTCGGCGCGCGCTTATCCGGAGGCCTACCGTCACTATGGCCTGGCCGTCCAGCTGATGCGGTGGCTGCCAGAAGCGGACCAGGGACTGCTGGAGGAGGCCGCCCAGGCGGCCAGCTGGGCCCGGGACCCGGACCGCGCCGCGATATGGGCCGCAGACGCGTTAGCCAGGGCCGACGCTGCCCGTGGTGATAGAGCCAGGCTGCTGGAGCGGCTCGGTCGCTACCGTTGGGAGTCCGGCGACCCAAGGGCCGCAGTCGAGGCTGCGGAGCAGGCCGTCGCGCTACTCGATCCCGAGCAGCCATCCACTCTGCAAGCCCGCGTTCTCGCCGCCCTGTCGACCTGGCGGATGCTGCTCGGCGAGTTCGACGAGGCGCTGCCGCTGGCGGTGCGCGCTATCGAGGTGGCCCAGCAGGCCGGGGCCGTCGCCGAGCACGCCCACGGCCTTGCGACGCTGGGCATCATCAGGGCCCAGGCCGGCGATCTGGACGCCGGGCTGGCGGCGCTGCGCACGTCCCTTACCCTCGCACAACGGGCCGGCAGCATCGAGGACATCGTCAGGTCAGCAGCCAACCACGTGTACCTGCTCGGCAACGCAGGCCGCTTCGGCGAGGCACTCGAGGTGGCGCGCAAGGGCAGGCAGGCCGTCCGCGCGCTGGACGCGCCGCCGGCGCTGACCTGGGTCCTCGACAACAACACCGCGGCTGTGCTCACGTCGACGGGACGGTGGGCCGAGGCCGACGAGCTACTGAATGAGCTAGTCGGCGAGTCGACGGCGAGCGTCACCAGATACCTGCAGCTCCTGCAGCTTGAGCTGGCCGTCGGTCGGGGCGACCGCGAACGGGCGGCAGAACTCGCGGCTGCGCTGGTGAAGTCTCCCGAGGACCCCCGGCTCGTCGGGCCGCTGCGCGCCTGCCTGGCAGAGCAGGCACTGAACGCGGGTGACCTCGCTGCCGCGACCGATGAGGTGACGGAAGGGCTAGCTGCGCTCGAGGACGCTGCACTGGCCGAGGAGGAGATCCGGCTGCTCGCCGCGGGTGCCAGGGCGTCCGCCGACCTGGCCTCGCTGCCTTCCTCGGCCCGGCCTCGTGACCTGGCAGCCACGTGGGAGCCGCTGGCTGCTACGTTCGCCGACAGGTCCGGGGTCATCGTCCGCCAGCATGTAGACCGGCCGGAGGTCACCGCGTTCGGGACCCTGGTGGCGGCCGAGCATGCTCGCCAGCTCGGTACCGACGACAGGGCCTCCTGGCGGGCCGTCGCCGAGGCGTGGCAGCGGGCCGGCCAGCCGTACCGGGAGGCCTATGCGCGACTGCGGGAGGCGGAGGCCGCCACCAGGGCAGGCCGGCGTGAGCAGGCCGACCGCGCCCTGGCCGCCTGCGAGACCCTGGCCGGCGAGCTAGCAGCGGCCCCGCTGTTGTCCCTGGCGGCTGAGCTGGCCCGCCGCGCGAGGCTGACGGGACAGCCCGGCCAGAACGCCAGCTCCGCGCCGGCCGGTGCTCGGTTTGACCTGACAGGTCGTGAGGCTGAGGTGCTAGCACTCCTCGGGCGCGGGGACAGTAACCGCCAGATCGCGCGGGCCCTGTTCATCAGCGACCGCACGGTCGCCGTGCACGTGTCTCGCATTCTCGGCAAGCTCGGCGTCCGGAACCGCACTGAGGCGGCAACGATGGGCGCACGGCTCGGCATGACACCACCCACCCCAACCGACACAACCTGATGAGGTGTTCCGTGTACAACAATCTCCTGATCGAAGGCGACCCGACCATCTGGGTACCCAGCGAGCCGATCGACGACGTGAGGCTGGCGCAGTCGGACGAGCCCCTCAAGACGGCCATCGTCGCGCCGCTGGCCGGCACGCTGTTGCTGTCCCCCAGGGTGGCCGGCAGCGTCGTGCTGTTCAGCCAGGGGCCCCACGGCCTCATCCCCAGCGGCTTTGTCCCTGGCCCCGTCACCCTGGGGGCCTCATACCTGTACCTCCCGTCCGTGACAGGACTGACCCTGGCGGCTCCCGGCTACCCGTTGACTCCCGGCACGGACCTG
>DASPWG010000046.1:0-12390 GCA_035621915.1 Streptosporangiaceae bacterium
TCGAGGACCTCGTTGTGCGCCATCTCCACCTCGCCCGACACCAGCTGGCACGCGCACGCACCGCAGATCCCCTCCCGGCAGGAGTAGGGCGGGTCCAGCTCGGCGTCGATCAGGACGTCGAGCATCCGCGTCCCGGCTGGCCAGGGCAGCGACCGGGTCTGGCCATCCAGCGTCACCTGTAGCGTCGCGTCGGTGCCGCCCTCGGCGGGCACCGGCGACTCGAACGGATTGTCCTGCAGCGACAGGAACCGCTCCACCCGCACCGCCCGCGGCGGCACGCCGAGCGCGGCGGCAGCGTCCCTGACCACGCCGAGATACGGATCGGGCCCGCAGGCGAAGATCTGGTATCCGGCAAAAGGGCGCAGCAGCGGCTGCAGCCCCTCCGAGGTGGGCGTGCCCTGGACCGAGTCAAGCCAGTGCACCACGAGCAGCCGCGGCCCGGCGGAGGCGGCTAGCTCGCGCAAGCCCGTTCCGAAAATAATCGAGTCCTCGTCCCGGTTGGCATAGACGAGCACGACGCGGCCCAGCCCGCCGGCCAGTGCCGATTTCAGGATCGACATGACCGGGGTAATCCCGCTGCCGGCCGCCAGCAGGAGAAAGTCGCCGTCCAGTGACGCCGGCGTGAACGTGCCCGCGGGCGGCAGCACGTCCAGCACCATGCCCGGCCTGGCGTTGTCGGCGATCCAGTGCGAGGCGTAGCCGCCGGGCGTCCGCTTGACCGTGACCGCATGCTTGTCCCCGGTCAGCGGCGAGCTGCACAGCGAGTAACAGCGCGCGACCGAGCCGTCGCGGTCGCTTGGGATCCGCAGGGTGAGGAACTGGCCCGGCTGGTAGGCGAACGTGCTCGTCAGTTCCGGCGGAATGTCGAAGACCAGCGAGCAGGCATCTGCGGCCTCGCTGATCACCGACTCCACCCGGAGCTGGTGGTAAGCGCGGGCAGGGCTCACGGTGCTGGCCTCACCGGGCTGGCCTCACTGGGCTGGCCTCATGGGCCCGTCAGCCAGGGGGGCGCGACCGGGAGCCGGCCGCTCAGCGCGGCGGCCTCGATGCTCTCCCGCATGCTGGCGCAGCGCTCGATCAGCGGTGTCTGCTCGCCGAGCGCCGTGCGGCGCTCGAACTCGGCGCACCGGGCCACCGCCGCCGCGTCCCACTGCACGCTGGTGTGCTGGACGCTGAACTTCGCCGCCCTCACGACCGCGCCGCAGGCCGCGCACTCCACCTCGCAGTAGCGCGACTGGCGCTCGTCTTGCCTGACCACGGCGGTCACGCCGGCTCAGTCCCCATCCTGGCCAGGTTGGCCGCGACCTCGGCCTCCCACGCCTGCACCGCGCGGGTGGTGTCGACCTCGAACTCGTGCCTGGCCACCATGTCGGCCGGGATGTCGGCCACGTCCAGATAGAACTGCTCATACCAGCGCCGCAGCTGGTAAACCGGGCCGTCGTCGGCGCACAGCAGCGGGTTGTCGATCCGGCTCTTGTGCGTCCAGATCTCCACGTCCTGCTCGAAGCCCAGGCCGACGAACTTGGCGAACTTGAGCGCCACCTTGTCGGCCTGCTCGGCCGACAGGCCAGGCAGCTTCTTGACGATGACGCCCCACTGCAGCACGAACTTCTCCGGCGTGACCGGGTAGTGGCAGTTGATCAGCACGGCGTCCATGGGCACGCCGTGGTAGTCGTAGCTCAGATAGTCGATCATGTAAGAAGGACCGTAGTACGCGGCCTCGGAGTGCAGCCCGATCTGGCTGCCCGCGCCGTCTGCCCCGTTCCCCGGCTGCCTGCCGCGGGCTTGCGCCGCCTGCGCCGCCTCGGCGTCGATATCGGGCCTGGACTTGGTGTCCAGGTACTGCGAGGCGATGTGGCCCTCGAAGACGTTCCTGAAGTAGGTAGGGAACGCGAAGTGGATGTAGAAGAAGTGCGCCATGTCCACCACGTTGTCGATGACCTCGCGGCAGTTGGCGTTTACCTGCAGGCTGTCCCAGGTCCAGCTCGACCAGTCGCCCGAGTAGGCGCCGTCGATCCGCGGGATGGTCACGTCCGGCGGCGGCAGGCTGCCCTGCGGGTCGTGCCAGACGAACAGCTGCTGGTTCTGCTCCAGGGTCAGCCAGGACCTGGTCCGCGCGGTGGGCGGTATCCGCCGGGAGTACGGGATCTTGCTGCACTTGCCGTCGGCGCCCCAGTGCCAGTCGTGGAACGGGCACGCGATCGAGTCGCCCTTGACCGTGCCGCGGCTCAGGTCACCGCCCATGTGCCGGCAGTACGAGTCCAGCACGTGCAGATCGCCCTGGCTGTCGGCGAAGACGACCAGCTTGGTTCCGAACGCCTCGACCGCGTGCGGGCTGCCATCGCGGAACGGCGCGGCCAGCCCCAGGCAGTGCCAGCCGCGGGCGAACCTGGCCGGCGGGGCACCGGCGTCGATGCTCCGCACTCCGCTCCGGTCGTTCATGCGCTCCTCCCAGGCAGCTACCCCTAGACTAGAACATGTTCTAGTCTAGGGGTATAGGAGGTTGCCGTCAGTGGCGCAGATCGCCGGTCACGAGGTCATCGCCGGGGTACGCGAGCTCTTGCCAGTGCTGCGAGATCGCGCCCAGGAAACCGAGGATGCGCGCGCGATCCCGGCCGAGTCGATCAAGGCTCTGGAGGAAACGGGCTTCTTCCGGCTGCTCCAGCCCGCCGCCTTCGGCGGCCTGGAGGCTGATCCGCTCGCCTTCTACACCGCGGTGCGGCTCATCGCCAGCGCCTGTGGCTCCACTGGCTGGGTCGCCTCCGTGCTCGGCGTGCATCCCTGGCACCTCGGCCTGTTCACGCCGCGGGCTCAGCAGGACGTCTGGGGGCGCGACTCGGCCGCCAGGATCTCCTCGTCTTACGCGCCGACCGGCAAGGCCTGCCAGGTCGAGGGCGGCCATCAGGTCAGCGGGCGGTGGAGCTTCTCGTCTGGCTGCGATCACGCCAGCTGGGTGTTCCTCGGCCAGATCGTGACCGACGCGGACAACAGGCCAGTCGACTTCCGCACGTTCTTGCTGCCGCGGTCGGACTACGCGATCGAGGACGTCTGGGACACCGTCGGCCTGCGCGGGACCGGCAGCAACGACATCCTTGTCGATGACGTCTTCGTCCCCGAGTACCGCTCGCTGAGCTTCATCGACGTTTCCAAGCTGGTCGTGCCCGGCCAGGAGCTCAACCACGGGCCCATCTTCCGGCTGCCGTACGGGTCGGTGTTCCCCTACAGCATCACCGCGCCGGTCATCGGCATGGCCACCGGCGCCTACGACGCGTTCGTCAGCTACACCCGCGGCCGGGTACGCGCGGCCTATGCCGGGCAGAAGGCCGCGCAGGACCCGTTCGCCCAGGTGAAGGTGGCCGAGGCGGCGGCGGAGATCGACGATGCCTGGCTCGCACTTGAGCGGAACATGACCGAGCTCATGAGCCTTGCCCGCGCAGCGGAGCCGATCCCGACGGAACTGCGGCTGCGGGTCCGCCGTGACCAGGTGCGCGGCACCGGCCAGTCGATCCGCGCGGTGGACAGGCTGTTCGAGAACGCCGGCGGCCGGGCACTGAAGTCCGGCACGCCGATCCAGCGGTTCTGGCGGGACGCGCACGCCGGGCGGGTGCACGCCATCAACGACCCCGAGCGCGCGCTGTCGATGTACGGCGGCGGCGAGTTCGGGCTGCCCGTGCCCGCCGACGCGATGCTGTGAGCCGGCCATGACCGTCACCACCCTGGACGCGGCGTCCACCAGCCGGTTCGCGGAAGTCGGCGGGCTGCCGGTGCACTACCACGAGGCCGGAGCTACCGCCCCGGGGCTGGGGGGCGACGGGCCGGGGGACGCCGGGACTGTCGTGCTGCTGCACGGCGGCGGGCCCGGCGTCTCGGCGTGGAGCAACTTCGGCCGCAACATGCCGGTCATCGCCGAGCGGTTCCGCACCGTGATGATGGACATGCCCGGCTATGGCCAGACCCCGGCCAGGCCGGTGACCGGCCATTACTTCACGGTGGCGGCGCAGGCGCTGGCGGGGCTGCTCGACGAGCTCGGGGTGCAGCGGGTGCACCTGATCGGCAACTCCCTCGGCGGCGGCACGGCGATCAGGTTCGCGCTGGACTACCCCTCGCGCACCGGGCGGCTGGTCCTGATGGGGCCTGGCGGCCTGACCCTGAACGTCTTCGCACCTGACCCCACGGAGGGCGTACGGCGGCTGATGGAGTTCGGCGCGCCACCGGGACCGAGCCGGGCCAAGATGGAGGCGTTCCTGCGGATCATGGTGCACGACCAGCGGCTGATCACTGACGAGCTGATCGACGAGCGGTACGCGCTGGCCAGCCGGCCGGAGGCGCTGGCCGCCATGGTGGCCATGGGCGGGTCGTTCTTCGGCGAGCACGCCGAGGACGGCATGCTCTGGCGCGAGGCGCACCGGGTCAAGCATGAGGTGCTGCTGATCTGGGGCCGGGAGGACCGGGTGAACCCGCTTGACGGCGCGCTGATCGCGGTCAAGCAGCTACGACGAGCGCAGCTGCACGTGTTCGGCGGCTGCGGACACTGGGCGCAGCTGGAGAAGTTCGATGAGTTCAACGAGCTCTCGCTCCGGTTCCTGTCGGGAGGCGCCAGATGACCGGCCTGATCAGCTCACTCGGCTATCTGCGGATCGAGTCGACCGACACGGCCGCGTGGCGCGAGTTCGGCACGAAGATCCTGGGCATGTCCGAGGGCCGGGGACCGGACGCCTCCGCGGTCTACCTGCGGATGGATGACTTCCCTGCCCGGCTTGTGATCGTTCCCGGCGAGCGTGACCGGCTGCTGGCCTCGGGCTGGGAGGTGGCCGACGAGGCTACCCTCGTCGAGGTCGGCCACGTCCTTGCAGCCGCGGATGTCCCGGTGAAGGCGGCCGACGAGGCCGAGCTCGCAGACCGCCGCGTCGGCCAGCTACTGCACGTCGAGGACCCTTCAGGCAACGCGCTGGAGATATTCTGCGGCGCCGCGCTGGACAGCCGACCGCACGTCAGCCCGTACGGCAACGTGTTCGTCACCGGGCACCAGGGCATGGGCCACGTCGTCTTGCCCGCCGCCGACGACGAGGAAACGCTGGGCTTCTACACCGACCTGCTTGGCTTCCGGCTGCGTGACTCAATGCGCATGCCCGGCGAGTTCTTCGGCCGTCCCGGCCGGCAGGTGTGGATGCGCTTCCTTGGCTGCTGCCCGCGGCACCACTCGCTCGCGCTCGCGCCCATGGACCCGGCCGCCGAGATCGTGCACCTGATGGTGGAGGTCGCCACGCTGGACGACGTCGGCCGTGCGCTTGACCGGTGCATCCGGCGCAAGGCCCCGGTCAGCTCCACGCTCGGCCGCCACGCCAACGACCTCATGGTGTCGTTCTACGTGCGGACGCCGGGCGGCTTCGACATCGAATTCGGCACCGATGGCCAGGTGGTGGATGACGCGACCTGGGTCAGCCGGGAGACCACGGCCGTAAGCCTGTGGGGGCACGTCTTCAGCGCGGGGCAGGCGCACTGAGCCAGGAGCGAGGACTGCGCCAGACTGGTGCCATGGACACGTCCAGCCCCGAGCCCGATACGCAACGATTCCGCCAGGTTCTCGGCCACTTCGCGACCGGCGTGACGGTGATCACCGGAATGCACGAGGACCAGCCGGCTGGATTCGCCTGCCAGGCATTCGCGGCCCTGTCGCTGGATCCGCCGCTCTTGCTGTTCTGCCCCGGCAAGACCTCGGGCACCTGGCCGCGGATCGCCAGGGTCGGCGACATTGGCGTGAACATTCTGGCTGCCGGCCAAGGCGACCTTGCCCGCAAGTTCGGAGTGACGGCGGCCGACAAGTTCGACGGCGTGGACTGGACCGCCGCGCCCAACGGCGCTCCCATCCTGCACGGCGTCCTGGCCTGGGCGGCCTGCACGGTCGAGAACGTGCACGACGCGGGCGACCACTTCGTCGTGATCGCGAGGGTGACCGCGCTCGGCGAGTGCAGGCCGGGTGACCCGCTGCTGTTCTACCGCGGCCGGTTCACGCTCTCGGCCACGACCGACGGGCAGGGCCCGCCCGAAGTCGTCGACACGATGCTGTCCTGGCCCAGGTACGCCGACTGGATCTGAGCATGCTGGAAATCATCGTGCTCACGCCCGACGACTGGCCGCTCTGGCGGCAGGCGCGGCTCGCGGCGCTGGCGGAGGCACCAGATGCGTTCGGGTCGAAGCTGTCCGACTGGCAGGGCGACGGCGACCGCGAGGACCGCTGGCGGGCGCGCGTGGATCTGCCTGGCTCTTACAACCTGATCGCGATGAGGGATGGCGTCCCCGTCGCAATGGCGTCGGGGATACCGGGTGAGAATCCTGGCACGGCCGAGCTGATCTCGATGTGGGTCGCACCTGCCGCACGCGGTCAGCGAGTCGGCGACGCCCTGGTCGAGCGGGTCACCGACTGGGCCGTGGCGCAGGGAGCCGGGCAGCTGATGCTGGCTGTCAAGGCTGGCAACGAGCCCGCGATCCGGCTTTACCGGCGGCACGGCTTCGATTTCGTGCCCGGCGCCGAGATCGATGCCGACGGCGAGCTGCCGATGGTCAGGCCGCTGCACTGACGGTCCTGGCGTACGGGCAATTTCGCATACTATGACCCATGCCGTCCCACGCCATGCCGCCGAAGCAGGCACGCCAGTTCCGCCGCGCCATCGCCCGGGCCAGGCTGCGCGGTATTGTCCGCGGGCTCCCTGGCCTGGTCCCCGTGATCGTCGCGTGGGCGATCGTTGACAACGGCAGGCAGGAGCATGCCGCCCTCGCCTACTACGCAATCGGCGTCATCGCCGTGCTGGCAGTGGCCGCCGGGATCGCCGGGACGCTGCTCGCCGGGCGGTGGGTCGCCGACCGATCTGTCCGGCCCCGGCGGCGCTGGCTCTACGTGCTGTTCGCAGCCGGCTATGCCGCACCCGTTGCGGCCCTCGTGCTTGCAGCCATCCGCCATGGCTCGGCGCAGGACGATACGGGCTGGGCCCCGATGGCGGGCGGCCTGACGGCCACCTTCTGCACCGTCGCGGCCCTGGTGATGATCGGCCGCGCCGTCACCTGGGGCAGGCTGCGCAGCGCCTTCTACGTCTGCGTACCGCAGTGGCTCTCGGTCGCCCTGTCAGAACCTGAGTGGCGTGGCGACGGCGGTCGCTAACTCCGGGCTCCCAGCCTGGCCGTGACACTCCGCTGGACATTCTGCTTACGTAACGTAATCGAACGCTCACTCTAGCTACGCTTCTCCTGCGCGGCACGACCGCGCGGGGCCTGCGTGCATGAGTGACGGGGCCTAGTTTCCTAGCGGAAGGACCGTCATGTCGCCTAGGGCCGCAGTGCCGCAGCCTTCTCGTCGCTCACTGCTACGCGGCGCCGCTGGCGCCGGAGTTGCCGGGCTTGCCATCACCGCGCTGGCCGATACCGCCCTGGCCGCGCCTGCGGCGGCGGCTACCGGCCCGGCGCCCCGCCGCGAGCGCGCCGGCGCTGCCGCGCACGCTGAGCCGCTGCCCGATGCCGAGCCGCTCATCGTGCACGTACGCGACGCACGCACCGGCGAGATGGACGTCTACCGGGGCACCAGCCACACGCGCCTCCGCGACCCCGGCCTGGCCGCCTACCTGTCCGGAGTCAGCGCCTAGCGCAGCGCGCGCCATTATCGGCACGCCAAGAGAGGAAGACCTGATGTCATCGCATCGCGAGGCGCCGGAGATCTCCAAGGACCCAGTCGCCGACAGCACCGACGTATACGCATTCGTCAGTCCGGACAAGCCAGACACCGTCACGCTCATCGCAAACTACGTGCCGCTGCAAGAGCCAGCCGGCGGCCCGAACTTCTACGAGTTCGGCACCGACGTGCTGTACGAGATCCACATAGACACCAATGGCAACTCCGAGCCTGACATCACCTACCAGTTCAGCTTCAGCACCGAGGTCACCGACCCGTCCACGTTCCTGTACAACACCGCGCCGATCACCTCGCTCGACAGCAGCGCCTGGAACCGCAAGCAGTTCTACTGGGTGACGAGGATCGACAGCAGCGGCGCCCAGCAGCTGGGCAGCCATCTCGCCTGCCCCCCATGCAACATCGGCCCGCTGTCGACGCCGAGCTACGGCAACGCGCTAGCGCCGGCCGCGGTTCATACCCTGGCCGACGGCAGTAAGGTCTTCGCTGGCCAGCGCGCCGAGGGCTTCTACGTCGACCTTGGCTCGATCTTCGACCTGGGTAACCTGCGCCCGATCCAGGAGCTGAACGTCTACGCCAAGGCCCTCGGCTTCTCGTCGGCCCCCGGCGTGAACTCGACGAAGTTCCTGAACGTGCACTCGATCGCCCTGCAGGTCCCGGTTTCCCTGGTCACGGCGCATGGCCGGCCGGTGATCGGGGTGTGGACCACGGCAAGCCGCCAGCGCGTGGGGATCCTCGACGACCAGGGCGGTCCCGACACCCGCAGTGGCCCGTACACGCAGGTGTCCCGGCTGGGTAATCCCCTGGTCAACGAGGTCATCATCCCCATGAGCAAGAAGGACTACTGGAACACCCAGCCGCCCGCCCACGACAAGCAGTTCGCAAGCTTCGTCGCGCATCCCGAGCTAGCCGGGCTGATCGCCGCCCTTTACAAGCCGAACTTCCCGCACCTGCAGGCTGCCGTCACGGCCGGCACACCGCGGGCGGACCTGGAGGCGGTCCTTCTTACCGGAATCCCCAAGGGCGTGCTGCCCACCGCCAAGAAGTTCACCACCTACACCGGGCCTGTACTCGCGGACATGCTCAGGCTCAACACTTCCATCGCACCGACGGCGCCGTCGCAGGCTAACCCGCTCGGCGTCCTCGGCGGCGACCTGGCCGGTTTCCCCAATGGCCGCCGGGTATTTGACGACGTCGTCACGGTCGAGCTGCGGGCCGTCGCCGGGGCAATCCTGCATCTGGTCGACCCGAAGTTCGAGCCGGACGCCGCGGTGAGCGCGATCACCGACGGCCTCACCGATACCTCTCCGGGCACTGCCTACCTGAGCAGGTTCCCCTACCTGGGCGTGCCGTACGACGGCTACGACCATCCGCCGCTCGCATGAGCGGCGTCGGCGGTGCCCCTGGCGCTGGCCCTTCCGGCCGCGGCGGTGAGCACGTCCCCGGACCCTCGGGCTCCGGCACAGTCGTGCTTGAGCTGGGTCCGGGCACGGGTGCCCTCGTCCTGCACGCTCCGGCCAAGCTTGACGGCGCCGAAATCGAGATCAGCATGAGCGGCAGCACCAGCCGGGTCCACTCCATGGTCCGGCCGAGGCACGTCGGCGGCGGCACCCAGTACGCGGCGGTATACCCCGGCCTGCCGCCTGGCGACTACACGATCTGGCGGCACGACTGCACGCCGGTCGCGACAGTGCACGTCACCGGGGGCACGGTGACCGCGGCAGCATGGCCCGGGCAATAGTCTCCAGCGGTCCCGCACGACAGATCACGCTGGCGCGGGGGTCGTCTCCGCGCCCTGCTCGCTATCCTGCCTGTCCTCGCCGGACGAGGAGCCGGAGCGGTAGCGAGCATAGCCAGGCAGCGCCAGCGCGATGGCGATAGCGCCCGCGACCGTGAGCAGCCCTCCGCTCAGCGCGCTGATGGCCGGGGACGTGAGCGAGGCCAGCGCGCCAGCCTCCAGGTTTCCGATCTGGCCGCCGCCGGCGCCGACGACGTAGTCCGCCGCCATGATCCGGCCGCGGAACTCCTCCGGCGTCGCCATCTGCACGATCACGCCACGGAACACCACCGTGAACGTGTCGGCGGCCCCCGCGAGCGCGAGCATGGCAAGCGTCAGCCACAGGCTGCTGGCCACTGCGAACCCGGCGAACGCAGCTCCCCAGACCGCGACCGCGCACAGCATCGCGCGGCCCTGCCGTTCGATGTGGCCCACGGGGCCAGACAGCGCCGCGGTAATGAGCCCGCCGACGCCGATAGCGGTGGTGAAAAGGCCGAGCGTGCGCGGGTCGGCACCGAACCTGGCGGCGTTAATCGCGGGAAACAGCGCGGTCGGCAGCCCGAAGACAGTGGCACTCAGGTCGGCCAGGAACGCGCCGGCCAGCGGCTGACTGCGCCGGATGAACCTGACGCCGTCCGCGACCGCGCGCAGCCCTGGCTTCGCCGCTCCGGGCCGCGGCCGGATCGCGGGTAGCCTGGCCACCCCGTACAGCGAGCCGGCGAAGCTGAGGGCGTCTATCAGGTAACACGTGCGCAGCCCCAGCTCGGGTACGGCCGTGATCAGGCCGGCCAGCGCCGGTCCCACGGTCAGCATGACCTGGCCGGTCACCCGGTTGAGCGCCAGCCCGGCAGGCAACTGATCCGCTGCAAGCAGGCTCGGGATGAACGCCCGCCGTGCCGGAGCGTTGATGGCGCTGCACGCGGACTGCAGGGCCACCAGCGCGTACAGCAGCCAAAGCTGGTGCAGCCTGGCGAACGCCTGCGCCGCGAGCCCGCCTGATACTGCTGCGGTGCAGCAGGTGACGACCATCACGAGCTTGCGCTTGTCGACGGCGTCGGCGAGCGAGCCACCGAGCATCCCGATGGTCAGCAGCGGCACCATCTGCGCCACCCCGATCGCGCCGACCGCGAGCGACGACCTGGTCATGTCGTAGACCTGCAGCGGCACGGCGAACCAGGTCAGGGCACCGCCGACGCCGGAGAGCATCGAGCCGATCCAGAGCCGCCGGAACGCAGGCGAATCCCGCAGCGGCCTGGTATCCGCGAGCAGCCTCCGCCTCGATCCCGCCATGATCCGCCTCGCCCCTTCTACTGGCCTCTACTATAACAGCACTTGTATAAGTGCTGTTATAGTGCTGTCATGACTGGACCCGGCCCCGCCGACCCCACCGAGCAGAGCATCTGGCGGCCGCTTCGGCTGCTCCAGGAGGCGATGAACAACGAGATCGCTCGCGTCTACGCGGACGAGCAGATCCTCGGCCTCAAGCCGAGCTGGGTCATGGAACTGCTGCGCCTGAACGCGCGCGGCCCTATGACGATCACTGAGCTGGCCGACTCAGTGCAGCGGACGCACTCGGCGATCAGCCAGAAAGTGGCGGCCATGCGCGCGGCCGGCCTGGTGCGGACCACCGCGGGCGCCGACGCCCGGACCAAGCAGATAACGCTGACTGCGAAGGCGCGCCGAATGGTCGGCCAGCTGGCGGCCGAGTGGCGGGCGACTGACGCGGCTGTGGCCGAGATAGAGGCAGAGATCCCCTACCCGCTCAGCCGGGTGGTCACTGACATCGAGGCGGCCCTGCGGCGCAAGAGCTTCCACGACCGGATCGCCGAGAAACTGGCGGCCGATCCGGACTGGAAGCCGAAGGACGCTAGCCGTCGCGGAGCACGTTCTTGAGGATCTTGCCGGTCGGCCCCTTCGGCAGCTCCGGCACGAACCGCACCTCGCGCGGGTACTTGTAGGCGGCGATCCGCTCCCTGGTGTAGGCGATGACGTCGTCTTCGCTGAGGTCGTCGTACCCCGCCCGGCGGACTACTACAGCGACGACCTCCTCGCCGAGCCGGTCGTCACGCTTGCCGATCACAGCCGCCTCGGCGATACCGGGATGAGCGAACAGGACTTCCTCGATCTCGCGCGGGTAGACGTTGTACCCGCCGCGAATGACCAGGTCCTTGGCGCGGTCGACGATGAAGTAGAAGCCGTCCTCGTCCCGGTAGCCCAGGTCGCCGGTGTGCAGCCAGCCGCCCCGCAGCGCGGCTTCCGTCGCCTCGGGCTTGCCGAGGTAGCCCTTCATCACGTTGTGGCCGCGGATCTGGATCTCGCCCACGTTGTCCTGGCCGGACGGCAGCGGCTCGTCGTGCTCGTCGGCCACCCGCATCTGCACGCCCCAGATTGGCTTGCCGACCGAGAGCGGCCGCCGGTCACCCGGCCGGTTGAACGACGTGGTGCTGGCGGTCTCCGACAGCCCGTAGCCCTCCAGCACCGGGATGCCGAGCTTGGCCTCGAACCTGGCCATCACGTCCTCGGGCAGCGACGCGCCGCCGGAGACCGCGACCCGCAGCGCTGACAGGTCCCGGCCGGAGGTGTCCTGCTGCTCGATGGCCTGCAGCATCGTCGGCACGCCCGCGATGACCGTCACCCGGTCGCGCTCGAGCGCGTCTGCGACCGCGGCCGGCTCGAACCGCGGCACGATCGACAGCCCGCCGCCGTAGCGCACCGCGACATTGAGCACTGACGACAGCCCGAACACGTGGAAGAACGGCAGCACCGCCAGCGTCACGTCGTCAGGCTGGGCCCCGAAGAGCTGGCCGGACACCGTGCAGTTCATGTACAGCTCGAAGTGCGTGAGCTCGGCGCCCTTCGGCTTGCCCGTCGTGCCGCTGGTGTAGATCAGCACGGCGGTGTCGTCGGAGCTGCAGGCCCGGATGTCACCGCCGGG
>DASPWG010000047.1:0-10153 GCA_035621915.1 Streptosporangiaceae bacterium
GTGAAGTCGCCCGTAGTCAGGTCGATCGCCCTGTAGCCGATGGACAGCAGGCAGTCGCTGTTCTCGACGGCCTCGCGGGTGTGCGGATCGCTGGCCTTGCCGTTGTAGATGCCGGCGAAGTGCGAGAACGTCTCGTCGATCGTCCCTTTGGCTGTCCCGACCACTCCCACCGGCGCCTGGATCTTCTCGGCCAGCCCGGTCACCTCAGCCACGACCCCGTAGCGGTCCACGTCCAGATCCACCAGGATGGCCGGCGACTTGGCCTTCGACAGGCGCTCGGCGATCGCGGCGACACAGGACTTGAGCCGTTCGGGGTCACTAGGCGGCTCGGCGAGTACCAGCGAGGCCGCCGGGACGTCGATTTCGAGGTAGCCGATGTCGGACGGCAGCTCCATGTAGACCGGGAGCTTCTCCCGCCAGGCAGTCAGGATCAGCCGGTCTATCTCGGTCGCCGCGTTGGACGGCGTCAGCCTGACCTGCGCCGCCGTCACCTGCGCAAACGCGCTCAGGAACCGGTCCCACGTGCCGTCGGCCGTCGTGTGATGCATCCCCAGGCCGCGCTCGATCGATCGCAGCGGGATCGACCCGGCGACCAGGATCACCGGGACATGCTCGGCGAAGGCGCCAGCGATCCCGTTAATAGCGCCCAGAGCGCCCACGGCGTTGGTGACGGTTAGCGCGCCCATGCCGTTAAGCCGCGCGTACCCGTCCGCCGCGTACGAAGCGTTCAGCTCATTGCAGGTGCCGACCCACTTCAGCGACCTGGTGTCCTCGTTCTGCTGCAGCAGCTCGAGGTTGAAGTCGCCGGGCACCCCGAACAGGTGCCCGATGCCCGCCTCCCGGAACCGGCGGAGCAGGAACTCCCCGATCGTCATCGTCAGGCTCCCCGCGCCTCGTCCCGATTGCCCTGTCCTTTCGCTCGCGCGCTCGGCTAGCGAAGTCATGCTTCCTCCCCCGACGCCAGGCACCTCCGCTCAGAAGCGCCCGGCAGGCTAGATCACTGGTCTGACGCTGTCTGGACAGAACCGGGCACCGCCGGCACGGCAGCCACCTGGCTCTGTCCTCTCAGGTATTCACAGCTGGAATCGTGGGTTCATACCCCGCCTGGGACCGCAAGCATTGCAGGCCCGGGCAGGAATCCGCGGGGCCGATCCGCCGTAGGGCGGGTCGCTCGGCAAGATCAGAAATTGGTGACTTTCTAGACTTGCGGCGCGCGGGCACGCGCTCAGGACCAGGCCCCGCTTGGCGTTGCGGATAGCTCAAGGGCCGGGTAATCCTGTTCTGGGAGGCCTGGCCATGACAACGACTGCACCAGCCCAGGACACACGGGAGATCCACGAAGCCGGTTACGTCGACGTCCTCATCGTCGGTGCCGGGGTTTCGGGCATCGGCGCCGCGCATCACCTGCGAGACCAGTTCCCCGACAAGACCTTCGTCATCCTCGACGCGCAGGACAATCGGGGCGGTACCTGGTGGACGCATCGCTACCCTGGCGTGCGCTCCGACAGCGACCTGTTTACCTACGGCTACCGGTTCAAGCCGTGGCGCGGCCCGTCGATCGCGGCTGGCGAGGCGATCCTCGACTACCTTGACGAGGTCATCGAGGAGGACGACCTGAGCCAGCACATCCGTTACCGCCACCGGGTCACCGCGGCCAGCTGGTCCTCCGGGAACCGCGAGTGGGCCGTCGAGGTAACCGAGGAAGACACCGGACGGCAGCTGCGCTTCACTGCGGCCTTCCTGTGGATGTGCCAGGGCTACTACAACCACGCCAGGCCCTACCGGCCTCAGTGGGAAGGAATGGACCGCTTCCAGGGCATGGTCATACATCCCCAGCGGTGGCCCGAGCACCTCGACCTGGCGGGCAAGCGCGTCGTCGTGATCGGCTCCGGCGCCACGGCCGCGACGCTGATCCCGGCTATCGCCGGGCAGGCGGAGCACGTGACCATGCTGCAGCGCTCTCCGTCGTACTACTACGCCCCGCCCACGACGCACGAACTGGCCGTCACGCTGCGCGCCCTGGACATTCCGGAGGAGTGGACGCACGAGATCCTGCGCCGCCAGTACATCATGCAGACTGACTGGCTGGCCCAGACGGCCAGGGATGCGCCTGCCGATCTGCACGCGTTCCTCATCGAGTCCATGCGCCCCCTCCTGCCCGAGGGCTTCGACATCGATAAGCACTTCACGCCCCGCTACCGTCCGTGGCAGCAGCGCATCGCGATAGTCCCCGACGGCGATCTGTTCGCGGCCCTGCGCGCTGGCACAGCCTCGATCGTCACCGACACCATCGATAGCTTCACCGAGCACGGGATCCGGGTCAGTTCCGGTGAGGAGATTCCCGCCGACATCGTCGTCACCGCGACCGGCTTCAACATGTCGGTCTTCGGCGACGTCGCGTTCAGCGTTGACGGCGAGCAGGTCGACTTCACCGAGCGTGTCACCTGGCGCGGCATCATGATCAGCGGCCTGCCGAACATGGCCTACGTCTTCGGCTACTTCCGGCATAGCTGGACGCTGCGTGTGGACCTGGTCAGCGACCTGGTGGGGCGCCTGCTGGCGCACATGCAGGACATCGGCGCCACGGTGGTGGTCCCCACCCTGCGACCGGAAGACGAAGGCATGCAGCTGCGGGCGTGGTCCGATCCGGAGAACTTCAACGCCGGCTACGTCATGCGCTCTCAGCACCTGCTTTACAAGCAGGGCGACCGCGAGCCGTGGATCCACATGCTGGAACACGACGAGGAGCGCGCAAGCCTGCCTAAGGCGGACCTCGACGACGGGACGCTGGCCTACAGCTGAGTCCGGCCCATCGCTGATCGTGCACCAGACCTCCTAGGCTCATCGTCGTGCAGACTGTCACTCTCACGTTCCTGTTCACTGACATCGAGGGCTCGACAGCACTACTGCGCCGCCTCGGCCAGGCGGCCTACACGCGGGTGCTGGACGACCATCACAGGCTGATCAGGGATGTCCTCGCCGAGCACGACGGCAGAGAACTCAACACCATGGGCGACGGATTCTTCGCCGCGTTCTCCTCGCCGAGGTCCAGCCTGACCGCGGTGCTTGAGATGCAGCGGGCCCTGGAGGCCCATGACTGGCCGGCGGGCGAGCACGTCCGGGTGCGGATGGGCGTGCACACGGGCGAGGCCGCGGACACCGACACCGGGCTGGTCGGCCTGGACGTGCACCGTGCCGCCAGGATTGCGGCGGTGGCGCACGGCGGCCAGATCGTCCTGTCGGAAACGGCAGCCGCGCTGGCGCGCGACTCACTGCCGGCCGGCGCGGTCCTCGTGGATCTCGGCCTGCACCGGCTCAAGGACCTGGGACGCCCTGAGCAGCTATTCCAGCTGCAGTTCCCTGGCCTGCAGGCGGAGTTCTCGCCGCTCCGGTCGCTCGGCAACCCGGCACTGCCGAATAACCTCCCGGCCCAGCTGACCACCTTCATCGGCCGCCGCAGCGAGCTGACCGAGGTAAAGGCGCTGGTCGAGTCCGCACGCCTGGTCACGCTGACCGGCGCCGGAGGTGCCGGCAAGACCCGGCTGAGCCTCCAGGTGGCCGCAGAGCTTCTCGATGGGAGCGGCGACGGCGTCTGGCTTGTGGAACTGGCCGCGCTGACGGAGCCGGAGGCCGTCGGCCCTGCCATCTGCGAGACGCTGCGCATCTCCCGGCAAACAGGCCGCCCGGCCCTGGACACGCTGCTTGACGCGCTCGCTCCGCAGGATGCCCTGATCGTGCTCGACAACTGCGAGCACCTGATCGATGCCTGCGCCAAGATCGCTGACGCGATCTTGCGGCGGTGCCCGGGTATGCATCTGCTTGCGACCAGCCGTGAGCCACTGGCCATCGCGGGCGAGGTCATCTACCGGGTGCCGTCCCTGTCGCTGCCGGACCTTGAGGCAGCCGGAGAGCCTGCGTCCTCGGACGCGGTCGCACTGTTCCTGGAGCGGGCGGCGGCGCAGGGCATCAGCCTGCCGGCCGACGAGGACACGGGCGCGCTGATCACATCGGTCTGCCGGCGCCTCGACGGCATGCCGCTGGCGATCGAGCTCGCTGCGGCGCGGCTGCGCTCGATGTCGCTCAGCGATCTCGAAAGCCGGCTGGACCAGCGGTTCCGCCTGCTGACCGGGGGCAGCCGTACCGTCCTCGAGCGCCAGCAGACTCTGCGCGCCACGGTTGACTGGTCCTACTCCCTGCTGAACGCCGCCGAAGCGCAGCTGCTGCGGCGCCTGTCGGTATTCGCGGAGAGCTTTGACCTTCCGGCGGCCGAGTCGGTTTGCGGATTCGGTGACATCGAGCCGCCGGAGGTCGCAGACCTGCTCGGCTCGCTTGTGGACAAGAGCCTTGTCGCCACCGACCTGGCCGCGGCCGGCATGCGCTACCGCATGCTGGAAACGATCAGACAGTTCGCGGCGGAGCGGCTCCTGGATACCGGCGCGGATGAGGCCACTGGTATCACCGCCGCCCACGCCAGTTACTACCTTGACCTGGCCGAGACCGCAGCCCCGCACCTGGTCGGTCCCGATCAGCTGACGTGGCTGGAACGGCTCGATCGTGACCTGGCCAACCTGCGCCGTGCGGCTGAGCACGCCGCCGGTGACCAGGCTGGACCGGAGCAGATACTACGGTTCGCCGCCGCGCTGAAGAACTACTGGCTGGCGCGGATGCGGAACGACGAACTCCTCCGGCTGCTCTCGCCGGTGCTGAGCCAGCCTGCGGACACGATGTCGCCGCCGCTGCGCGGGCGGGCGCTGGTGACCGCCGCGTTCCTCGGCCGAACCATGGATCCGCCCGCTGCGCTGCGTTACGGCGAAGAGGCCGTGGATATCGCGCGGCAGATCTCCGACGAGCCGCTGCTGGCGGAGGCACTGGCAGTGCTCTGCGGTAATTACTACTTCGCCGGGGAGCCCGAGCGCGGATATCCGCTCGGCGAGGAGTCCGTGCAGCGGGCCAGGAAGCTCGGAGACGACTCCCTGCTGGCCGGGTGCCTGGCCGGATTCCTGCTGGCCAGCGACGTCGTCGACCCAGGCCAGTCGGAGCAGCTGTTCGCCGAGGCGATCGAGCACGCGGAGCGGTCGGGCGATCAGTTGGTCGCCTCGCTGCTCTATAACAACGCGGCGGTGCGCGCGCTCCGCGCCGATGACATGCCCGCCGCCCGCGCGCTGCTCGAGGACGCCGACCGCACTGCCAGGCTGATCGGCGGCGGCAGTCACCATGTGGCCGTCAACCTTGGCTGGGTGCTGCGCAACGAGGGTGACCCGGACGGCGCCCGGTCGATGTTCGAGCGGGGCATGCGGATCAGCCGCAGGGACGGCGAGCGCCACGGGGTCGCGTACGCCTCTCTCGGCCTCGCCTGCCTCGCCGCGGACCGGGCCGACTGGGAACGCGCTGCTCTCCTGCACGGCGCCGCGCAGGCGCTGCTCGAGGTCACAGGCGAGCCGTGGCAGGACCCGGAACTCCGGTACAGGGAGCAGAGCGCGGGCGCCGTCAGAGCGGCGATGGGCGAGGACAGGTTCGAGCGCCGCTACGCCCAGGGCACCGCGATGAGCGTGCCCGATGTGCTTGACCTGGTGCTCGGGAAGAAGGGCCAGGCCTGACCCCGCGCGCGGCGGAACCGCTGGTGCGCGGCGGCCACCGGTTTGTGGTGCCGCCTCTGGGGGAGGAGGGACTTCCCATCGTGCGACCGTGACGCCCGCCTGTCTTGATAGCGTCGCCACTGCGAGCGCGCGGATCCGCCGGGAGGGCACATGCGAGGGTTCAGGAACTTCCTGATGCGGGGCAATCTCATCGACCTGGCGGTGGCCGTGGTCATCGGCGTTGCCTTCAACGATGTGGTGCAGGCACTCGTCAAGGACCTGATCACGCCGCTGATCAGCGCGGCCACCGGCAGCAAGGTGAGTTTCGCGAGCCTGTCGTTCACCGTCGGCCACAGCCAGTTCTATTACGGGCTGTTCCTCAACGCGGTGCTGTCGTTCCTCATCATCGCCGCGGTCGTCTACTACTTCCTGGTTGCGCCCTCGGCCCGGCTCACCGCCATCGCAGCGCGCAGGAAGGCAGCGACAGACCGGGAGTGCCCGGAGTGCCTGAGCCAGATCCCCGTCGGCGCCCACCGGTGCATGTACTGCACCTCCGAGGTCCAGCCGGTCCAGGCCGCGTCCGACGTGCCCAGGCCGCGTCGTGCCAGGCACGGCCACCTGGCACCTGAGTGACAGGCGCCGGCTAGGGCCGGAGCGGCGCCGCTTCCCTAGCTCGACGCCCGGCAGGGCCGCGGCCAGCCCGCGGCCCGAGTCAGCGCGCACCGACAAACACCGCCCAGTACAAGCCGAGATCAACCGCGGCCCAGCCCACCACGCAGCAAGCGAGCCCCGCAGCGACCACCTCGCCGATCAGCGCGAAGATGACCACCAGCGTGCCGCCCGCCAGGCCGCGCAGCGCAAGCACGCCGATGTCAGCCACGGCGGGCCCATGATCGTAGATTCATCCCCTGTTACTCCCCGCGCCTCAGCCGGGAAACTCGCTACCGCCTGGCATTCCCGCCCGGTCAGAGCCTGCCGGCGGCCCGCATGACTCCGGAAGACTGGCAGACACCCACCGGCTGGCCATTCGTCTGCTTGCAGATTGCCGCAGAGATGATGTTGGCCGCGCCATCGATGTCCAGGGCGACCGCACTGGCCGGATCATCCATATCCGCGACCACCGCAGACCAGCTGAGACCGGCGAGGGCGGACGGCAAATACGAGGCCTGCGGCAGCACGTACCTGTTGGCGACGTCCAGGAACGGGATGCCGGGGGCGTACTTGCTGAACAGCGCGATCTCCGCTGCGGTCGGCTGCTGCAGGTACACGTGGCCTAGCGGCGTGCCCGGGTCGTCCGCCTCGCCGTACCACTCGACCGGAACGAAAGACACGTACCGGCTCATGTAGCCGACGCGATAGAAAGACAGGGTCGCGGTGTCGGGGTACACGTCGGTCGGCGAGGAGTGGATGAAACGCAGCCCGCTGAGGGTCCCGAACCTGCTCAGGGCCGCGGCAATCGCCCACCGCTCGGCGGCGCAGTACGGGCAGAACTCCCCTCCCATGTAGAGCACCTCCGGCAGGCCATGCCGGTCAAGTTCAGGCTCGCCGCTGACGGGCTTCAGACCGGTCGCTGTCCCGGCGGCCACCGCGTTGAACGTGGCGGCGGGCACGCTGGTGAGCTGGCGCGCCAGAGCTGGGTTGCCAGTCACCGGACCGGGCGGTGGCACACTCTTGCTCAGTCCCGCGGCCACGATCGCGACGACCGCCGCGACGACCGCGACAACGGCGCCGCCAGCCAGGGCGATCCGCCGGCGCCTCGCGGCCTGGCGCGCGGCGGCCTGCTGCGCTTCTATCCGCTGCCTGGCGGCCTGACTCCTCGTGCGCTGAGCCTTGCTCATGGTGGTACTCCGCGAGGTTGAGGGGGAGGGACTTAGCGGGCGTTCCAGATGAGCACGTGGCCACGCCTGTCCAGCAGCAGGAACTCGGAGACCGGTGCGCGGTCATGCGCCGGGCGGACGACAACCAGCCAGGTGTCGAGAGCGGTCCGGTAGCCGCAGCGTTCCCTGACGACGCGGCTGAGGGCCGGCGCGCCGCGGACTGCGCGCGACTGCAGCGGGCCGGAGTACTGCACCTGCACTGACCTGCTCGGCCTCGCCGCGCGGGAGCGCCAGCTCGCCAGCACCTGCGGCCAGTAGGCCCTGTCCGTGCTGTGCAAGTCCGACTCGAAGCTCCGGCCGAGGCCTACGACCATGGCATCGGCCCGCGAACGCATGGCCGGCCCGGGCTGCTGTAGGCCGACGGGGTCCGGGCAGTGGCCTGCGGCATCCAACTGACCGAACCCGCTACTTGAGGGGTAGACGCTCGCCGGGAAGCCTGCTGCCCCTACGCCAGGGAGGGCGTAGGCCGCTGCAGGCGTGCCGCCGGGAATCGGCCGCGCGGCGCTCGCCTGGAAGGCGGTCAGGACGGCGATCAGCACGACGGAAGTGATGGCGGTAACGCTGGCGGCCGCGCTGGCCGCACGGACCCGCTGTCGGCGCGCCGTCCGCCGCAGCCGGGACTGCGTGTCCGGCCAGGCTTCGAGCGACCACCCAGGGTCGCGGAGGAGTTCACGCAGCCGCGACTCGGTTGCGGCGTCAGGCGCCACGGGGCCCACCTCCCTGCGCTGTCGCGACGGCCGCTGGGCGGACCGGAGCTGCCGACGCAGGCCGGCACGTCGCCAAGGACGAGGCCGCACCGGGTTCTGGTGGGTCTGGACCGAGCAGCGGCCGCAGCGCGGACAGCCCGCGGGACGCCTGGCTGCGGACTGTGCCGGGACGGCATCCGAGCAGATCGGCGATCTCGTCGTCAGGCAAGTCTTCGAGGTAGCGCAGGACGAGCACCGCCCGCTGCCGGGGCGGCAGCCCGGCGAGCGCGCGGTTCAGCGCGTCCCTGTCCTGGCTGCGCCGCAGGCCGTCGTCGTCAGCCATCGCCTCCGGCACATCGCCCAGCTGCACCCGCGAGCCCCACCGGCGCCACCGGGTCAGGTGCGTGTTGACCATCACCTTGCGCACGTAAGCGACGGGATCGCTGAGGTCCATCCGGTGCCAGCGGCGCATGGTTCTCGCGAGTGCCTCCTGGACGAGGTCTTCTGCCTCGTGCGGGCTGCCTGTCAGCACATGTCCGAATCGCAGCAGGCCGGGCAGCGCCTCAGCGGCAAACTTGCCGAAGCCATCCGCGGCGCGCTGCTGCTCGGGCACGGGTCTCCCTTCGTCTACTCCCTAGACCCGTCAGTCGCCTGAGTTGTTGCACGCGCGGGCGAACTCGTTCCGCGCAGGCCTGATGTCCCCGGCACCAGCCGCCGCCTGTCCGGGCGGCCGTACGTGCGGCGCTGCAGCACAACGGCCGCGGCCACGATCGCGGCGACGGCAAGGCCCGCGCCGACGGCGAAGGCGAGGTGGTACCCGGCCGCCAGCGCGGTTGCGGCGCCTGCTGGGTGCACGCTCCGGCTACGCGCGGCTGCCAGGGTTGACAGGACCGCCACGCCGAGAGCCGCGCCTATCTGCTGCGTCGTGTTGAACAGGCCGGAGGCTACGCCGGCGTCGCGCGGCGTCGCGGCCGACATCCCGAGCAATGCCAGCGCGGGCAGCGTGAGCCCACCGCCGACGCCGAAGATCAGCAGCGGCGAAAGCAGGTACGGAAGATAGCCAGCGTGCGCGGGGGCGCGCGCCAGCAGCGCCAGTGCCGTCGCGATCAGCAGCAGTCCTGCCAGCAGCATCGCGCGCGGGCCGAAGCGCGCTGCTATCCGGGCCGACAGCCCGAGCGCGACCGCGCCGATCACGACCGCGGTGGGGAGCAGGCCCAGGCCGGAGGCCGCGGGCCCGTAGCCGAGCACGCGCTGCATGTACAGGGTGATGATGACCTGGAAGCCGAAGGCAGCGGCGATGACCAGGACCTGGACGAGGTTCGCGCCCGTCACGTTGCGCACCGCAAGGATCCGCAGTGGCAGCAGCGGGCTGCTGGCCGCCGCCTGGCGGGCGACGAACGCCGCGATCAGTACCACGGCCGCGGCGGCCGTGAGCAGGGTCTGCGCTGAGCCCCAGCCGGCACGCGTCGTCGCGACGATGGCAAAGACGCCGAGCATCAGGCCCGCCGTGACCAGGCCGGCGCCCAGCCAGTCCGCGCCGTTCCGCAGCCCGGTCCCGCTGTCGGCATCCAGGACCCTGACAGCAAGCACCGAGGCCGCGACGCCGACTGGCACGTTCACGTAGAAGATGGACTGCCAGCCGACCATCTGGGTCAGAACGCCGCCGGCCACCAGGCCGATGGACGCACCTGCCGCGCCGACAAAGCTGAACGCACCGATGGCCCTGGCCTGCTCACGCGGATCCGGGAACAGCGTCACGATCATGCCGAGGCTGACTGCTGACACCATCGCGCCGCCGACTCCCTGGGCAAACCGCGCCGCGATCAGCATCGCTGGCCCGGTGGACAACCCGCACAGCAGCGACGCGGTGACAAAGGTCCCGAGGCCGGCCAGGAAGATCCGCTTGCGTCCGATCAGGTCACCAAGGCGCCCGGCAAGCAGCAGGAGGCTGCCGAAAGCAATCAGGTACCCGTCCATGACCCAGCTCAGCGCGGGCGCGGAGAACCCGAGGTGC
>DASPWG010000048.1:0-4042 GCA_035621915.1 Streptosporangiaceae bacterium
CCACATGATCACTATAAGTGATTAGTACAGGTCAAGTGCGCCTGCGGAGGCCGTTTGGCCCGCACATCTGGGCATAAATATGGCTCTGGAGGTGGCAGAAAACCGGACGAGGCGCGTGGCCTTCGATCCAAAACTGGTTCCGGTCTCTGCACATGGACAGTGCCCCGCCCCCTGACAGCAGGGCGGGGCACTGGGCTGGTGCAGTCGGGTCAGAAGCCCGGGTTGGCGGTGGAGATGTCGTAGTTGCTGCCCCAGTACCACTGGGTTGCGTTCGCGCCCGGCACCATGTGCGGGTAGCCGGTCGGGTCCGCGATCCACCAGCGGATGTGGGACTGCATCCACTGCGGCAGGGTGCTGACGGCTGCCTGCACCTGCGACCAGTCTGACCGCATGGTGTACAGGATCGCCGTGCCGCTCGGGTCGTAGTGCAGCCGGGCCTGGACCCAGGCGGGCGCCTGCGAGGGCGTCATGTCGCCGGGCTCGATGTCCAGTGCCGCCGCGTGCGGGTCGGTGCCGTTCGTGTCGATCCACACCACGGCCTTGTCCCCGGAGACCTGGGATGCTGGCACGGCGAAGTTGCCGGTCGCGTAGGTGGCGACGACATGGTTGCCGGGGATCGCACTCGGCGTCGTGGAGTCGTAGATCTCGTAGGAGTACTGCGGACGCGGGGCCGGCTGAGCGGCAGTCGCCTGCGCGGGGCTGGCGGGCTGCTGGCTCGCTGCCTGAGGGGCCGGCGCGCTGCTGGCCGAGACCTGCGCGGCCGGGTGCTGCGCCTGGTCCGCGGCCGCCAGCGGCGTCACAGCGGCGCTGGCGCCAAGGTTGGGGGAACCGGCCTGGCTGCCAAGGCTGACCCCGCCTGCCATGTTGGCGGCGGCCAGTGACGGGGCAGCGACCGCCGCGTCGGTCATCACGGCCGGGTGGCCTGATGCGGCGACGGTGGCGGCGCTGGCGCTGCCAGCACCGGCCAGCGCTGCGGCAGCGCCCACGAACACGAGGGCGTTGCGGCGGTGGCGCAGGGCATGAGTCAGTCTCGCAATGCGAGGCATGGGGGATCCTTCCTGTTGATACTTGCCGCGCGACCCGGGCGGGGGCCCTGATCGGATCGCGGCCCGGCCGAGGCGGGGGGCCCTGGCCGGATCACCGACTCGGCACAGGCGGGGGGCCAGCCGATTACGGTGAGTAACGAGAACTTGGACGCTGCGTCAGTGCAATCGGTTTCGCGATGAGACGCAGCTCACTACTGGCCGGTAATTTTCTGGCTGCCTTATCGGGATATGCAGCTGGATAAGGCGCAGCTGCCCAGCCGCGCTGCACGGTGCCGGCCTAGCTGCCATCACCGCGAATGGCGCATGTCCGCCAGGTCCGGCGAGTCCAGAAAAGGCGGCGGCGGATCTGGTGTCGCAGGTATAACGCCAGTTCCGCATCCACGGATTGCCCTGCCGGGGAAACTGGCCAGATCCGGTGGGTGGCGGACTGGCCGTGCGGGCCCTGGTCTACGGCTGCTGGGTCTCGGCCAGCCCGCCGGCGTAGAACCTGCGAGCAGCGTCGAGGAGTTCGTCCAGGGGCGGCCACCACGGCCCGTGTTCCAGTGCCCTGAGCTGGTCGAGCAGGCTGTCCGCCTGAGCCGGGCCCGCCGCCAGGCCCGCCACCGCGACCCGGCGCGGGCGGGCCGCCCGCAGCGGGCCCAGGTACAGGTCGGGGCCTGTGCCGCTGCCCTGGGCCGGCGCCACGACCAGGTAGTAGTCGGGTAGCTCGAAGCGCTTGTCCCGCCAGGCCGCCAGCGCCGTAGCGGCCGGCTCCTCGAACGCGGCAGCTCCCGGCGACCCGCCGGACATGTCCCACATTGCCCGCCATCCCGCTGCCACGCCAGCCAGCGGGTCTTCGAGCACGACCACGTACGTGGAACGCCGCCGGGCGGCCTCCCGCATCGCGGCCGCACCGGGCTCCCAGCTAAGGCCAGGCGCCTGCTCCTGCTCAGGCGGCTGCGCCGGCCCGGTGCCGGCAGCGCGGACGACGGAGACATTCGATGACCTGTCCAGGCCAGCAAGCAGGTGGCTGCCTGCCCCGCCGACGAGGACGACCACCGTGGAAGACTCGCGCCGCATCGGCACGATCCTAGGCCAGATGGGCCCGGCGGCAGGCCTGCGGGAATCTCGCGTGCCCGTAGCTGCCACGCCGCGCACCAGGCCGTTAGTGTCGAGTGGTGGGCACAGCCTGGTCCGATGAAGGCCGGGGCCGGCGCGGCCGCCAGCCCCGCGCGCGCGGCTTAGCCCTTGCCCTCGCGCCCGGCGCGCTCGCAATCGCCCTGGCCGCAGCGACGCTCGCTGGCTGTGCCGGCCCCGGCGTCCAGACCAGGAGCAGGTCAAGCCTGCCGGCCGCCGGCGGCCCGGCGCGCACGGCAGGCGAGCACCCGGAATCCGCGTCCGGCGGTGCTGGCATCGCGGCGACCAGCACCTCGGTCCCAGCGCCCGGGCCGCAGACATCGTGCAGCGCTGTGGTCCATATCGGCGACTCGACCTCAGACGGCCTCGTGCTGCCCGCCTACCAGCCCGATGCCGGGCTGAGGATCGCCGCCCAGTATCGCCGGGTCGGGGTGAAGACGTTCATCCCCGAGGTGTCCGGAGCGCGGTCCATCGTGGAGACCTGGCACGGCTTCCCGAACGCCTACACGGTCGCCCAGCAGCTCATCCGCGGCGGATACCGCGGCTGCTGGGTGCTCGCCGTGGGCACCAATGACACTGCCGACGTCGCCGTGGGCTCCGCCGTGGGGCTGGCCGCCAGGATCCAGCGGATGATGTCGCTGATCGGTGCCGAGCCCGTGATGTGGGTGAACGTCAAGACCCTGCTGTCATCCGGCCCGTACTCCGAGAGCAGGATGCAGCAGTGGAACCTGGCCCTGCTGCAGGCGTGCACGCGCTATCCCAGCATGCGGGTCTACGACTGGGCGGCGGCAGCCAGGCCGAGCTGGTTCATCCCCGATGGCATCCACTACACGCCGCAGGGCTACGCCGAGCGCTCCCGCCTGATCGCGGACGCGCTGGCGGTGGCCTTCCCGGCGCTGCAGCCGCCCCCGCTGCGGCTGCCAGCCCTGCAGCCGACGGCGTGGCAGGCTGCCGCCAGCCAGGGCTGCCTTGTCCGCTGAGGCCCGCTGGCCGCTAACGGACAGCAGCTCCTATGAGGTGGCCGACTCCGTAGGTCACGGCCGCGGCCACAGCGCCCACTAGCAGCTGGCGCAGCGCCGAGCGCAGCACCGGACGGCCGTTGAGCGCCCCGATCCCGCCGCCCACGCAGACCAGCGCGGCAGCCGCCAGCACGATCGCCGCCACCAGGGCGGCAACTCCCGATCCGATCAGGTACGGCAGTACCACCACGAACGCGCCGACCCGAACGCGGCGAAACTGGAGATCGCCGCCGACCACGGCGAGCCGAGTGCCGTCGGGTCCAGCCCCAGCTCCTCCCTGGCCAGCGTGTCCAGGGCGACCTTCTTGTCGGCCATGATCTTGTCAGTGAGGTACTCGGCATCGGACCTGGAAAGGCCCTTGGCCCGGTAGAGCAGCACGAGTTCGGCCCGCTCCTCCTCGGGGTTCTCCTCCAGCTCCTGAGCCTCCAGCGAGATCTCCCGCTCGTACATCTCGCGCTGGCTGGTCATGGACACGTACTCGCCAGCCGCCATCGAGAACGAGCCCGCAAGCAGCCCCGCCACCCCGGCCAGCAGGATCGTCGTCCGTGCCGGCGGCGGCACCGGGGCGCCGGCCTGCCGCAGCTTGCCTTCCCAGTGCGCGGCGTGCGTGCGCTCCACGCCCGCGAGTTCCCGCAGGATCTCGCTCCGCTCGCCGGACTCGGCTGCCGCCTGCCGCAAATACAGCGCGGCGGCGTCACGCTCGCTTGCCAGCAGCTGCCGCCAGCGCCGGATCCGGCCAGGATCTACCTGGTCGCCGTCGGAATGGGCGGTCATGCCTAGCAATTCTCTGCGCCGGGCCAGCTGAGCGGCCGATCGGGAGGCCTCTGATCAGGCCGAGTTCAGCAGGCGGCGCTCGTCGAA
>DASPWG010000049.1:0-7377 GCA_035621915.1 Streptosporangiaceae bacterium
CTCGCCAGGACCGCCGCGGAGCCGGAGGCCGGGGCCGGCTCGTCCGGTGCCCGCAGCGAGCCGCGGGCACCGGAGCTGACCGAGCGGGAGACCGAGATCCTCCGCCTGGTCGCCACCGGCCTGACCTACCCGCAGATCGCCACCCGGCTGACGCTGTCGACGCGGACCGTCCAGAACCACGTGCAGAACACCCTGAGCAAGCTGCAGTTGCACAACAAGGCACAGCTCGTCAGGTACGCGCTGGAACGCGGCGTCGAGTGAACCGCTACTGCGGCCCCGGCGCACGCAAGAGATCTTGCACCGAGGCATAGGACAGGTCGGCCGCAGGCAGCGGACCGCCGTCACGCGCTGCCACCGCAGTGGCCAGCCCCGCGGCGAGCGCTCGGCGGTAGAGCGCCCCGCCAGTGCTGATCCGCGCGACGCCGGCCTCGGCCAGCCGGCTGATGTCGGCATCCGGCTGCCAGAGCACGTTCAGCGGCAGCGGCACGCTGCGCGTCAGCGCCGCGATCGCCTCGATGTCGCTGCAGCCGGGTACGAACACTCCGCTGGCCCCGGCATCCCGGTAGGCCTGCAGGCGGGTGATGGTCTCGGCCAGCCGGGTGTCCGGCGGCCCGCAGCCGAGCCAGTAGGTGTCGGTGCGGGCGTTGACGAACAGGCCGGGAGCCGCGGCGGCAACGGCCCGGATGATCGCCGCTTGGGTGCCGACGGGGCGCAGCCCGCCGCCGGCTGCCGCGTCCTCGAGGTTGATCCCGGCGGCGCCGAGGCTGGCTAGCTCCGCGGCGAGGTCGGCAACCGGGTGCGGATCCTCGCTGTAGCCAGCCTCGATGTCGACGGTGACGGGGATGTTCAGCCGCGGCGCAATTCCGGCGGCCAGCGCAAGGACGCACGCTCGTCCGGTGCCGCCGCCGTCCACGAGTCCGGCCGCCGCGTTCACCCCGAGGCTGGTCGTGCCGACAGCGGGGAAGCCAGCCTGCGCGAGCAGGAGGGCCGACGCGACGTCCCAGGCGTTCGGGAGCAGGAACGGGTGGCCCGGACGGTGCAGCGCCGAGAATGCCTGCGCGCGCGCCGTGCTCCCGGCCATCATGACCTGCTCACCAGCACCCGGACGGGGATCCGGACGTTCGGCCGCGGCTCGTACTCGACCCGCTGCCCGCCAGCGGGCCGCCAGCCGTCCGCCTCGAGCACGGTGACCACCTGCCGGGCGATGGCGGCCGCATGCGCGGCCGCTGGGCACGCGTGCGCCCCGGATCCGAAGGTGGCCGGCGTCCCGGTGCCGCGCTCAGCCGTGGCCACGAACACCCAGACCGGAGCGCCGGCGGGCACGACTACCTCGCCGACCCGCGTGTCGGCCAGCGCCGTCCGGCGGGTGCACTGCACCGGCGCGTCACGGCGCAGCACGTGGTCGACTCGCTGGGCTGCCGTCATGGGACTAGCGCTGCCGTTGGCCGCCCCGGCTCCGGGTGCGGCCAGCGCGCCGGTCCCGGTTAGCCCCGTGGTCCCGGTTAGTACCGTCGTCCCGATCAGCGCCGCGGTCGCGTCCCTGGCCTGGAACAGGATGCTCACTGCGGCCGCGGCCCGCTCCTGGCCGCGGTGCCCGAGACTCGCCATGAGAGCGACCAGCTCAGCAGCCGCGGCGTCGGCGGCGCCGCCCGTTTCCTTCCCAGGGGGCAGGAAAGCGGTGAGCGCGTCGCATAGCTCGCCGGTGAGCGCCGCCGCGCGGTCAGCTTCCGGGGGCGGCAGCCCGAGCGCGCGCGCCAGGACCTCGGCCGGAAGCACGCGTGCCATCGGCATGATGTCGAAGACGGCGACCCGGCGCCGCAGGTAGTGGTTGGCGCGCGCCCCCGCGATCGTGACAACCTCAGCAACCGGCGGCAGCAGCCCGGTCACCAGATCGCGCCGCCGCCGGTGGTCGGCGCCGTCGCAGAACCTGGCCATCCGCGCAACGAGCCGTGCGGCAGGCCCGTCAGGTGCGGCGGGCGGCACCACGCCCAGCGCAGGCGAGGCCAGCGCCTGCGCGACGTCGCGCGGGCCGCAGACGACCCAGGCGCCCTGGTGGCAGTGGGTTCCTAGCTGCCGCAACGGCCCGTGCCAGCGCTGCGGCGGCGCGGTCGTGGCGATTTCGCCGACGGGCGTGGCGGCCAGCTGCTCGACAGGCAAGTCAGTCCACATAGCCCGGAGCGTAGGAGCCGGACGCTGCGGTCGCGGCCGAACTATCCCCGGCCTAGTCTCAGGTAATCGGCGCGCGCCTGGCGGCCGGCGCGCGGCTGGGGAAGGGGAGGGCGCATGATCCTGGCGCCTGAGTCGGTGGCGAGATTTGCCAGCCTGCTGGCTGATCGCAGCCGGGCCGCGATCTGCCTGGCACTGCTTGACGGACGAGCCTGGACCGCCGGCGAGCTCGGCAGGCAGGCCGGGATCAAGGCGTCGACGGCGAGCGAGCACCTCAACCTGCTCGTGGAGGCCGGCCTGCTGGCGCAGGAGCGGCAGGGCAGGCACCGGTATGTGCGGCTCGCGAGCCCGGATATCGCCAGGCTCATCGAGGACATCGCCATCGCGGCCGGCCAGCCAGCAAGGCCGCGGTCACTGCGGACCGTACGGATCGCAGCGGACCTGTCCGCCGCCCGGACGTGCTACGACCATCTCGCGGGGACGCTCGGCGTCCGGCTGCTCGACGCGATGGTGGGCGGCGGCCTGATCGCCGTCACCGATGGGCTGGCGCTGACCACGGCTGGCCGGTCCTGGTTCACCGACCTGGCCGGCCCCGATGCGCTGCGCCCCGCCACGTCCAGGCCGCTGCTGCGAACCTGCCTGGACTGGACCGAGCGCCGGCCGCACCTGGCAGGAGCGCTCGGCGCGGTGCTGCACGGCCAGCTAGTGGCCAGGTCCTGGGTGCGCCCCTGCCCGGGCAGCCGCGCGGTCCGCGTAACCCAGGCAGGAGAGCGCGCGCTGCGGGAATTGCTTGGCCTGGACCTGGCCGCCGCTAGCGAGACAGGAGTCACGGGCGTCTCACCAGCCTCAAGACCCTCGTTGCCTCCCGGGATGCGGGAGAGCGCATCAATGCAAACGGGAGCACGCCCTTAGGCGCGCTCCCGCGATGTAGCCCCGACCGGATTTGAACCGGCGCTACCGCCTTGAGAGGGCGGCGTCCTGGGCCGCTAGACGACGGGGCCAGGTACTTCGCTTGCGCCCACACTGGCGCCTGAGCGCACCCGGTGAGCTGGAAAAACAGCTGGCTTTACGGGATTCGACGGAGCGAACTGCCCGTTTCCCAGCCGGCCACTCAGGTTAGCGTACCGCTGCGGCGAGCGCCAAACCGCGGCGCAGCGCGGCCTCAGCTCACCCGGCCATGCATGACTAGCCGCAAATCTGGTACATGGCAGCCATGCTTTCGTTCATAGTGATCCTGATCGTCATAGGCCTCATCGCAGGCCTGATCGCGCGGCTGCTCCTGCCCGGGCGCGACAACATCGGCCTGATCGGCACCATCCTGCTGGGAATCGTCGGCTCGTTCGTCGGTGGCTTCCTGTGGGAACTCGTCGAGTACCACACCATCGAGACCCACCACTTCCGCTCCATGGGCATCCTCGGCTCGATCGTGGGCGCCTTCATCGTCCTGCTGCTGCTGCGAGTCACGGGACTGGAGCCCAGGCGCAGGCGGCGCTTCTGATCCCGCCTATTTCCGGCTAACCCACCCGGCCGGGAGCTAACTACGCATAAGCGCGGCTGACCGTTGCGGTCGCCGCGCTTGTGTTATGTCGCTGGGGTACCAGGACTCGAACCTAGACTAACGGGGCCAGAACCCGTCGGGCTGCCAATTACCCCATACCCCATGGGATCGCGCGTTCGGAACGTCCCGGCGCGCCTGAGCAGTGTAGCCGAACCAGGATACGGCAGCCAAAGTGGTGGGCCACCGCGCTTACAGTAGCCCGCATGACCGCCGATGATCAGCTGCCAGCCGGACTGCTCGACCTCGTCGATCTGGTGTACCGGGCCGACTGGACCACGCTGAGCCTGTCCGCGGACATCAGCGAATTCGAGGATTTCGGGGCCCGCTTGCGGATGATGCGACCGCCGCGGCCGCCCTGGGCCCCGCCCGGCGCCGAACCAGACCTGGACGGGCATGTCCGGGAGTCGGAGCACTGGCTGCTGGTGGCGCCCGGCGGACGGTTCCGCCAGGAGTCCGCCGGCGACCAGGGCCGCCAGGCAGAGCTGATATGCGACGGCCGGGTCACTTTCGACCTGCGCGGCACCGCTGACGGCCTGCATGACGACACAGACGACGACAGCGACCCGGACGAGCCACGCGACGCAGACGAGCCAGACGATGCAGACGAGCCAGACGATGCAGACCTGGCTGGCGAGTCCGGCCCGCTGATCACGCCCGCGAGACAGCCGTACGGGGAGCTATTCTGCCCGGCCTGGCTGCCCGCCTTGTTCGACCTGGAGCTTGCCGGGACGGCGACCCTGGCCGGACGCCAGGTGCACCGGGTCATCGGCAGGCCGCGCCCGGTGGGCAGCGGGGGCTTTCGGCAGGGCAGGCACGGCAGGACGGCGAGGGTGCGCCCCGGGCACCGATCCCACGCATCCCGGCTCGCCCATCTCGACCGCGTCGACGCGCTCGTCGACGCCGGGCTGGGAATCCTGCTGCGCTCGGAGGAGATGTACCGCGGCGAGGTCGTCAGGAGGCTTGAGATCACGCGGCTGGTCCTTGACCCGCCGGAGGCCAGCGACGCCCGGCTCTTCGCCGACCCGCGGGGCGACGCGGGCCAGGCGGACACCGACACCGGCGCCAGCTGGCAGTTCTCCGGACCGGGCTGGGAGCAGCTGAAGACCGCCACGAGCCTGGGCGCCTCGGCGATCGGCTTCGCCGTCCGGCACCTGTCCCGCCCGGAGCCACCCGCGGAAGCCCGGCCGGATCCCGCCGACCGCCCGCAGCCAGGCGGCGGCGAGTGGGAGGGCCTTCCCGGACCATCTGAACCCGTCAGCAGGCAAATACTCGGCCTGCTCTACCAGGCCGGCCTGCGCCGGACCGAGATCGACGCCGAGCTGCGGACCTGGGCCGACGGTGCGCAGGCGGCAGCGGCGTTCCGGCAGGTGACCAGCAACACCGCGATGAGCGGGGTGCGGCGGCTGTCCGATGCGCTGGCGGACAAGGCCACGACCTGGCAGCGGCGCGAGGCGCTGAAGCTCGGGCTGCCCAGCCGCTACCGGATCGACTACATCGACGGCGAGCGGGGACGGCGCAAGACCGTTGCTCAGGCGAGCGACGGCTCGCAGCGCTGGCGGGTCTATCCGGGTCACGCCAGCGTCGGGCCCGCCCAGCCGCTGCCGGCCGACATTGCCCGGCTGGCCGACCCCGCCTGGCTGCTTGACTGGCGCCTGACCGGCGGCGCCGAGGTCATCGTGGGCGGCCGCCGCGGTTACCGGATTCGTATCGCCGATCGGTGGGGCGCGCAGCGGCCGGGCCGGCTCACCCGCCCGGCCGATGCCGTCGTCGACGCCGAGCTCGGGATCCTGCTGCAGCTGACGGAGGAGAGCGCGGGACAGCCGGGTATGCAGCAGACGCTGACCGGCGTGTCGGTCCTGCCGCCACGGAATGCCGCCGAGTTCAGCATCGAGGTCCCGCGCACGACCAGGGTGGTGACCGACACCGGGGGCCTGCTGGACGAGATGGCGATGCCGGCGCCGGTCCAGGTGGCCGCGCAGCTGGCGGGGAAGGCCATCTCGACCGCCGCCAGGGTCGGCTGGCTGCTGCAGTCGCGGCGGCAGTCAGGCAGGCAGCAAGGAACTGGCAGCGACAGCTAGCTAGAACTCGTCGGTGTCCAGCGCCCGGACCTCGACCATCCCGAAGTGGGCGACGGGGTGCCGGGACGCGATCCCGATCGCTTCCTCAAGGCTGTCGGCCTCGATCAGGTCGAACCCCGCGATCCACTCCTTGGTCTCGGCATACGGGCCGTCGGTGAGGATGACCTCCCCGCTGCGGGTGCGAACGGTGACGGCGTCGGCAGGCGCCGCCAGCGGCGAGCCGATCAGCCTGCGCGACCCGGTCTCCGCTAGCCACGTCTCGATGGCAGGGACCATATCTCGCGCCGTGTCGTCATCGTCTGCCTGTGCGCCCGCCTGCAGCGTCTCGACGCAGATCAGCAGTAGGTACTTCATGCTCGCTCCTCGGGGTGTGGCCTTCCGTGTCGGCTGAATCCACTCCTACGACGAACCTGAGGCGTCCGCGAGGACAGTCCTAGCTTGCGTCCACCACCGGATTGTCCAGCGAGCCGATGCCGTCGATGCTCACTGACACCGTGTCTCCGGCCACTAGCGGGCCGACGCCCGCTGGCGTGCCGGTCAGCAGCACGTCGCCGGGCAGCATCGTCATGACCGCGGTCGCGTAGCAGACCAGCTTGACCACGTCGTGGATCAGCAGCGACGTGCTGGCCTGCTGCTTCACCTCGCCGTTGACCGTGGTGGTCAGTTCCGCGTCGGCAGGGTCAAGCTCGGTCTCGATCCACGGGCCGAGCGGGCAGAACGTGTCGAAGCCCTTGGCGCGCGTCCACTGCCCGTCGCTGGCCTGCAGGTCGCGGGCGGTCACGTCATTGGCGCACGTGTAGCCGAAGATCACCTCAGGCACCCGGGCGGGCGGCACGTCGCGGCACAGCCTGCCGAACACCACGGCTAGCTCGCCCTCGAAATCCACCCGCTGCGACAGGCGCGCAGGCCGGACGATCCGCTCATCCGGGCCGATCACCGCCGTCGACGGCTTCAGGAACATCAGCGGCTCGGAGGGCGGTTCGTTGCCCAGCTCGCGGGCGTGCTCGACGTAGTTCCTGCCGATGGCCACGACCTTGGTGGGCAGCACCGGCGCCAGCAGCCGCACGTCGGCGACCTGGTACCTGGTACCGGTCAGCTTGATGTCCTCGATGCTCGCGCCGAACGGGTGCCCGGCGAGCTGGGCGATGCTCAGGCCGTCGGAGCCATGGCCGTTGCTAGGCCCGCCCTGGACGGCGCCCGGGTTGTCGACGATGCCGTAGTGGACGCCGTCGCCGGCGCTGAACCTCGCGATCCGCATTTCCGGCTCCAGCTACTGCAGGTATCCCTCGACCTCGTTGACCGGCCTCGGCACCGACCCCGACGGGTCCTCGCCGAACTCGCGGCGTGCGCGGCGCTGCCTGAGCAGGTCCCAGCACTGGTCAAGCGCCTCCTCGGTGGCGCGCAGCTCCTGATGCTCCTCGTCGCTGGTCAGCTGGCCGTTGGCCAGCTTGTTCCGCAGCTGATGCTCGGTTTTGATGAGCTCGTCGATGCGACCAAGGATCTCCTTGTCGTCCACTCCAGGCCCCTTTCTCGCCGTCATCGTGCTCGCAACGGCATCCATCCTTTCACCGGCGG
>DASPWG010000050.1:0-24715 GCA_035621915.1 Streptosporangiaceae bacterium
TGAAGTCGGTGCCGCCGAGATCGTTGTCGATGGTCTTGGGAACGCCTACGACCTTTGCGCCAGCAACGTGCAGGCGGGCGGCGACGCCGAGGGTGTCCTCGCCGCCGATCGCGACCAGGGCATCTACCCCAAGGCTCTCTAGATTCTCCTTGATCCGGTCCAGTCCGGACTTGCCACCAACCGTGGCGGATTCGGCCAGCGGGTTGGTGCGGGACGAACCGAGGATCGTCCCGCCTCGGGGCAGGATGCCGCGCACCGCGGCCACATCCAGAACCATGGTGTCGCCCTCAAGCGGGCCCCGCCAGCCATCCCGGAAGCCGATGAACTCCATTTCGTGCTCTGCCACGCCGGTCCTGACAACGGCACGGATCACCGCGTTGAGCCCGGGACAGTCGCCGCCTCCGGTGAGAACACCCACTCGCATCGGTTCTTCCTCTCGCCTCTGTTGCGGTCACCCTAGGTTCCGTGGGCACCGGCTGATGTCACCACTGTGATCGTGATCAGCAGCTGGCGTGACGCAGACCCCCGGACAGCCGGACTTCGCTCATTATTTCGTGCCAACCTCCGAGGCCGTCACGCGGGCGCGCAGCCGCCTCGTACCAGTCGGCGACCGAGCGGTCCGGCCATGGGATTCGCGATCTTTGCTCCCTTTTCCCGATAACTATTCACTTGAGCTCGCAACGGGTCCGCGCGCACCCATCGCACGTGCGACGATGCCGGAAAGGGACAATGGAAATGCCAGTGTGGAAGGAGGCCGGTGATGCCGGTGATGCCGGGCGCGGAGGCGTTCAGCCACGAAGGGGGAAGCACCGGGGTCCTGCTGTGCCATGGGTTCACCGGCAGCCCCCAATCGTTGCGGCCGTGGGCACAGTACCTGGCCGATGCGGGCCTGAGCGTCTCGCTGCCGCGGCTGCCTGGCCACGGCACTACCTGGCAGGAGATGGCCAGGACCCGGTGGGAGGACTGGTACGCCGAGGTGGACCGGGCTTTCGACGAGCTGCAGGCCCGCTGCGATGAGACGTTCGTGATGGGTCTGTCCATGGGCGGATGCCTGGCCCTGCGCCTGGCCGAGTTGCGCGGCGAGGCGATCCGCGGCCTGGTCCTGGTCAATCCGTCGATCACCGCCGACACCCGCCTATTCCTGCTGGTCCCCGTGCTGAAGCTAGTCGTTCCCTCCCTGAAGGGAATCACCAGCGATATCAAGCTCGAGCAGGCCAAGGAGCTGGGATACGACCGCGTCCCTGTCAAGGCGGCAGCCACCCTCCCCGGCCTGTGGCGGATCACGCAACGCCAGCTGAAAGACCTCAGGCAGCCGATCCTGGTCTACCGGAGCGCGACCGACCATGTGGTGGGTCCCGATAGCCTGAAAATACTGCGGTCAGCGATCCCGCCTGGTCAGCTCGAGGTGCGGGAGCTCGCCGACAGCTACCACGTGGCCACGCTGGACAACGATGCCCAGGCCATATTCGCGGGCAGCCTCGAGTTTGTCCGGTTGCACAGCAGCGTCAGCAGGAAATCAACTGGCGGGGAATGAAGGGATGAGCGGACCGGGCGACATCGGCGGAGAAGTCAGCGGCGACGAGGCCGCCTGGCGTGACCTGATCGCGCGCTTCGACTCCGCTGCCGAGCCGGCGACAGAGCAGATGCCGTGGCCTGCCAGGGAGGACCTGCCAGACTCGCAGAACGCGGGCGCCGACAGGCAGCCCGGCGAGGATGCCGGCGCGGACGGCGCGCAGCGGCCCGCTCCCGCCGACGGCACCAGGATCATCAGGTACGCGGCCGATCCGCGCTCGTACTCGCCGCCGGAGGAAGAGGACGAGCCGTACGTCCCGACCCCGCTGCCGCCGCCGGCGAAGATGGACGCGGTTTCCAAGGCCGCCTGGGTGGCGCTGATCGCGGGTCCCGGCTACCTGCTGGCCGGCACGCTGCTGCAGTGGTCTATCTCGGGCCCCGAGGCCCTCGCGGCGATCGCCGCGTTCATTGCCGGCTTCGTGATCCTGGTGCTCAAGATGGGCGACCGGCCGCCGCGCGACAAGGACGACGACGGCGCCGTGCTGTGACCTGCGGCTCAGCCAGGAATCCGGGCCAGGCTCGACGCGCCGATGAGTCCTGCATCGGGGCCCAGCCGGGCCAGCCGCACCTCCGCGAACTCCCGGTGCGAGCGGCCGGTCAGGCTGTTGTGGTAGGCGGTCCGCGCCGGGCCGAGCAGGATCTCGCCCGCATCTGAGACGCCGCCGCCGATCACGAAGCAGCCAGGGTCGATGATCGCAGCCAGGTCAGCCAGGCCGTGACCGAGCCAGCTCCCGATGATCTCAAAGCAGCTCAGGGCACCGGCATCACCCTCGCGCGCGGCCTGGGTCACGGCAGGCCCGTCGATGCCGTCCGGCGTGCCGTCTCCCAGCTGGAGCATGCGGACCGCCGCGCTTGGTGCTCGATGAGCCAGTTCGCGCGCCTCTGCGACCAGGGCGTTACCGCTGGCGTACTGCTCCCAGCAGCCGCGGTTACCGCATCCGCACAGCCGCCCGTCGGGCACGACCCGGTAGTGGCCTGGCTCACCGGCCGAGCCCCAGCGGCCGCGATAAAGCCGGCCGTCCAGCACTATGCCCGCCCCGATCCCGGTGCCGACAGTGATCAGCATCATGTGCTGCTGATCGCGCGCCGCGCCCTGGGTGGCCTCGGCCCACGCGGCGGCGTTGGCGTCGTTTTCCACGACGACCGGCCGGCCGATCCGGTCCTCGACCCGCTTCTTGAGCGGCTCGTCCCGCCAGGCCAGGTTGGGCGCGAACAGCACTGCCGACCGGGTCTCGTCGACAAAGCCGGCCGCGCCAATGCCCACGGCGGTCACCCGGTGCCGGCCGAGCAGTTCCAGGACAACGCCGGCGATGACGTCGGCGGTGGCATCCGGCCTGGCCGCCGGGGTGGCCCGCTTCAGCTTCTCGACAATCGTCCCGTCCTCGTCGACGACGCCGGCCGCGACCTTGGTGCCGCCGACGTCAACCCCGATCGTCAGGCTCATCCGCTCCGTCCGGTTCAGCGTTCAGCTCTTCTGGCGGGCCCGGGCGTGCGGCGTTGAGATCAGCGTCCGCGGCTGGCGCTGAGTCCGCGACCAGCGCACCGTGGGCAGCGGCCCAGGCATCCCTGGCCGCGATCCACTCGTCGCGATCTGCTGCGCGCGCGTCGGACCCTGCCTCGTCCCGCCAGGCCGCCCCGCCCTGAGCCCGGCCTGCGGCGTCCCGCCGCGGCGCCTGCTGCTGAGCGGGGCCCGTGGTCCGCGTCAGGACCGAGTCGAACGTCCGCATGGCCTCGTGCACGGCGGCGGCGACAGCGTCGCCTGCCGTGGACAGGTGATCGCCCAGGCCGGTGCCGGACTCGCGCATCCGCCTGGCCGCCCTGCAGACCGGGCACCACTGGCACTCTGGCGACTCGCCCACCTCGGGCGGGATCTCGGTGGTCGCGGTGTCCCAGACGTCGCCGCGGTCGGATCGGCCGCCGCCAAGCGTCTTGCGCACCTGCCCGGTGATCTCCCTGCGCATGCTCTTCGCGCTCGACCGCAGCAGCCAGCGCTGGAAGTCGCTCAGCACATCAGCGCCCTGGCCGGGCTGACGTGGCCGCACCTGGCGGCGGTCGGTGGCCGGCCGGGATGTCCCGCGACCCTGCGAGCCGCCAGGCGGCCGGTCATAGCCCTCGCGCCGGGCGCGGTCCCCGGCGCTGCGCTGGCCGGCGTCCTCCTCGGCCCTGACCGCCTCTTCCCAGATCGAGCCGTTCCCGCTCTGCTTGTCCTGGCCTGAGGAGTCCAGTTCGGGGCCGTCCTCGTCGCGCTCCGTCATCGACCTCACTGCTCCTGCCCGGTCCGGGGCTGCAGCCCTTCCGTTCGCGTCTTCAGGCCCTTGAGCGCGGTCTCGATGATCGCCTTCTCGGCCCGCCGCTTCAGCATTCCGAGCATGGGCATCCGCGTTCCGACGGCCAGCTCGTAGCTTACTTTCGTACCAGTCCCGTCCTCTGCAAGCAGGTATGCCCCCGACATCTGGGTTACCATCGTCCCGGCCTCGGCCAGCTCCCAGCGGACTGCGCCGTCCCCGTCCCACTCGTAGGCCAGCACGTAACTGTCCTTGATCATGCCGGCGTCCAGAACGAACCTGACCTTGCCAGGGCGGCCGGCGTCGCCGGGCTCCACGACCTCCGCGGCGCTCACCCCCGTCGCCCACTGCGGGTAGGCGGCGAAGTCCGCGATCACCCCCATCACCGTCGCGCGCGGCGCTGACACCGTGATGCTGGAGCTGGTTCTGTCGGCCATAGCTCGGAGCGTACCCGCCTGTGATCTACCTGCAGCCGCCAGCTACCACTGCAGCACGAATGGCCTGCCGGTAGCCCGGAAGTGCCCCACGTTGATGCACTCGGTCCTGCCGATCCTGATCCGGCTCTGCAGCGGCTGGTGGACGTGCCCGAACAGCGCGTACCTGGGCTGAGCACGCTCGATGAGGGCCAGCAGCGCCGCGCTGCCGCGCTCTGACCGGCGGGCGACGGTGTCGTAGAGCAGCTCAGGCACGTCAGGCGGGATGTGGGAGCACAGCACATCCACCTCGCCGATGCGGGCCACCTTGGCGTCGAACACGTCGTCGTCCAGCTCGTTGGGTGTGCGGTAGGCGGTCCGCAGCCCGCCGCCGACAAAGCCGAAGGTGCGCCCGTCCAGGTCCAGCCGTTCCCCGTCGAGCACGTGCTGGCCTGGCCGGACATGGTCATCCCACTGCCGCGGGATGTCGACGTTGCCGTAGGTCACGTAGGCCGGGGTGGGCATAGCACTGAACAGCTCCGCGTACTGCCTGGCCACCGCTGCCTCGATGTGCTGCCGCGGATCACCGTGCAGGCCAGCCCACAGCTGTGCCGACATGGTCCTGGCCTCGTCGAAGCGCAGCGCGGTGCGCAGCTCGACCAGCTCGCGCGCCTTCTCGGCGCCGAAGAGGCCGGGGAAGATCCCCTGGCTGAAGTCGGCGTAGTCGACGAACAGCAGCAAGTCGCCCAGGCAGATCAGGGCATCGGCACCGTCAGCTGCCGTCCTGAGCGCATCGGCGCGGCCATGGACGTCACTCACCACGTGGACCCGCATCCACTTACAGTAGGCGGGGTAACTCCTGGAGATAAATGCCACTGGAGGCGGTCGTGCTCGAATACGGAATCCCGGCCCTCATCGCGGTGCCGGACGACGCCTCGCTGACCGACGCGGTTTTCAGCCGGGCGGCCGCCGCGCCCGGCGAGGTGATGCTCAGGCGCCGGGCCGAGGACGGCAGCTGGCGTGACGTGACCGCTGGGCAGTTCCGTGACGAGGTAGCTGCGCTCGCCAAGGCGCTGATCGCCGCCGGGATCGAGGCTGGCAACCGGGTCGGCCTGATGTCCAGGACCCGGTATGAGTGGACGCTGGCCGACTACGCCATCTGGGCCGCGGGCGCGGTCACTGTCCCGGTGTACGAGACGTCGTCGGCCGAGCAGGTCGAGTGGATACTCGGCGACTCCGGAGCCGTGGCGGTCATCGCCGAGACCGACGCGCACGAGGAGATCATCTCCGGGGTGCGCGGCCGGCTGCCTGAGCTCGGCCAGCTATGGCGGATGGCCGGCCTTGGCCAGCTTGCCGCCACCGGCACGGACGTGACCGACGAGCAGTTTGCCGCGGCCCGCAAGTCGCGGCGGGCCGGTGACCTGGCGACGATCATCTACACCTCCGGGACCACCGGGCGGCCGAAGGGCTGCGAGCTGACGCACCGCAACCTGCTTGCGGCTGTACGCAACGCCGTCGAGGGCTCGCTGCCGGAGGTCTTCCAGGAGACCGGCGGCTCGACGCTGCTGTTCATGCCGCTGGCGCACGTCTTCGCGCGGATCATCGAGATCGGCTGCCTGGAGTCCGGGGCTGTTCTCGGGCACTGGCCCGACTCCGGCACGATCGCCAGCGGCCTGCAAGAGTTCCAGCCGACGTTCCTGCTGGCCGTGCCCAGGGTCTTCGAGAAGGTATTCAACACCGCGCAGCAGACCGCCTCGCAGAGCCCGGCCAAGGCCAGGATCTTCGCCGCCGCCGCCAGTACTGCCATCGCGGCCAGTCAGGCCAGGTCCGCTGGCCAGCAGCCAGGCGCTGGCCTGCGGCTGCGGCACGCGCTCTTCGACCACCTGGTCTACGCAAAGCTCAGGGCCGCCGTGGGCGGGAAGGTGACCTACGCAGTCTCCGGCGGCGCGCCGCTGGGCGAGCGGCTCGGCCACTTCTTCCGCGGGGCGGGCATCACCGTCCTGGAGGGCTACGGCATGACCGAGACCTCCGCGGCAGCCACGGTGAACAAGCCGAGCCGGAACAAGGTGGGCACGGTCGGACAGCCCGTTCCCGGCGTGACCGCGAAGATCGCGGACGACGGCGAGATCTTGCTGAAGGGCAGCAGCATCTTCGGTGCTTACTGGCATAACAAGCAGGCGACGTCGGAAACGCTGGACGACGACGGATGGCTGCACACCGGCGACCTCGGGTCGCTGGACGACGAGGGCTTCCTGCAGGTGACGGGGCGGAAGAAGGAGCTCATCGTCACCGCCGGAGGCAAGAACGTCGCCCCGGCGGTCCTGGAGGACCGGCTGCGCGCGCACCCGCTGATCAGCCAGTGCATGGTGGTCGGCGACGGCAAGCCGTTCATCGCCTGCCTGATCACGCTGGATCCCGAGGCGCTGGAGCACTGGAAGAAGCAGCACGGCAAGCCGGAGCAGGCCACCGCCGCCGACCTGGCGCAGGACCCCGACCTGCTGGCCGAGCTTCAGGCCGCGGTGGACGACGCCAACAAGGCGGTGTCCAGGGCGGAGTCGATCCGCAAGTTCCGGGTGCTGCCGGTGGACTTCACCACCGACAACGACTACATAACCCCGTCGCTGAAGGTGAAGCGCGCGCTGGTGGCCAAGGACTTCGCGGCCGATATCGAGGCGCTGTACAGCAGCTGAGGCGCTATCCGCCCGCGGTGCCGCCGTCCAGGACCCGCTGGAGCCGCTCGGCGACCAGGTCCCAGGTCCATTCGCGCTCGATCCAGGCCTGACCCTTCTCCCCCATGGCGGCCGCTCCGACGGGGTCGGCAAGCAGCTGGCTGATCCGCGCCGCCACCGCCGCGGCGCTGCCGCCGGTCACCACGTAGCCGGTCTCGCCGTCGGCGATCGCGTCCGGGGCACCACCGGAGTCGCCGCCGACCACCGGCAGCCCGGTCGCGGACGCCTCGAGGTAGACAATGCCGAGGCCCTCCACGTCCAGGCCGGCCCGCCGGGTGCGGCACGGCATCGCGAAGACGTTGCCGGCGTCGTAGTGGGCGGGTAGCTCATCGGCGGCGACCGGGCCGGTGAACAGCACCGAGTCCGTCACCGCGAGCCGCGCCGCGAGGCGCTCCAGCCTGGGCCGGTACGGGCCGTCGCCCACGATCATGAGCAGCGGCGGCAGTCCGGTCCCGCTGCTGTTGCCCGGCGTGGCCGCGTGCGCGGAGAGCACCCGCGGCCAGGCCCGGATGAGGGTGTCCTGGCCCTTGCGCGCGACCAGCCGGGACACGCAGACCACTACCTGCTGATCGGGATCGATGCCGAGCCGCTTCCTGACCTCGGACCCGCCCGCGCCGGGCCGGAACTCGGCCGGGTCGACGCCTGGTGCGAGCCTGGCCATGCGCGCGGCCGCCTCCGGGGTCAGCGCTCCGGCCAGCCGGATCCGGAAGTACTCGGCCAGGTAGGTCAGCACGTCGACCTGCGAGCCGATGCGGCGGAACAGCTGGCGGGCGCCTGGCAGTGCCGCCCAGCCTGCCTCGTGTCCGTGCGTGAGGGCCACGATGCGGCGTGCGCCGGCCCGGCGCAGGCTTGGCGCCAGCAGGCCGAGAGGAGCCGCCGCCCCGAAAAGGACGGTGTCGCAGCCGTGGCTGGCCAGCAGGTCAGCGGCGCGGTCGCGGACCGACGGCACCGGCAGCATCAGCGAGCCCGGATGCCGGATCACCGGGAACGGCTGGCGCGCGTCGAACTCCGCCGCGCCCTCCCAGGCCGGGGCGTAGACCACCACGCCGTCGGCGGGAAGCCGGCAGGCCAGCGCGTGCACGAACGACTGGATCCCGCCCCGGCGGGGCGGGTAGTCGTTGGTAACGATCAGGACCTTGGGCATTCAGCCTTCTCAGTCCGGGGTTCGAGTCGCCGGGATCCAGGACGACCGGGCCCCGGCCAGATGCTGAGCGTACCCGGCTTACGCCAGGTGAAGCCGGCCATCCGCATCGGGTTAGGGCTGGACCGCTCCGTCGATGCCGGGCGTGTCCGCACCCTGGAACGTCACCAGCTGGACGTCCTCCCCTGTTTCCGGCGCCTGGATGAACTCGTTGTGCCCGACGTAGAGGGCCACGTGACCGGCGTCGAAGAAGACCAGGATGTCGCCCGGCTGCACGTCGGCAAGGCTCACGTGCGGCAGGTCGTCCCACTGCTCGTAGCTGGTGCGCGGGATCGACACGCCGGCCGCGGCCCACGACATCATGGTCAGGCCCGAGCAGTCGAAGCCGTCGTCGCACGGGCCGGTGCCGCCATAGACGTACGGGCAGCCGATCTGGTCGTAGGCGTACGCGATGGCCTTGTCGGCCTGGGTCGACGTCGGGCCGGTGTAATGCACTGGCGTGATGCCGGTCTCGCCGCCGTCCCCGATGCTCTGCTGCTGCGCAGGGGAGAGCTGGGCCAGCAGCGCCTGCTGCTGGCTGAGCAGCTTGTTCATGGTCTTCCTGCGCGCGGCGAGGCTGGCCTGAAGCTGCTGGATGCCGATCTCGGTACGGCGGGCCACCTGCTGGGTGTCCTCCAGCTGCCTGGCCGCGGACAGGAACTGGCTGATCTCGGCGGAGTTGGTCGCGGACAGCTCCTCCAGGATCGAGGACTGGTCCAGGATCTCCTGCGGGTCACCGGAGGTCAGCAGGGTGATCGAGGAGCTGATGTTGCCGTCCATGTAATCCGCGACCGCGATCCTGGAGACCGCGTCGCGCAGGACGCCGAACTGCGCGTTGTAGATCGCCAGCTGGCGCTCGATCAGGCCGAGCCGCTGCTTGGTCGCCGCGCTCTGCTCGAGCACCTGGTCGTACTGCTGGCCGAGCTGATCGTCCTTGGACTGCAGCTCGGTGACCTTCTTCTGCACCTGTGCCAGCGTGGGCTTGGGCGCTGCCCCGGCGCTGCCCGCCGCGCAGAAGAGCAGGCCGGCGCCCATGATGGCTGCCGCGACGGCCGCACTGTACTTGCTTACAACCCTGGGCTTGCTCGCAACCTTGAGTCGCCTTACGGTCTTGTGCCCCGGCGCCGTATGCACCTGTGCGACACACTCCTTCTTCCACCGCTGCGCCTGCCGGGTGAGCTGACGGGTTCGGGCTGTGGAAGGCGCCCTACGGTCCGGCCGTAGCCAGGCCGATTCACCCCTGGCGGCGCGCCTTGATGCGCCGCCGCTGGTTCCCCGGCTCTCGTGCTGGCCGGCTGCCAGCAGAGACTCGGCTGCCGCCGACCGCCGCCGCCGAGCTGACGGCTGTAAAGCGGACCGGCTCGGTGCAAGAGACTAGTGAACGCGGAAGGGTGGATTCAACCGCTTCGGGCACTCTCGTAGCCCGTGTCGCGTGTCGCGCCTTCATAATCAGCGGTAACGAGTTCATAACGTTCGCGTGTTTGCCTGGGTAGCGGTGCCTGCCGGCCGTCCGCTACGGACCGGAACGACCGTGCCCTGGGCTGGCCGGCGCGCCTGAACGGGACTGTCAGAACTACGCCCTAGCGTAAAACGCGTGCAGGGACCGCTAGCCGCCTATGACGTCGTCGTCGTGGATGTCGAGACCACGGGATGGCTGCCGGGCGAGGCGGCGATCACCGAGATCGGCGCGGTGCGGCTGAGCGGCGGCCACCTCACGGGCGAGTTCTCCTCGCTGGTCTGGCCCGGCGGCCCGATACCGGCCGACATCTGCCAGCTCACCGGCATTACCGACGCGATGGTCAGCCGGGCCCCGGCCGCGGCGACCGCGCTGCGGGCGTTCCTTGCCTTCGCCAGGGGCTGCATTCTGGTCGCGCACAACGCGCCGTTCGATCTCGGCTTCCTGACCGCCGCATGCGCCGCGTGCGGCATCGGCTGGCCGCCGGCGGCCACCATCGACACTGCGGTGCTGGCCCGCCTGCTGCTGCGGCCCGGCGAGGTGCCCGATTGCAGGCTCGCGACGCTGGCGAGGTACTTCGGCGCGCGGACTTCGCCCTGCCACCGGGCGCTGGCGGACGCCAAGGCGACCGCCGACGTGCTGGCCGGGCTGCTTGACCTGGCTGCCCATGGGCGGCCCGCGGGCGCCACCGAGGTGCTCGGGCTGGCCTCCTAGGGAACTCCGGGATGAGTTAACCTACTGGCGCGGGCGGAGCGCGGGCTCCCGGCGGCCGCGAGGAGGCGTCCATGGTCACCGCGATCGTGCTGATTAAGACCGACGTCGCGCGCATCCCAGAGACGGCCGAGGAGATCTCGAAGATCCCTGAGGTCAGTGAGGTCTATTCGGTCACCGGCGAGTTCGACCTGGTGGCCATGGTCCGGGTCCGCGGGCATGACGAACTCGGTGACGTGATCCCCGGCCGGGTAAACAAGGTGCCTGGCGTGACGCACACCGAGACCCATATCGCGTTCCGCACCTACTCGCGGCACGATCTGGAGGCCGCGTTCGCCATCGGCTACGCGGAGGCCTGAGGACCTCTGCCGTCCCCGGCCGGCAGGGAGCAGACCATTCGATCTAGGGACCTTTATCTCTAGCGGCGGGCCTGCACCGCACATAACGTAGCAATCGGCATGACGACACAGGCCGCAGCGGCTGCCGGCAGCAGACCGCGGATGAAACGCGCCCGCCGAACGCGGCGGGCGCGTTCAGGGCCATGGCGCAAGCCGCGACGGACACCGAAGCACCCGCCTGCGGCACGCGGCGCGGCCGCCGGCCCGGCGGCTCTTGCCCGCCGGCTCCTCATGGCAGCGGCGGCGGCAGCCACCCTGCTGCTGGCGGTCGCGGGATGCCTGACCCCGCTGACAGCGCAGCCGGCCCGCAGGCCGGTCCCTGTCCCGGCAAGGCCCATGGTCGGCGTCTTCGAACCGGATGCGCCAGGCAGCTGGTCGCAGGTCGCGGAGTTCACCAGCGCGACCGGCGTCAGGCCAAGGATCGTCCTGTATTACTCGCTGTGGAACGACCCGTTCAGCACGTCGTTCGCGCAGACGGCCTGGGACCACGACGCCTACGTGCTGGTCCAGCTTGACCCGAGCGGCGTGAACCTCGACTCCATCGCCGCCGGCCGCTCAGACAGCTACCTGCGCTCCTACGCCGACGCTGTCGTCGCGTTCGGCCATCCGGTGATCTTGTCCTTCGGGCACGAGATGAACGGCACCTGGTACTCCTGGGGCTACGGTCACGCATCGCCGGCCACGTTCGTGGCCGCCTGGCGGCACGTTGTCCGGGTCTTCCGCGCCGCCGGGGCCACCAACGTGACCTGGCTGTGGACGGTCAACTCCGTCGCCGGGGCGTCGAGCGCGCTGAGCCAGTGGTGGCCGGGCGCGGCGTGGGTCGACTGGACAGGTATTGACGCCTACTACGTCCGGGCCTCGGACACCTTCGGCTCGCTGTTCGGCTCAACCATCGCGGACATCCGCACGTTCAGCAGCGCGCCGCTGCTGATCGCCGAGACCGCCGTCGGCACCACGGAGGACCGGGAGAGCCAGATCGCCGCGCTGTTCGCTGGCGTTCGGGCGAACGGCCTGGTCGGGGTCGTCTGGTTCGACGAGGCGCAGCACGCTGGCCTGTACCACCAGGACTGGCGCCTCGAAGACGACCCGGCCGCCCTCGCGGCCTTCTCGGCGGCAGCGGCTTCGCTCTCCGGCAGGTGAGGGGCGCCCATGCTTGAGGCACTGGTCATCGCGGGATTGGTCGCCGCGCCGCTTGGATCCGCCGCGCTCTTCCTGCCGGCCAGGCGTCACGAACGGGCGGGTACCTGGGCCGCGATATGGCGGGTCATCCTGATCCTCGCGGGTTCGGCCGTGGTCGGCGCCGCGGCGGCCGGCGTGCTTTACCTGCTGCACGCGACGGATGCCAATCTCATCATCGGCGCGGCGGGGGTCACGCTGGCCAGCCTGCTCTGGCTCCCGGTCACCAGGAACTGGTCGCCGCGCGCGCACCTGTGCTGGGCGTCGTCGACCTATCTCTTCGCGGTCTACCTGGTGTACGCGCTGGAGTGGACCTTCGCCAGTCATCTGGGCACTGCCAGCACGATCGGCGGCGTGCTGCTCTGGTGCCTTGAGCTGTTCGCGGCGCTGATGTGCTGCGCATACCTGTGGGAACTGTGCGACGCGCTCGGCACCGCCCGCTGGCACCGCAGGCGCGCCCCTCTTGACCCGCGGCGGCGAGTGCGCACCGAGGTCCTGCGGGCTGTGGTCGCGCGGCCCGATCGCGCTCCGCCGCTCGTCAGCGTGCACGTCCCGGCGCACAACGAGCCGCCGGGCATGGTCATCGACACCCTCCGCGCGCTGCTGCGCCTCGACTACCCCCGCGTGCAGATCGTCCTCATCGACGACAACACCGAGGACGAATGGCTGTGGCGCCCGGTCGAGTCCTGGTGCCAGCGGCACGGCGTCACGTTCAAGCACCTGGAGAACTGGCCGGGATACAAGTCGGGCGCGCTCAACTACGCGCTGCGGCACCTCACCGACCCGGCCGCCGAGATCATCGGCGTCGTCGACTCCGACTACCAGGTCGAGCCGCAGTGGCTGCGCCGCTGCGTGCCGCTGTTCGCCGACCCGTGGATCGGGTTCGTCCAGGCGCCGCAGGACTACCGCGACTGGTATCACGCCCGCTACTACCGGCGGCTCTACTACTCCTACAAGTACTTCTTCGCAGTGTCCCAGCCGTCAAGGAACGAGCGCGATGGTGCGATCTTCGCCGGGACCATGGGCCTGATCAGGCGGGTCGCCCTCGATGAGCTTGGCGGCTGGGATGAATGGTGCATCACCGAGGACGCGGAGCTCTCGCTCAGGCTGCTCCGCGCGGGCTGGTCAGGGATGCACGTCGACGAATCCGGCGGCCGCGGGATCATGCCGCTGACGTTCGAGGCGCTCAAGGGCCAGCGTTACCGCTGGTGCTTCGGCGGCATCCAGCTGCTGCGCATGCACTGGAAATCGCTGCTGCCTGGCCCGGAGACCCGGAAGAACCACCTGTCGGCGGGCCAGCGCTGGTCATATCTATCCGGCGCGCTGCAGTGGTACGGCGACCTGCTCGGGCTGCTGTTCCTGATCTTCCTGCTGGCCGGGGCGGTCAACGTGGCGACCGGCGGCGGGCAGCTCTTCCGCAAGCTGACGGTCTTCCTGGTCGCGGCCGTCCCCGTGCTGCTCCTGCTCGGCCTGGTCCGCGCGATAGCGCTGCTGCGCCGTGGCACCGGCGCGACATGGCGCGACGCCCTCGGCGCGTTCTTCATCTGGCAGTCCACCTCGCTCGTGGTCGCCCGCGCCTCGGTTGTCGCCCTGTTCGCGAGGAAGGCCGCCTTCCTGCGCACCCCGAAGACCAGCGAGCGGACCAGCTGGTGGCGCGCGCTGCGGGCCAACTGGGCGGAGACCTTGCTCGCGCTATGCGGCGCGGCCGGGATCGCCGGAGCGCTCACGAAGACGAACACGCTGAGCGGTCCGCTGCTGGCCGGCCTGCTGATAGTGCCCACGCTCGGCATGGCCGCCGCTCCGTTCAACAGCTGGGCCGCCCGCCGCGCCGCGCTCCCCGGCTGGCTGCGCGACCGGCGCAGCACCGAGTACCGGCGCGAGCGGCATGCGATCGCCAAGGGAGTCTCGGTGGGGGGCGCGATCGGCGTCGGCGCCGTGGCGGCGGCGGCGATCGCGCTGATGCTGACCGGCCGCCACTTCACCGCCCCTAGCCTGGTCCGCACGCTCCAGTCCACGCCGGCCGCCACGTCGTCCCCGACGCCGTCCCCGACACCGTCGCCCAGCCCGACAGTGAGCCCGACGCCGACGGTGACGCCCACGCCGACAGCCTCCCCGACAGCGGCGACACCGACGGTAACCCCCTCAACGACCCCGACGGTCTCCCCGACAGCGGCGACGCCGGCCGCCGCGAACGGCACGCCGCCCTGAGACTGCGGTGCCTGGTCAGTGCGCCAGGTGGTTGCTGGTGATGATCCAGCGCTGCAGCAGGTCCGCGGCAGCACCCGAGTCCACCGCGGCCGCGGCCCGGCTGTAGCCCGTGGCCAGGGCCGGGACCAGCGCGTCCGGCCCGGCCACGCCGGCCTCGGCTGCCAGCGCTGCCGCCGCGTTCAGCAGCGCCGTGTCCCGTACCGGCCCCTGCCGGCCGGCCACGAAGTCCCTGACGACTTCCGCGTTGTGCGCCGGGTCGCCGCCCTTGAGGTCAGCGGGCGCGGACCGCGGGATGCCGAGGTCGGCCGGGTCCAGGCTGGTCTGGCTGACCTCGCCGTCGCGCACGACCCAGACCGCGGACGGGGCGGTGGTGGTCAGCTCGTCCAGACCGTCGTCACCGTGGAAGACCAGCGCCGAGCAGCCGCGGCCCGCCAGCACCCCGGCCAGCACCGGCCCCATCCGGGCATCAGCCACGCCGACGGCCATGGCCTGCGGCCTGGCCGGGTTGGCGAGCGGCCCGAGGAAGTTGAATACGGTCGGCACGCCCAGCTCGCGCCTGGGCACCGCGGTATGCCGCAGCGCCGGGTGATAAAGCGCCGCGAACAGGAAGCCCACCCCGACCTGCTCGATCAGCCGCTCGGTAGCGGCCGGCGGCAGGTCGATGACCACGCCAAGGGCCTCGAGCACGTCAGCGGTGCCGCAGGCCGACGAGGCGGCGCGGTTGCCGTGCTTGACCATCCTGGCTCCGGCCGCCGCCGCCGCGATCGTGCCCATGGTCGAGATGTTGACGGTCCTGGCCGTGTCGCCGCCGGTGCCCACCAGGTCCACGATCGTCCCCGGCACCGAGATCGGGGCCGCGTGCTCGATCATGGTCTGCGCCAGCCCGGTCATCTCCGCCGGCGTCTCGCCCTTCATGCGCAGCGCGACGCCGAAGGCCGCGATCTGGGACGGCGTGGCCGCGCCCTCCATGATCTCGTTCATTGCCCAGGATGTCTCCTCGGCGGTGAGCGTCTCGCCCCTGGTCAGCGCGCCGAGCAGGGCGGGCCAGGTTGTGCGCGAGTCCATCAACGGCCACCTCGATCCGGTCCGGCGGGCGGTACGCGGGTGCGCGGGGCGGCACCCGTTTCCATTCTGATGCGCGCAAGCGCGCTAGCGGGGTCCTAGTGCTTGACGATCTCGGTGCCAGCCTGGCGCTCGCGCATTAGGCCGGCCAGTGCCTTGGCCAGCGCGACGGGATCGATCGGGTGGCTGACCACGGCGTCGGCGCGGGACCAGGTGGCCAGCCAGCCATCGTCGGGCCTGCCGATGATCAGCAGCACCGGCGGGCAGTCGTGGATCTCGTCCTTGGCCTGGCGGCAGACCCCCATGCCGCCGGCGGGCTGAGCCTCCCCGTCCAGCACCATGACGCCGACGCCGCCGGCGTCAAGCAGCCGGAACAGCATGGGCTCGGTGGCGACCTCGATGATCTCGGCATCCGGCACGTCAGGGGCCGGCCGGCGGCCGATGGCCAGCCGTACCCTGCCCCGAGTGTCGGCATCATGGCTATACACGACAACCTTCATGGCAAAGGATGGTACCGAGCCGGGGGGTCGGCCTACGCACGCCTACGCGGTGTCGTAATAATGGCCCCGTGGTGACAGCATCTACTGAGGTTGCTCCGCGCCCGACTGCGAGCAGGCCCAACCTCGTCAGCGTGGGCACGATCATCTGGTTGTCCTCTGAGCTGATGTTCTTCGCGGCCCTCTTTGCCATGTACTACACCATTCGCTCGGTGGACAAGGGCATGGGCCTGCCCTGGCCTCAGGCGAAGCTGGACCTGCCGCTGGCCGCGGTCAACACGACCGTGCTGCTGCTGTCGAGCGTTACGTGCCAGATGGGCGTGTTCGCGGTGGAACGGCACCAGCTGCGGCGCAGTCACTCCATCTTCAACCCCAGGCACTGGGGCCTGCGCGAGTGGTACGTGCTCACCTTCTTCATGGGCCTGTACTTCGACCTCGGCCAGGGCTGGGAGTGGCTGAGCCTGATCCATGACCAGCACGTCACCGTCGCCTCCAGCAACTACGGCTCGGTCTTCTACCTGACTGAGGGGTTCCATGGCCTGCACGTAGCCGGCGGCCTGGTGGCCTTCCTGTTCCTGCTCGGCAGGACTTACGCGGCCAAGAGATTCACGCTCGAGCAACAGACCAGCGCGATCGTGGTGTCCTACTACTGGCACTTCGTCGATGTCGTCTGGATCGGGCTGTTCACCACTATCTACCTCATCCACTGACCGGGAGCTGGGGAAAGCTGTGAGCTGGATCACCGCGAGACGCAGGCACCCGGCAGCGGGCTACGCCATCGTCGCTTTCGTGCTGGTGCTCATCGGGGTCGGGTATGCCGTCGTCACCAGCGGCAGCGCGACAGCCGCAGCTCCGGCGGCGGCCAACTCCGCGCAGATCGCCGAGGGTCACTCTCTCTTCGAGGAGAACTGCTCGAGCTGCCACGGCATCTTTGCCCAGGGCAGCGCCGAGGCGCCGAGCCTGATCGGGGTGGGCGGCGCGGCGGTCGACTTCCAGGTCAGCACCGGGCGCATGCCGGCCGCCGAGCTCGGGGCCGAGCAGCCGCGCAAGCCGGTCAAGTTCACGCCCAGTCAGATCGCCGCGCTGGCCGCCTTCATCCAGGACCTAGGCGGCGGGCCGCCAATCCCCACGGCCGCGCAGGTCAACCCCAACGCCGGCAACTACGGCCTGGGCCAGCAGCTGTTCGTGGCCGACTGCGCGGCGTGCCACAACTTCGTCGGCGCCGGCGGTGCCCTCACCTACGGCAAGTACGCCCCGTCGCTGACCGAGGCCACGCCGACGCAGATCTACGAGGCCATGCTCACCGGGCCAGAGGCGATGCCGGTCTTCAACGACCTGACCGTCACCCCGCAGGAGAAGCGGGACATCATCGCCTACGTCACGCAGGTGCGGACCCAGCCGAATCCCGGCGGGTTCAGCCTCGGCCGGGTCGGCCCGGTGACCGAGGGCCTGGTGGCGTTCCTCGGCCTGCTCCTGTTCATGGTGCTGGCGGCCATGTGGATCACTGCGAAGCACGGGAAGGCTCATGAGTAACACCAACTCCCCAGGCTCTGACCCCGAGTTCACAGGGTCGTCGTCAGGCTCCGCAGCGCAAGGCGAGTCAGGCGACACCGCCTGGCAGGAGTACCTGACGGGTGGCGAGCATGGCGCTGGCGTCTCCGGCACTGGCGTCTCCGGCGCTGACGTCTCCGGCGGCAGCGTGTCCGGCGCCAGCGCGAGCGGCGACGTGGAGCCCGAGATCCCGGGCACGCCCCGCCGCGTCATCGGCACCCCGCCGCCCGCGGTCGCCCGCACCATGCTGCCCGCCTCCGGTCACGACGGACCGCAGCCGCCGGCCCGCGAGCTGCCCGCCGGCCCGGAGGATCCCGTCCACGCGAAGAGGGCCGAGCGGGTCGTCGCGGCGTGCTTCCTGCTGTCCATGCTGGCCGGGTTCGGGTTCCTGGTCGCCTACTCCCTCATCGGCGTCGGCACGATCGAGAAGGTGCACCACTCCAACCTGGCGCTCGGCCTCTGCCTGAGTCTGATGATGCTGCTGCTGGCGGTCGGCGCCACGATCTGGGTCAGGCACCTGATGCCGAACGTCGAGCTGACTGAGCAGCGCCACCCGCTGGCATCCGACCGGCAGGACCGGGAGGCGTTCAAGGAGACCTTCACCGAGGGCGCCGAGGCGAGCCAGTTCGTCAAGCGCCCGCTGGTGCGGCGCAGCCTGATCGCCGCGACCGTGCCGCTGGCGATCGCGCCACTGTTCCTGCTGCGGGACCTGGGTCCGCTGCCGGGGACCAGCCTGGACTACACGGTCTGGCGCAAGGGCCTGCGGCTGCTCATCTACGGGACGAACCGTCCGATCACCCCGGCCGAGTTCAGCTCGCCTGGCTCAATCATCAGCGTCGTGCCCGAGGGTTACCAGGACGATTTCGACGCGCTGGCCAAGGCCGCCGTCGTCATCATCAAGTTCCGGCCGGGCCAGCTCCAGTTCACCAGCGAGAACCATGCCGTGCCCAACAAGGTGGTGCAGAACTGGACGGTCGACAACATCGTCGCGTACTCCAAGATCTGCACCCACGTCGGCTGCCCGGCCGCCCTCTATGAGCAGACCACGCATTACATCCTGTGCCCGTGCCACCAGTCGACGTTCCTCGCGACCGAGGGCGCCAGGGTCATATTCGGGCCCGCTACCAGGCCGCTGCCGCAGCTGCCGATGGGCGTGGACGCGCAGGGCTACCTGATCGCGACCGGTGATTTCCAAGAGCCAGTGGGCCCGAGCTTCTGGGAGCGGTCATGAGCGTGGATCGGGCCCTTGAGGGCGTTGGCGGCTGGCTGGACGACAGGTTCCACGGTGCACGCGGCTTCCGCGTGTTCATGCGGAAGATCTTCCCTGATCACTGGTCGTTCCTGCTCGGCGAGATCATCCTGTACTCGTTCGTCATCCTGCTGCTGACCGGGACGTTCCTGACCCTGTGGTTCCAGCCCAGCATGACCGAGGTCACCTACCACGGGTCCTACACGCCCCTGGACGGCGTGCGGATGAGCCAGGCGTACGCCTCAACGCTGCACATCAGCTTCGACGTCCGCGGCGGGCTGCTGATCAGGCAGATCCACCACTGGGCAGCCGACCTGTTCATGGCGGCGATCTTCGCGCACATGATCCGGATATTCTTTACCGGCGCCTACCGCAAGCCGCGCGAGGTCAACTGGCTGATCGGCATCATCCTGCTGACGCTCGGGCTGATCGAGGGCCTGTTCGGTTACTCGCTGCCAGATGACCTGCTCTCGGGCGCCGGCCTGCGGATTCTCGAGGGAGTCACGCAGTCGATCCCGATCGTCGGCACATACCTGGCGTTCTTCCTGTTCGGCGGCGCGTTTCCCGGCAATCAGATCATCCCCCGGCTGTACATCCTGCACGTGCTGGTGATTCCCGGCCTGCTGCTGGCGCTGGTCACCGCGCACCTGTTCATCATGTTCCACCAGAAGCACACGCAGATGCCGGCCAAGGGCCACACCAACGAGAACGTCGTCGGCCAGCCGATGTATCCGTACTTCATGGCCAAAACCGGCGCATTCTTCTTCTTCACCTTCGCCGTGCTGGCGCTCGCCGCGACGTTCGCGCAGGTCAACCCGATCTGGCTGTACGGGCCTTACAACCCGGTAGCCATGTCAGCGGGCTCGCAGCCCGACTTCTACATGGGCGCGCTTGAGGGTTCGCTGCGCATCATGCCGGCCTGGCAGTGGGTGTTCTTCGGCCATACCTTCGCGTTCAACGTGTTCGTGCCCGCGCTGCTGCCGCTTGGCCTGGTCTTCGGCCTCGCGGCCTTGTGGCCGTTCCTCGAACAGTGGATCACCGGCGACCGGCGGGAGCACCACATCAACGACCGGCCGCGCAATGCGCCGACCAGGACCGCCATCGGCATAGCCGTGATCACGTTCTGGGGCGTCCTGTGGGCCGAGGGCGCCAATGACGTGATCGCCGACCACTTCGACGTCCCGCTCTACACGATCACGTGGATCGCGCGGATCGGAATCTTCGTCGGCCCGGCCATCGCCTATATCGTGACCAAGCGGATCTGCCTGGGCCTGCAGCGCAAGGACAACCACCTGCTCGAGCACGGTGTCGAGACCGGCATCATCAGGCAGATGCCCGGCGGCGAGTTCATCGAGGAGACCCGGCCAGTCGACGAGGAGGCGCTGGCCGTGCTCACCGCGCGGCACAATTTCCCGCCCGCGCTGCCGCCCGGCGACACCGCGGCTGGCGAGGTGCCGCCGACGGGCATGCGCGGCACCGTGGGCAAGGTCAGGCAGCGCCTGTACCGGGTCGTCACCGAGAGCCTGCCGCTGCCCGGGCCGAACGGGCATGGCAACGGCCACGGCAACGGTCACGCGATCGAGGGCGAGGACGGCCACGAGCGGGCGGCCCTTGGCCCTGGCGAGGCGACCGGGCACGGCGCTACCGGCACCGGCAGCACCCACGGCGATACCGGGGATGAGCACACTCCTAGTTCCTGAGCCGCGATGCGGGAGGGGGCAGCCATGGCCGGGACGGTCAAGTTCACGATCGGAGCAACCGTCAGCTGTACGGACGGTGTCTGCGGCCGGGTCAGCCGCGTCGTAGTCGACCCGCTTGCCCGGGTGGTCACGCACCTCGCGGTCGAGCCCGAGCACCGGCAGGGCCTTGCCAGGCTGGTACCGGTCGACCTGGCCGAGTCCGGTCCTGACGGCATCACGCTGCGCTGCACGCTGGCGCAGTTCGATCAGCTCGACGCAGCCGAGGAGACGCAGTTCGTGCCGGGCACCAGGGGCTACGAGGTCTACGGGCCCGAGCAGGTGCTGTCGTGGCCGTACTACCACCTGGGCGATACGGTCATGTCTCCGGACCAGGAGGGCAAGGTCTCGCAGACCGTCACGGTCGACACGGTCCCGGTCGGCGAGGTGGCCGTGCGCCGCGGCGTGCATGTGCATGCGACCGACGGCGCGATCGGGAAGGTCGAGGGCCTCGTCATCGATCCGGGCAGTCACCACGTCACGCACGTGCTGCTCCAGGAAGGGCACCTGTGGGGGCGCAAGCAGGTGGCGATCCCGATAGGCGCCGTGACGAACGTCGATGACGGAATCAGGCTGAGCATCTCTAAGCAGCAAGTGGAGGACCTGCCGGCGGTGAGCGTGACCCCGCCAGCCGGCTAGCGCAGCTCGGTCAGCAGCCAGAAGGCTGCCCCGGTGCCCGCCCCGAACGCCAGGTGGGCGCTGAGGTCCCTGCCCAGGGTCTTCGCGTCGTACTCCGCTATGGGCTTGTACAGGCCCGCCTCGGGCAGCACCAGGTAGCCGCTGATCCAGACCAGCGCGCCGAACGGCAGGCCATACAGCGGGCCTGCCTTGCGCAGTGACCCCACCAGGACTCCGTACGCCGACCCCCAGGCTGATCCGTAGCCCCAGTGCATGACGGTGCTGATCAGCCAGGCCCACCGGTCGGGAATCTCGCGCTGCAGGAAGCCCTCGAGTACGCGCTTAGCCACCTTGCCTGGATCGGGGGCATCCTCCCAGCTTCTGACAGGGGCGAACTCCCAGCTCAGCGGACTCTGCTCGGTGCCTTCCCTGCGCTGCCGCAGGTACCGGACCGCGTCCATGCTGACGATCCCGGCCGCTCCGGCCGCAATCCCGCCGACGACCGCGCCGAGCGGGGTAATCGGATCCTTCCGGCCAGGCATGCCAGATCCCATCGCCAGCTGTCCAGGGCGTGGCGGCCCGATAGGCCGCGCTGGCTAGTCTCCCCGCTGGCGCGCGGCTGAAGCCTGCGCTCTGCTGAAGCCTGCGTACGGCCGCAGGCCGGCGACAGGGCAACCGGAGGACGGGCCCCGGCAGCAGCAGCCGGGGCCCGTTTCCCTCTCGGGAAAGCGGCCGCCGGTCAGGACGGGACTGCCCAGGTTGCCCGCCGTGACCGCGGCCTCATGCCGCGCGCTCAGGCCAGCGACGAGTACGCGCTGGCGTCGCCCTGGCGCACGACGCTCGTGTCGCCGCCGATGCCAACCGGGATCGGGCCGGCGATGGTGATGCGGTGCATAAGTCGCGGCAGGTCGTCGTAGTCCGCGACGGCGTAATGCTGCGTGGCGCGGTTGTCCCAGATAGCCACGTCGCCCGGCCGCCAGGACCAGCGCACGGTGTTCTCCAGCCGGGTCACGTGCCGCTGCAGCAGTGCATACAGGTCGGCGGAGTCGGCGGAACTCAGGCCGGAGAAAGCGCGTATGAAGTGGCCGAGGAGCAGCGACGGCTCCCCCGTCTCCGGATGGATCCGCACCACCGGATGCTCGGTCTCGAAGACCAGGTGCCGGAATTCGTCCCTGTGCTGCTGCTCCCTGACGTCCAGCCCGCCGATCCTGACCTGCTGCGCGGCATAGTCATACACGTTCGAGTGCACCGCGCGCAGGCTGCCGACCAGTGCCTGTAGCGCCGGGTGCAGCCGCCGGTAGGCCTCAACCGTGTTCGCCCAGACCGTGGTCCCGCCGTAGGGCGGCAGCGTGATCGCGCGCAGCACGCTGATCGCCGGGACCCGGTCGACGAAGGTGACATCGGTGTGCCAGCTATTAGCCTTGCCGCGCTCGGAGTCGATGGGCAGGATCACCTGCCCGTCACCGGCAAGCGTCGGGTGCGGCCTGGTCACCTCGCCGAGCAGCCGCGCGAACGCAAGCTGATCGGCGTCGGTGGCGTGGTGCTGACCGGGCAGGAAGACCACCCGGTGTCGCAGCAGCGCCGCGCGCAGCTCAGCGACCGCCTCCGGGTCGAGGTCACCGCCGATCCGCACGCCGCCGATGATGGCGCCGATCACGCCGCCGACCTGCGTGACCTCGATCTGCCGGTATGGGCTGGCTGACGAACGGGTGATCTCATCCTGTAGCTGCGTCATGCGCGCGATGCCTCTCGCCACGTGCCATCCGGTCCGTGCCTGACCCGGTCCCGCGGCAGCCGGCCGCGCCGCATCGGCGCGCCGGGGGGCCGACCAGGCCCGGCAGTACCGTCAGCTCCCAATCTGCCCGCCGGACGCGGCTTAGTCAAGTATTCCGATCATATAAATAGCTATTTGCCGCAGCAGCCAGGGCTCACCTGAACCCATCCTGGCCCGGTCCTTGCGGCCTCCCGGCCGCACCAGTCAGCGCCGGTCAGTGCGCGTAGTGGCCCCGGTAGTACTCGAAGACAAAGCCGATCACCGACAAGATGATCGCCAGCAGGCCGATCAGGAACAGCCACCACCCGACCGCAACGCCAACCGCTGCTAGCGCCCCGGCCAGGCCGACGAACAGTGGCCACCAGCTGTGCGGGCTGAAGAAGCCGAGCTCGCCGACGCCCTGGTCGACCTCGCCTTCCTTGTCGTCCTCCGGCCGTACTGGCAGCCGCCGGCCGGTGAAAAGCACGTAGAAGCCGACCAGGAACGCCAGGCACACCGCCAGCGCCAGCGCGGTCGTGCCGGTCGGGTCGTGCGAGAAGTGCCAGTAGACCAGGTCCGAGGCGCCGAAGAAGCCCGCGCAGCCCAGGAAGAGATAGGCCTCTACTTTCACGAGCCTGCTCCGATCGACTGCTGCTCATGCTCGAGATGACGATCCCGGCCGGTCCTGATGTGCGGGTAGTGCAGGTCGAACGCCGGGCGCTCGGACCTGATCCTGGGGATCGAGGTGAAGTTGTGCCGCGGCGGCGGGCAGGACGTCGCCCACTCCAGCGAGTTCGCGAATCCCCACGGGTCATCCGCGGTGACGTGCTCTCCGGTCTTCCACGTCTTGTAGATGTTGTAGAAGAAGATGAAGTTGGACGCGCCCAGGATGAACGCCCCGATCGAGGAGATGTCGTTGAGCGTCGTGGCCAGGTGCGGCAGGAACGGGTAGTTCGCCACCCGCCGCGGCATGCCCATCAGCCCGAGCCAGTGCTGCACCAGGAACGTCATGTTGAACCCGATGAAGACGCTCCAGAAGTGCCACTGCCCGAGCCGGTGGTCGAGTATCTTCCCGGTCCACTTCGGCCACCAGAAGTAGAACCCGCCGAACATGCAGAACACCACGGTGCCGAACAGCACGTAGTGGAAGTGCGCCACCACGAAGTAGGAGTCGCTCACCGCGAAGTCCAGCGGCGGCGAGGCCAGGATGATGCCGGTCAGGCCGCCGAACAGGAACACGATCATGAAGCCGAGGATGAAGATCATCGCTGGCTCGAACGTGATCTGGCCGCGCCAGATGGTGCCGGTCCAGTTGAAGAACTTCACACCGGTCGGCACGGCTATCAGGAACGTCATGAACGAGAAGAACGGCAGCAGCACCGCGCCGGTGGTGAACATGTGGTGCGCCCACACCGTCAGCGACAGGCCGGCGATGGCAATGGTCGCGGCGACCAGGCCCTTGTAGCCGAACAGCGGCTTGCGGGAGAAGACCGGCAGGATCTCGGTGGCGATGCCGAAGAACGGCAACGCCACGATATAGACCTCCGGATGGCCGAAGAACCAGAACAGGTGCTGCCACAAGATGGCGCCGCCGCTGTTGGACGCGAACACCTGCGCCCCGAGCTTGCGGTCGATTTCCAGCACCAGCAGCGCTGCCGCGAGCACCGGGAAGGCCAGGATCACCAGCATCGAGGTCAGCAGGATGTTCCAGGTGAAGATCGGCATCCGGAACATGGTCATGCCTGGCGCGCGCATGCACAGGATCGTGGTGATGAAGTTGACGCCGCTCAGGATGGTGCCAAGGCCAGACAGCACCAGGCCCATGATCCACAGGTCACCGCCGAGGCCCGGCGAGTAGGTCGCGCTGGTCAGCGGCGAGTAGGCATACCAGCCGAACGCGGCAGCACCGCCAGGGGTCAGGAAGCTGGCCAGCAGGATCAGGCCGCCGAAGGTGAACATGTAGTAGCTGAGCAGGTTCATCCGCGGGAACGCCACGTCCGGCGAGCCGATCTGCAGCGGCATGATCTCGTTGGCGAACCCGACGAACAGCGGCGTCGCGAACAGCAGCAGCATGATCGTGCCGTGCATGGTGAACAGCTCGTTGTACACCTGGTCGGACAC
>DASPWG010000051.1:0-39896 GCA_035621915.1 Streptosporangiaceae bacterium
GGACGCGGATGCGGCACCCGGCCGCAGTGCCGCCTCGCGGGGCAGGCCCGCGCGGGCCAGGCCGCTCATCTTCCACAGGTAGAACGCGGCCGCTGCGCCGCCGATGATCGTGGGCAGCGCGTCAGTCCCGGTCGAGGTGGGCTGGCTCTCTGCCGCTGCGATGCCGATCCCGATGAACACGGCCAGGCCCACCATGCCGTACCAGAGCCTGCGCACGGCCAGGATGCCGATCACGGCCGCGAAGATAATCAGCACGCCCCGGATTCCCCAGACCAGGACGGTCTTGTCGTTGGATCCGAACTCCCTGATCGCCCAGTTCTTCACGGCGGGCGGCGTGTGGTCGATGGACAGCTCGCCGACCGCATCTACCGGCGCGCCGATCATGGAGTTCGTGAACGCGGCGATTACCTGCGCCACCCCGAGGGCGACGAGCGCGGTCGTGACCCCGAGGATCGCGCCGAGTCCGATTCTGGCCGGCGTCGCGGTGCGGGCAGGGCTGCCTGGCTGTGGTGGCTCAAAGCTCACACTCGATATTCGTACCAGCGGCGTGACCGGATTGCCGCCTCGGGTCACAATCGCGAGTGTGTCAGGCAGACGGACTCGGCCGGCGCCAAGCCGGTGCCGTTCCGGAAACGAATTAAGGATGTGGACGTGCCCGACTTGCCGGCCGACGACGCAGCGCGGCGGCGCCGTTCCGTGCCCCCTGGCATGGACGGCGACCTTGAGCGCGCGCTGACGGCGGTCGCCCGCGGTGACAGCGACGCTTTCGCGCTGCTGTACGACCAGTGCGCCGCCGCGGTACTTGGCACGGTGCTGCGAGTGCTGCGCGATCCGGCGCAGTCCGAGGAGGTCATGCAGGAGGTACTGCTGGAGGTCTGGCGCATGGCCTCGCGCTTTGACCCGGCCGCCGGATCGGCCAGTGCCTGGATCATGACCCTCGCGCACCGCCGCGCGGTCGACCGCGTCCGGTCCGAGCAGCGGGCCGCCGAGCGCGAGTTCCGGGCAGCGACGGCCAGCGTTGCCTATGACCAGGTGACAGACGCCGTGGAAACCCGGCTCGAGCATGAGCGGGTGCGGCGCTGCCTGGCCACGCTGACCGACCTGCAGCGCGAGTCGGTGACCCTGGCCTACTACCACGGCTACAGCTACCCGGAGGTAGCCCGGCTGCTCGGGGTGGCTGTCGGCACGGTCAAGACGCGGATGCGCGACGGGCTGATCCGGCTCAGGGACTGTCTGGGGGTGGAGTGATGCGCATGAGCAGGCGCGGCGCGGCACTGCACGCGCTCGTCGGTGCCTACGTGATAGACGCGGTGCCAGCCGCCGACCGCGCTGCCTTCGAGCGGCATCTGGCCCGCTGCGAGTCCTGCCGCGATGAGGTCCGCGGGCTGCGGGAGGCAGCGGCGCGGCTGGGCATGGCGGCGGCGGTGCGGCCCCGCCCGGAACTGCGGGACCAGACGCTGCGGGCCGCCACCAGGCTGCGGCAGGCGCCGCCGCTGATCGGCGCGGAGCGCGTTGGCGAGGCCGGCGGGCCTGCCGCCGGCGTGGCCCGCAGGCGGGCGTGGCTGCGCGCGGGCGGGCCGATGCGGGCAAGCCGGCTGCGGCTTGTCGCCGTAGCGGCGGTGGCCGTGGCGATCCTGTTCGCTGGCGTGGCCGCCGGGCTCGGCCTGCACGCAAGCTCGATGCAGCACCGCCTGTCGGCTGCCGAGCAGCGAGACCGCGCCATCGCCTCGGTCCTCGGCGCGACCGACGCCGTCAGGCTGACGGCGAAGGTGAGCACCGGCGGCATGGCGACCGTCGTCATGTCGCATCGGGCCAGGGCGCTGGTGTTCATTGGCCGGCAGCTGTCCGTGCTGCCCGTTTCCAAGGCATATGAGCTTTGGATCATGGGTCCGTCGGGTGATAAGCCGGCCGGCATGCTGCCGCCTGCGCACGACGGTATGTCCGGGCCTGTGGTGGTCAGCGGGCTCGTGCCAGGCGACCAGATGCTCGGGCTGACCATAGAACCGGCGTCCGGATCCAGACAGCCCACCTCAAACCCGATCGTCCTGGTCGGCCTTGGCGGCTGAGGACAGCAGCGCCCTGCCTGGAGGGCCCAGGCGACATGTGCCCGCGGGGCAGGCTAACGTGGCGGACGTGAAAGCTTCCCCCGAGGCACAGCTGCGCTTGCTCGATCTGGCAGACCTGGACGCCGAGCTGGGCAGGCTGGAACATCGCAGGCGCGGCCTGCCCGAGCACGCCGAGCTGGAGCGGCTGGAGCAGCGCAACCGCGAGCTGCGGGACGAGATTGCCACGCTCGAGGCCAGGGAGGGTGACCTCAAGCGCGAGCAGGGCAAGGCCGAGGCAGACGTCGAGCAGGTCCGAGTCCGGATCACCAGGGACCGGGCACGACTGGACGCCGGCCAGGTGTCCTCGCCGCGCGAGCTGGAGAACCTGCAGTCGGAGATCGAGTCGCTGCTGCGCAGGCAGTCCGACCTCGAGGATGTCGAGCTCGAGGTGATGGAGCGGCGGGAGGCCACGCAGGGCAGGCTCGCCGAGGCAACAACCGAGCGCGAGGCTGTCGCGGCCGACCTGCGCGTTGTCACGGCCCGGCGAGACGAGCTGCTGGCTGAGCTTGCCGAGCAGTCAGGGAAGGCGGGCGACCGGAGGGCCGCGGTAGCCGCCGAGGAGCCAGCGGACCTGCTCGACCTGTACGAGAAGCTCAGGGTGCAGCACGGCGGCGTCGGTGCCGCCGCGCTGCTTCGCGGTCAGTGCCAGGGCTGCCACCTGACGCTCAACACGGTCGACCTGAACGCCATCCGGGCGGCAGCGGCGGACGAAGTGATCCGGTGCGAGGAGTGCCGCAGGATCCTGGTACGGACCGCCGAGTCGGGGCTGTGACGCGCCGGCTGATTGTCGAGGCCGACGGCGGCTCGCGAGGCAATCCGGGGCCTGCTGGCTACGGCGCGGTAGTAAGCGACGCCGAGACGGGTGAGGTACTTGCCGAGCTCTCGGAAAGCCTCGGCACCGCTACGAACAACGTGGCCGAGTACTCCGGGCTGGTAGCCGGGCTGCGTGCGGCCGGCGCCGCGGTACCAGGCGCCGACGTCGAGGTTCGGATGGATTCCAAGCTCGTCGTGGAGCAGATGAGCGGGCGCTGGCAGATCAACGATGCCGCGCTTAGTTCCCTTGCGGCGGCGGCAGCGGAAGCTGGCAGCCACCTCGGTAGCGTCGCGTACAGCTGGGTGCCAAGAGCGCGTAATGCCAGGGCAGATCGCCTTGCCAACGAGGCAATGGATCGCGCGCCGACGCCCGGCAAGGGTTCAGGGCTGGCCGGGAGCCTCGCAGCGGCCGCTGCCCCGGCTCCGGACTCGACCGCCCGCGCCGCAGGCGCGGCCACGGGCTCGGCCGACGCGAGCGCTGAAGGCGGACGTGCCGGCCACGGCGGCGAGCCGGCCGGTGCCCCAGCGAGCGGCTGGGGGCCGCCGCAGGGCAAGCCAACTACCACGCTGCTGCTCAGGCACGGCCAGACCGAGCTGTCGGTGGAGCGCCGGTTCGCCGGCCGGGGTGACGTCCCGCTCACCGACGTGGGCCGCCAGCAGGCCGCCGCAGCAGCGGCGAGGCTGGCCGCCCGCGGCGGCATCGATCTGGTGATCTGCTCGCCGCTGTCGCGGGCACGGCACACGGCCGAGGCCGTTGCCGACGCGACGGGCGCCGCCCTGCTGGTCGATGACGACCTGGCGGAGACGGACTTCGGTGACTGGGAGGGACTCACGTTCGCCGAGGTCATGGCGCGCTGGCCGGAGCAGATGTCCGCCTGGATGGCAAGTGCGGAGGCGGCCCCGCCGGCAGGCGAGAGCCTGGCCAGCGCCGCCCGACGGGCCCTGGCGGCGCTTGACCGGCTGCTCGCCGACCATCCGCGCAAGACGGTCGTGGTGGTCAGCCACGTGACGCCGATCAAGACGATCATCTGCCGCGCGCTGCTGGCGCCGCCGGCTGCACTGTTCAGGATCCACCTCGACGTGGCGTCGCTGTCCGAGGTGGACTGGTTCGCTGACGGCCCGGCCCTGCTGCGCTCGCTGAATGACACCGCGCACTTGCGCGCCGACGCCGCGCCGCGGGGCCGCCGGCGCAGTCACGCGGCGCGCTGACAGTCGCGCCCGATCCCATTTCGGTCGGCTTGGGTTCAATGTTCTCAGCTAAAGATTCGCCAGGTGTGTAAATGCTGTCTGGCGGTGGAATAGCACTCCGGTAATTGATCAAGACGGGGGGAAAACTCAGTGCCTGTTCAGACCACGACCCGTGCGGCCACCCGCCGTAGTTCGGCGAGTACCGCCCGCAGCAGGTCGGTGAGCCGCAGTGCGTCACGAGGCACTGCGAGCCGACCGAAAACCACGGCAAGGACCGCTAGCAGGGCTAAGCCAGCCGCGGCGCGGAGCTCGACGGCCATGATGGCCGGCAACAGCTCTTCTTCGACGGCCCGCAAGCCTGCTTCGCGGTCATCGCGCAGCACCACCGCTTCACGGTCGCGCAGCACCGCATCGCGGTCGCGCAGCACCACTGCACGGCCCCGTACCACCGCAGCCCGGTCGACCCGGAGCACCGCAGCCAGGTCACGCAGCACCACTGCGCGAACCAGCCGCAGCTCCACGTCCAGGAGCTCCGCAACGCCGGCTACGGCAGCGCGGACCGTCTCCTCGGCCGCGACCAAGGTGACGTCGGCAGCGACCAAGATGACTGCTGCCGCGACCAAGGCGACATCGTCAGCGAAGACCATGTCGTCCGCAATGCAGGCCATGAACACCGCCACCAAGGCCATGACGACCGCAGCGAAGGCGCTGACGGCCGCGGCCAAGACCATGTCGACGGCCAAGCCGGTGGCGGCCGCTCCGGCCCGCCGGACCACATCCACCAGGAGCGCTTCCCGGCCGAGCTCGTCCAGGTCGCGGTCGACCTCATCGTCGACCAGGCCGCGGACGACCAGGCGGGCCACAAGCAGCACGGCCCGGTCGCGGAGCACCTCCAGGCGGACCGCGGTCTCCGGCACCACGAGCTCGGGCTCGGCGTCCACCACTAGGCCGAGGGCGTCCTCTTCGAGGCCACGGTCGGCTTCCTCGTCGACGAGGCGGACGGGCACGCGCCCGGCGTCCCGCAGGACGAGCAGCCGTACGGCCGCGGGCCGCTCTATGCCTTCGTCGAGCCGGCCAATGCCGCCGCTCACGCTGGCGGCGCAGCCGAAGAGCAACGGCGAGAATTACGGCAGCCTGCTGGGCAGCCTGATCCGCTAGCCGGTTCCCGGCTGAACGCACGAGGGCGGGCGGCCGCTGGCAGACCAGCCAGCGCCGTCCGCTTTCGGCTGCGCCGGGCCGGACGGGCGGCGGCTTGGGCGGCTTGTTGCCGGCTACGGCATTGCCACCCATTCGCGTGGGCGGTCCTGCGCCCGTAGGCTGGACGACAGCGGCGGGCGAGCTGGCCGGGCGGTCGCGTCGCTCCAGGCTTGCCTGGGGCGCCGAGGAAGGTCCGGGCTCCGCAGGGCAGGGTGGTCGGTAACGCCGACCCGGGGCGACCCGCGGGAAAGTGCCACAGAAAACAGACCGCCGCCTGGCTTCTGGCCAGGCGGTAAGGGTGAAACGGTGGTGTAAGAGACCACCAGCGCTCGGGGTGACCCGAGCGGCTTGGTAAACCCCACCCGGAGCAAGGTCAAGAGGGACCCGCGCCGATGGCGCGGATCCTGCGCGAGCGGTTGAGGGCGGCCCGCCCGATGCTCGCGGGTAGACCGCATGAGGCTGCCGGCAACGGCAGTCCTAGATGGATGGCCGCCGGCCCGCGCAAGCGGGCGCACAGAACCCGGCCTACAGGCCAGCTCGCCCGCCGCCTTAGCTGTGAACTGCGCAAGCGCGGTCATGACGCGCTCCTGTTCCGATCCTGTTCCGCCAGCGCCGATGCGAGGGCCTGGTCGACGGCGGCACGGCCGAGGTCCTCGGCGTCCGGGAAGGTGCCCGTAGGTGTCCATCGTCTCGGCCATCGTGGCGTGGCCCAGGCGTGCCTGGATGACCTTCGGGTTGAGGTTCGCGCCGGGCCGGAGATTGGCCGCCGCGTCCATCCGGCCACCGACCGGATGATCTACACGGCCGCCGAGCCCACTCACGGCACCGACATCTTCGTCGGCGATCGCGACGAGGTCGCCGAAGTACGTTGGGTCCCCCTCGCCGAAGCCGAAGAACGGATGCAGCCCTACGGCATGTTTGGCCCTGTACGCGAGCACCTAGCGAAGACGCTGCGTTAGCGGCCTGAGGCACGCCTGCTAGTGGCCGCAGACAACGCCGGCCTGGCTGCCGCAAATGCACTCATCAAGCAGGGCCGACTGCGGGCAGGCGCTCGCGCCGCCGCGAAGGTTGGCCGAGATCCTGCCGGTGCATACCGAGCTAGACAACCGGGGCGTATCGGGCATAAGTTGACCGCGTGGCTGATAGCTCCCATACGCTCAGCGGCCAGCGGGTCCGGTTCAGGAGCTCCAGCAGCGCTTTGGTGCTGTTCTTTCTCATTATTTGCGGCCTATTGTCCGTAGTCCTGTCTGTCGCGCAGGGCAAGCAGGAAGCCGCAGTGGTGGCTGGAGTAGTCACGCTGTGCATGATCGTGCTGGAAGGGCTCGGGATCCGAGCGGGCATCTCGGCCGATGCCAGCGGTGTCACGGTCGTCTCCGGGCTTGGCCGCAGTCACCATGTGCCGTGGTCTGAGGTCTCGTCAATCAAATATCGGCACTGGACAGGCCGCGGCCGCGCCTACATCATTCGCGTGCATCGCACTGACGGGAAGGTCTTGACCACATCCGGCTGCACCTATTACACCTGGAACGCCAAGACTGACCCTAAGACCCAGGTCAAGGTGCAAGCTGTCGTGGCCGCCCTCAATTCGGCCCGGCCCCGGTAACGAAGGCGCCGACGGCGACGCGTGACACTCTCGACTGCTTCGGCTGGTCACCTGTCCGCTCGGACGTCGTGACTGACGGACTGGGTAGTGATCGTGGCGCCCCAGTCGGCGGGGCTGACGTCGCGGGCATGGGCGGAGAAGAGCCAGTGGTGCCCGTCGAGGTCGCAGACACCGTACTGCCGCTCGCCGTAGATGGTCTCATGCAGCTCCTCCACGATCGTGGCGCCAGCTGCTTGCGCCCTGGCGTAGTGCGCGTCGACATCGGCGACGAAGAGCGTGAGCGACTGGGTGCCGTAACCAAGCTCGGCCGGGGTCTGCTGGCCGGGCTCCGCGGCGTCCAGCATCACCCAGGCATCTCCCAGATACATCTGGGCTCCGCTGGGCTCGCCTGGCGGCCCGTACCGGTAGTGCTCGGCGAACCCAAACGCGGCAGTCAGCCAGGCTGACGCCCGGGCAACGTCCCGGTAGGTGATGTGCGGAAGCACGGTATCGGGGGGAACCGAGCGGTTGGTCACCATCAGGCAGCTCCGGGTCTGCGGAGGAAGTCAGGGCGGCTTGCACTGCGGCCGGGCGACGCCGCTAGCGGCCAGGGTTAGTTTTCCAGGACGTCCTCATCGTCTGTACCGAGGTAGGCGTCGTCTGCGCCGAAGTCCTCGTCATCCTGCCCGACGTCCTGGAATTGCGGCTTGGGCGTCCGCAGCGCCTTCGACCGCAGCACTGCTGCGGTGAAGATCAGCGCGGCCGCGGCGACCGCGAGATCGACCGCAAAGGAGATGACCCAGACGCCAGACCGGTCGTGGGCTCCCACGGCAGCCAGCCAGCTCAGCCCGCCCAGAGCGAGCCCGACTGCCTGAATCGATGCCGCGGTCTTGACCACCTGGCGCGCACGGTCTGTCAGGCCGTGCGTGAACACCACGAGGATGACAGACAGCACCGGCAGCGCGGTGATGCCGAACCCGACGAATTCCGGCCCAACGACCGACGCGCGAAACGCGAAAGTTGTCTCCGCGACCGGACCGGGACTGGGAGCCAGGGCCACCGGCGCGCCGTTGAAGCCCAGCAGTTGCCAGACGCCGATGAGCAGGCCGACTCCGGTGAGAAAGAGCAGCGTCCAGGCAATCGGCTCGCGGATCCGGCGCACGCTCTCCCATGTCAGCGCCGTTTCTGAGGTAGCCGTTTCGTGCCGCTGATCATCCACGTCTAGCCCCCCGTTTCGCGGGAAATGCACGAAAGCAGCGTAACCGGCTTGGCCAGGGACGCCGCTGGCAATCGTCAGCCGGGCGTCGCGTCTTCGCGTGGTCCTCTCGGGACCACTCGACCAGCCGGGCGTGCCGAGCTCAGAGTTCCCGGTCGCCTGACCTGACGGCGGCCGCCGGGGCGGCGGCAGTGCCCGGCCGGCCCGCCGGACCGGCCGGGGCCCTCCGGCGGAGGAACAGGCTCAGAGCCGCGACGAAAGCCACGATCTTCGACGCCACGTTCAGCGCGAAGGGGAGCGGGGTGGAGGGATATCCGAATCCGGCCAGCCCCCAGACCGCGTAGATCACCAGCATCACGGCGAACAAGAAGAACGCCGCCCTGGACACCCTCACCATCGGGGACAGCGTCAGGAGCGACAGCGTCGTGAGTTCGATGAGGAACAACGGCACGAAGAACAGGGCGCGATACAAGGCCGGATCCGGAGGTATCGGGGGGTAGATCCGGGCCATGACGATGAGGTCGAACGGAAACTCGAAGATCATCGGCGCGGCCATAGCGCCGATGGCGGCGCTGCCGAGCGCCACCCGCCAGCCAAGCGGACGGCCGAGGATGAGGATGATGACGAAGATGCCGGCTACGCAGATGTCGGTAACGGGCGTGATCGGATTGGCTGGCGTGCCGTGAAACGAGTGCTCCCTGACCCCTTGCTGAACGTAGATCGACACGCAGATCAGGAATGCCGCGATCGCGAATACCCAGGCCAGCAGCATGGCTGTCCTGACCCTCGCGCTGGGCCTTGGAAGTCTGACCGGCAGCGGAATCCGGACTCCCGTGTACACCACGCCTGCCACCGCGGCCACAAGCACGATGGCGAGGACGGTCCTGGCGGTGCCGCCATAACTGATCCACGCGCCGGAGTGAACCGCGGCCGTGTGAGCCTGAGCGAGAGTCATCGTCATGGCTAGCTCCTCCGCAGACTTTGCATTTCAAAGCTAGTGTACTTTGAAATGCAAAGTCAAGACGCGGGGAGGGCCGGGTATGGACGAACGCGGCGCCGGGCCGGGTACGGACGAACGCGGCGCCGGGCCGGGTACGGACGAACGCGGCGCCAGGCCGGGTACGGACGAACGCGGCGCCAGGCCGGGTACGGACGAACGCGGCGCCAGGCCGGGTACGGACAACGTGCGGATCGGCCGGGTACGGAAACGACGACACCGCGCCAGACCCGGCCGCGTGCGCTGCGGGTCCGCGAACTGAGGGAGCAACGTCAGGTGGCAATCACGCAGCTCGTGTGGGATATGGACGGCACGCTGCTGGACTCGACGCTCGTCGTTCCGGCGGCATTCGTCGCCGCCGTCACCCGGCTTGGCGGGCCGCCTGTCACCGCGGAGCAGGTCGTGGCCAGCTACGCGCGCGGGACACCGGAGACGATCCTGGCGCACCTGACCGGCCGCTCCATCGGAGCTGCCGAGGCCGAGGCCTACTACCGTGAGCTGGCGACCGTGCGGGTGGCGCCGTATCCGGGCGTGCTGGAGACACTCCGCGAACTGCGCGCGCTCGGTCATGCGGTGGCGGTGTTCACCGGGGCGAGCCGCCGGGCCGCGCAGATGCTGCTGAGCGGCGCCGGCCTCGACGTGGATGTGCTGGTCGGCGGTGACGAGGCCGGCAGGCCTAAGCCGGCCGGCGACGGGCTGGTGCTGGCCGCTGCCCGGCTGGGAGCAGATCCGGGCGCGCTCGCCTACATCGGCGACTCCGCGCTCGACCTGCGCGCGGCCCGCGCGGCCGGATGCCACGGCGCCGCGGCGGCCTGGGGCCATCAGTACGAGCCCGCCGAGCCCGCCGACTACACGCTTGCTGCTCCGGGCGACGTGCTGGCGCTGCTGGAAGCCGGCGCGGCCGCGGACTAGCCGTGCAGCCGCTCTGCGTTACAGGTCGCCCCGCCGCGGCGCCCGCGGCGCGTTATGTCGTCGGGCGCCCGAGCAGGCTTGCGAGCCGGTCCAGCGGCGCGGCGTCCGCCATGACCGGCTGCGGCGGCGCGAAGGGGGAGCGGCCGGGCGGGACCTGGGACAGCGCCAGCTCGGAGAAGGCCAGCTCCTGCTCGGCCAGGGAGTCCGGGACCTCGATGCGCTGCCCAGTGGCCCGCGCCAGATCCCATCCGTGTACCAGCAGCTCAGTGATGCGCAGGTGCAGTGCCACCGACCCCGGCACAGTTCCGAACGGGACCGTGAACAGCTGGTCAAGCACGCCCGCTGACCCGAAGGCCGCCATCAGCCGGTCGCTGGCCTCGTCGTAGGCGGCCAGCCGGTCGACCTCGATCTGCCCACGGTCGGCCCGCGCGCCGTCGGCAAAATCCGGCGCCTGGCCGCCGGTCAGGATCTGGGCGAACATCCGGTTCCCGAGCACGATGTGCGCCGTCAGGTCGGCAACCGTCCACTCCGTGCACGGCGTCGGAAGTACCCACTGGTCGGCTGTGATGCCGGCGACGACGTGCCTGGTGGCGGCCAGCGCCGTCTGCAGGCCCGCGAGAGTCTCTGGCATGGCTCGATTCTTCCCCCGGCGCGACGGCCGCGTGCGCGTGATCACAGGTTTCGCGCGGCCGCGACGAAGATGCTTGTCGGCGGCGACAGCCGGGTCCGATAATCCGTGATGTGAAGGCATCTGACGGCAGCGTCGCGCGGAAGGCGGACCTGGTGCGCGCGTCCGATGCCGAGCGTGACGTCGTGATCGGGGAGCTGAGTCACCGCTTCGCCGAGGGCCGGCTCACCCACGACACCTTCGCCGCCAGGATCGACGCCGCGATGCGCGCGCGGCTGCGCGGCGAGCTTGACGGCCTGCTGGCCGACCTCCCGGCGCGACGGCGATTCGGCGCGGCCGTGCTCGGGTCCATGGCTTTCGTGACGAGCCGCGCCCGCCGGGCAGTGGCCGCAGTCGACCGGTGGAGCCGCAAGCCGCCGACGCCGCTCATGCTGCCGGCCGGCCCGCAGCTGCGCTTCACGATCGGCCGGGAGCCTTCCTGTGACATGACGCTCGCCGATGAGACGGTGTCGCGCTGGCACGCCTGCCTCGTTCGCCGGGACGACGCCTGGCTGCTTGACGACCTAGGGTCCACCAACGGCACCAGGGTGAACGGATGGCGGGTGAACTTGCCGACGCCCGTCAGCCCGGGCGATCACGTCTCCTTCGGCGCCGCGACCTTCGTCATCCGCAGTCATCCGGGCGCCGCCTCCGATTGGGGAAACGCGGCCTGACGGCTGCACATCACCTCCGCCCGTGAGCCGCGCCCCGGCAGATCCCTGCGCCAGCCGCCCCACCTCGGCGTGGTATCCTGAGCAATTGCTCAGAACATTCGCTCAGGAACGAGGGGCGCGCGAGATGGCCAAGGCAGGCCCGCGGTCAGCGGCGGGCACGGCCCCGAGGACGTCGCGGTCGTCGGAGGTTCGCGCCGCGCTGGTGACGGCCGCCATCGAGGCCCTTCGCGAGGTCGGGTTCGCCGGCGCGAGTGCCAGGGACATCGCCGGCCGCGCCGGCTGCAGCCAGGCCCTGGTGTTCTACCACTTCGGCTCGGTCAACGACCTGCTGCTCGCGGCGCTGGACGAGGTGAGCGCGCAGCGGATGGCCGCCTACCGCAGGCTGCTCGAGCAGGCGGGCTCGGCCTCGGCGCTGGTCGACTCCGCGCGCGAGATCTTCCTGGCCGACCTCGACGCGGGCCACGTCCGGGTCCTAGTGGAGATGATCACGGGCGCGCACGCGGTGCCTGGCCTGGGAGCCGAGGTGTCCAGGCGGCTGGCACCGTGGCGGACGTTCGCCGAGACCGCGGTGCGGCAGGCATTCGGCCGTTCGCCGCTTGCCCGGCTGCTGCCGCCCGCCGAGGGCGCGCACGCTCTGGTGGCCGGCTTCCTCGGCCTGGAACTGCTCGCGGCGCTGGACGGCGACCGCTCGGCCGCGCTGGCCATATTCGACCGTGCCCGCTCGCTGGCGCGGCTGCTGGACCTGACGGGCGGCTTCCCGCGGCCCGCACCGAACGGGGAGGAATGACCGATGACAACACCGCAACTTGACGTGGTGACCGGGGCGTTCAGCTACTCGGGCGCGGTCATCACCAGGGAACTGCAGGCGCGCGGGCACCAGGTCAGGACCCTGACCGGGCATCCGGGCCGCGCGCCGGCCGGAACGGAGGTGGAGGTCCGGCCGCTCGACTTCACCGACGGCGCGCGGCTCACCGAGTCGCTGCGCGGCGCGCACACGCTCTACAACACCTACTGGGTGCGGTTCCCGCATGGGAAGGTCACCCACGAGGTGGCGGTGCAGAACAGCAAGGTCCTGTTCGACGCGGCCGTCGCGGCAGGCGTGCAGCGCATCGTGCACGTATCGATCATGCATCCCAGCCTGGACTCGCCGGACTCGTACTTCCGCGGCAAGGCCGAGGTCGAGCAGGCTCTCGCGCAGACCGGGATCTCGCACGCGATCGCCAGGCCGTCGGTCCTGTTCGGCGGCAATGGCGTGCTCATCAACAACATTGCCTGGCTGCTGCGTCACCTCCCGGCATTCGCCCTGGGCGACGGCGGGCACTACCGGCTGCGCCCCATTCACGTCGATGACCTGGCGGCGCTGCTGGTCAGCCTGGGGGAGCGCACCGACGCAGTCGTGATGGACGCCGGCGGCCCGGAGTCGCTGCCCTTCAGGGAACTGGTCGCAGTGATCCGGCAGGCGACCGGCAGCCGCACGCTGGTGATCTCGGTACCGGGCGCGCTGATCCCGCCGATGGCGACAGTGCTCAACCTCGGCCTGCGGGACACGTTGCTGACCGCGGGGGAGTACCGGTCGATGGCAGCCGGGCTGGCGGACTCGCACGAGCCGCCGGCCGGCACCATCGTGCTGACCGACTGGATCCGGGCGCACGGTTCCGAACTCGGCAGGCGTTACGCCAACGAGCTTGACCGGCACTTCCGTGCTGCGCGGGACGGTGTCCGCATCTGACCGTCAGCCTGCCGGTCCTGATTACCGGGCTACGACCATCGAGGTCGACTTCACGGCCTTCGTGCGGGCCGAGCTGGACAGGCCGCGTGATCATGAAGGGGGAGTGCGAGCACCGCCGCTACGCCGTGCGCGACCTGGCCGTGCTGGAAGCGGGCGGACAGGCCGAGGTGGCACGGCACCCAGGCCAGTGATACGGGCCATCATCATGCGGGAAACGGGCTGCCGCTCGCGACTGCCGGCCGTCGGGTCAGCCACGTCGCAGCGGACCCGAACCCCGCCCCATGCCCCACGCGCCGCCGCCGAGCCTGCCCTCTTCCAGGGTGTCCGGCGGCCGCGCCTGGTAGCCGGACCTGAGCAGGAACTCGCTGTCCCTGCCCGCCCGCATGGCCAGGCACGGCGGCAGGAACGGGCACGGCCGGCAGTTCGCGTCGCTTGGATTGGGCGCGGCCTCGGGGCCGGCCGCGACCATGGCTGCCGCGTCCGCCGCCAGCCGGCGGCCGGCCTCGGCGATCGAGCGCGGTGAGTGCCTGACCAGCGTGCGGCGGAACGGCCCGTACGCCTGCTGCTCGACATCCGGAGCGTCGGCGCGCTCCCTGGCGGTGACGTAGAGGCGCCGGTGCTGGGGGATTGACCGGCCGCCGCCGCTCGGCTCGTGCTGGCGCACCAGCGGACCGGCCTCGGCGGAGAACGGCGGGATGGGGGCTGGCCGGGCCTGGCGGCCGCGCAGCCAGCCTGCGAGCCCCCGCCGCGGACGGCCAGCCGCGGCCCCGCCGGGCCGCGGCTCGGAAATGCCGCCGGCCTGGTACTGCCCTGGCTCGCCGGCCGCGGCCGCCCCGCCAGGAGCCGCAAGCCCGGGCTCGCCGCCGGGCGGCAGCAGAAGCTCGTTGTGAATGGTGCCCGCGATCGTCATGCCCAGGTAGAACTGCTCCCAGGCCCATGCTGCGGTCACCGCGGCGTCGTCGTCGACCAGCGCCTCGGCCGGCGGCCAGCCGGCCGGCCGGATGCTGTGCCGCACGATCCAGTACGCGTCGTGCTCGTCGACCGCCAGCATGTCGATCCGGCCGCGGTACCTGACCGGCTCGCCCCCGCTGCCGGTAAGGCCGGCGCCTGACAGGGCCGGGTGCGGCACCTGGACGTCGAAGTCGGCCTCGATGAGCACCGGCGAGAACCGGTCAGCCTGCCGGGCCCAGCCAAAATACTGGTCGAGGATCTGCCGGCCGGCCGCGAGCGCTGCGCGCCAGCCGGGCTCGGGGTCGGCGGGGGCGGCCCGTTCCCGTTGCCTGGAAAGCTCGCGTTCCAGGGCCTGGAGCACGAGCGGGATTGTCACGCTGCGGTCCCAGTCCCACATGCCGGGGAAGTAGTAGACGGCCAGCGCGGCACGCACCGCCTGGCTGGCGTCCGGCCGTGCACCGGCCAGGACCGGCTGCAGGCTGCGCCGCATCCGCGCCTGGAAGTCCCACTGGCTGCGGCAGCGCAGGAACGACTCGCGGTCGGGCTGGGTCACCACCACCGGCACGGCGAGCTCCTCGCAGGTCCGCTCCTGCTCCAGTGTGCCGCCGCGCCCGCCGCCGCGCCAGCACGCCCGGTTGGGCAGCGGTTACTGCTGGTAACCCTCCAGGAACGTGGCGAGCCGCCCGATGGCATCGTCCAGCACCTCAACCTGCGCCAGGAACACCAGCCGCAGGTGGTCGGTAGTCGGCAGGTTGAAGCCGCTGCCGTGCGACAGCAGCACGTGCTGCTGCTCCAGGAAGTCCATCATCATCTGCTCGTCGTCGCGGATCTTGTAGACCTCGGGATCCAGCCGGGGGAACAGGTAGAGGGCGCCGGCCGGCCGCACGCAGGTGACCCCAGGGATCGCCGTCATCGTCTCGAAGGCATGGTCGCGCTGGTCGCGCAGCCGCCCGCCGGGCTGCAGCAGGTGGGTAATGTCGATCTGGCCGCCGAGCGCCGCATGGATCGCGTGCTGGGCCGGAACATTGGGGCACAGCCGCATGTTGGCAAGCAGCTCGAGCCCGTCGAGGTAGTCGAGCGCATGCTCGCGCGGCCCGGAGATCACCAGCCAGCCGGACCGGAAGCCGGCCAGCCGGTAGGTCTTGGACAGGCCGCCGAGAGTCAGCACCAGCAGGTCAGGCGCCAGCGCGGCCGCGCTGTGATGCACCGCGCCGTCGTAGAGGATCTGGTCGTAGATCTCGTCTGTCAGCACCAGCAGGCCGTGCTCGCGGGCCAGGTCGAGCAGGCCGAGCAGCACCTCGCGCGAGTAGACAGCGCCGGTCGGGTTGTTCGGGTTGATGATCACCAGGGCCCTGGTGCGGTCGGTGATCTGGCTGGCGACGTGGTCGAGGTCGGGCTGCCAGCCAGCTTCCTCGACGCACTGGTAGTGCACGGCATGCCCGCCGCACAGGTTCACCGCTCCGGTCCACAGCGGGTAGTCGGGGCTTGGCACGAGCACTTCGTCGCCGGTGTCGAGCAGCGCCTGGAGGGACATCACGATCAGCTCGGAGACCCCGTTGCCGAGGAACACGTCGTCCGGGCCCACGCCCGCCACGCCGCGCCGGCCGAAGGAGGCGGCGACGGCCTCCCGCGCGTCCTGGATGCCGCGGGCGTCACTGTAGCCCTGGGCGCCGGGAAGGGCCTGAACGACCTCGCGGATGACGTCGTCGGGCGCGAGCAGCCCAAATGGCGCCGGGTTGCCGAGGTTGAGCTTGATGATGTGGTGGCCTTCTGCCTCAAGCTGGCGCGCTCGCCGCAGCACCGGCCCGCGGATGTCGTAGGTGACGTTCCTCAGCCTGCTGGCTTGTGCTACCTGCACGGTTAGGTTCCCTCCGCTGGGCCGACCGCTGGTCCCAGCCCGTTAATCGCCGTCGAACAACGCGCCGTTCCGGCACCTTACCTTGCACTGTGGCGTGGGTTACACCGGGTTAGCGCCTGGAGTCGGCCACCTGCCCGCCAGTCAGCGGGCGGCGAGTACCTCGGCGATCTTGGCGGCGGCGCCGGGAGGGTCGGCGGCGTCGTGCAGCAACTCGCCCCAGGACCAGCGGTAATACCAGTGCAGCCGACCGTTGTCGTCGGTGCCCGGCACGCAGTCGATGCTCTCGGCAAGCATGCTGGCGCCTGGCATGAACACGTGCAGCATGGCCGGGTAGGACGTCTTTACCGTGGCCGGGAAGCCCTCGGTGTCCAGGGCATTCGCAAGCCTGTGTAAGTAGTAACTTCGCGCGTGATCGCGGACGCCGTCCTGCATCTCACCTGCCTTAGCGGTCCGCACATTGTGGGCGCCGCAGGCACGGTGTTGTCAAGCCCGGCCGGCCTGGCGGTGCCGAGCGGGGCAGGCGGCGTCGGCTATCAGTACCCGCTTGTCCCGTAGCCCTGGTACCCCTGGTAACTCTCGCGGGCGTAGCCGGTGTCCTGCCCGGCGTAGCCAGCCTGGTCGTAGCGCGGGCCCTGATAGGGGCCCTGCTGGTAAGACGGATCCGGCTGCAGCCCGGCGTAACCGGCCTGGTCGTAGCCGTTGCTCACGGCACCGCCTGGCGGGTAGCCGCCCGCCGGCTGGCTGACGGTGGGCACAACCTGGCCGTTTCCGGCGACCGGCAGCGGGCTGGCGTACCAGCCTTCGCTCCCTGATCCAGGCTGGGCCGGATACCCGCCGTAGCCGACCTCAGGCGAGCTGGCGGCCGGCGCCTCCGGCCGCTGCGCCGGAGGCTGGGTCACGAAGCTGCCGTAGGGGTTGCCGTTCGCCGCCGCCGTGGCGGCGGGCTGGATCGGGTAGCCGTTCGGCGGGCTGGTGCTGCGGCTGGCGGCGGGCTGGATCGGGTAGCCGTTCGGAGCGCTGGTGCTGTGGCTGGCGGCGGGCTGGACGGGGTAGCCGTTGGGAGCGCTGGTGCTGTGGCCTGCCGCCGGATAGGTGCTGAATTGCTGCGTCGGCTCGGCGTAGGCAGGCGCGCCGCGATGGCCGCGCGGCTGGCCGCCGGGCTCGCTCGAACGATAGGAACGGCTGTCGGAAGCGTTAATCGCAGGGAACGAGGGGCTGGTCAGCGGGTCGTCGTCGAGCGGCGCCGGCTGCGCAGGCCGTGGCTGCGTCCGCTGCTGACTCGCTGGCTGCAGGCCCGACCGTGGCTGCGGGCCCGGCTGGGACGCCGACCGTGCCCGCGCGGGACGCGGCTGCCTGAGCTGAGCTGCGGGGACCTGACCAGCCTGAGCCTGTGCGGCCGGGGACTGGCTGGCGAGCCTGCTTAGCGCGGCAATGTTCTGGGTGGCGGCCTCGCCTGCATACCGGCCGGGGGCGTGCGAGGGCCGCGAGTCGGCTGGCTGGCCCAGGTCGGCCGCACGCGCGGCGGCTGCCGGGCGCCCCTGCCGCGGGCGGGCGGGCAGCTGCGTCTGGTCGCCGCGGCCCGGCTGGCGGGCGTCAGGCTGGCGGGCGTCAGGCTGACGGCCATCAGACTGGCGGCCATCAGACTGGCGGCCATCGGAGACCGGCCCCTGCGGGCGGCCGCCATTGGCCGGACTCGCGGAGCCCGTGGCCGCTGACACGGCCGTGCTGAACGGCTTGTCGGCTGCCAGCTCGGCCCAGTAATCCACATCGGACATGGTGTCCCAGTCGGGCCCGCCATCCTGCCCGGCAGGCCGCGACGGCCTGGCGGACCTGGCGCCGACCGGGACCGGGCGCTGCGGGCCGGTCTGGGTGCGCCGGTCGGCAGCAGGAGAGCGCTCGGCTGCTGGCCGCTGGCGCGGTCCGGTGCCGCGGTCGGGTCGCATGTCCGGCCCGCGCTCGGCCGACCATGACGGCTCCTCGGCGGCAGCAGGGCGACCGCGGCGGCTTGCGGCGGCCGCGGGCACACGGTCACGGATCGGGGCTTCGTCGCGGGTCCGGCTCGGCCGACGGGGCTCTTCAGGCAGTTCCTCGAACGGGTCGCTGTCCTCAGCCCGCAGGAACCGCAAGGCGGCCAGCGCAATGATGACGATGATCACGACCACAGCCGCTAGGCAGATGAGGACCGTCTTATTCATCAAGCCGCCCCTGACGTGGCCTAGGGGGAGGTGCAAGCCAGGCTCGCGCGGCCATCAACGCGAAGCCTCCCCCGGAACTGCAAGCACCATTGTGTAGTTGCTACATGCACGCCTGAGTAGCGATTGTGTCGGACGCAATACGCCTTGTCACGCAATTCGGGAAGTTTTTACCGAGTGTCTCGGCTCCGAGGCGCCCATCCGGTTACTCAGTGCTGCCGGGCCGGCCGCGGCGGCTTGCATGGCGGGGTAGCGGCGCCAGGGCCAGTGACGGGGCAGGCAGTGACCGTCGTGGTGCCCCTGGCGATCACATGCGGCGCGATATCGGTCCAGGTTGGCAGCAGCTGTGGCTGACTGGTCAGCCCGTTCCCCAGCACGGTGTTGAGCGCGTAGACGGTTATCCGGTACTTGTGCGGGGCGCCGGCCGGGCATGGCGGGTCGTATGCCGCCTGTCCAGTGCTGTTGCGGGCCACCCTGGCGCTCGGCGGCAGCATGCCCTGCTGGGTGTAGGTCGTCGCAGCGCCGATGTCGAAGACCATCCAGTACACCCATGGGGTGATCGGCGCGTCGGCGTCGTCGATGACCAGCGCGTAGGACTTCGTGTGCACCGGAGCGCCCGACCACGACACCGGCGGGGTGAGGCCGGCCCCGTAGCAGGTGAACTGCCGGGGCAGCACCCCAGCCTTGCTCTCGGCCGCGCTGGTCACTTCCATGATCAGCGGCGCGTCCGCGCTCAGCGGGCGGGGGCCGCTCAGCAGGCCGCAGCCGCTGAGCAGCAGGCTCAGCAGGATCGGCGTCAGCAGCAGCATCGCCGCGACCGCCGGGTTCCGGCGGTGATCGCCCCGGCGCGCCATATCCGTTCCCTGCTCCCGTGTCTGTGTGGTCGCTGCCCAGGCTCGCTAAAGCTGTGGCCAGCGGCCGCGGCCTCCCGCGCTGCTGGCAGCCGGTGCCGGGCGGCCGTGCCGGAAGCTTAGTCGGGCTGCCTGGACGTCCCGAACATTATCTCGTCCCACGAGGGCACCGAGGACCGTCGAGCCCGGCCGCCCGCCGCCTTCCTGGCGGGCTGCGCCGGCTCAGCCGCCTCGGCTGGCTCCGCTGGCTCGCCCTCCGGGCCGTGCTCGGCGTTCGCGGGGACCAGCACGTCGCCGGCCCGCGGTGCGCGCCTGTGCCCGTCATCGGCCTTCGCCGCGCTGTAGCCGAACGCGGAACCGTCGCGCCCCGAACCACGGTCGAGCGCCGAACCGCCGTCAAGCACTGAACCGCGGTCAAGCACGGGGGCACCTGACCTGACCGCGCCACCATCCCGCGTTAGCGTCGCCGGCGCGGCGAAGATCTCGGGCTCGCGCGGTGCATGCCGGGAGCCGATGGGCGTGACCGTGGCTCGCTGCTGGCCGCGGTCGGAGAACTGGACGGCGGTCCACTCCGCCTGCGGCAGGCACAGCCGCACGGCCTGGTCGTCGTCCGGAATCACGTGGCGGCGGCGCGGGTCATAGATCCACTCCGCGGAAGCTGTCCGGCTGCCAAGGCTGAACTGGAGCTGGACCTGCCAGTTGCCATCCGGGCGCTTGCGGGAGTCCCACTCGACACCCTCGGTGCTGGCGCCCGCCAGCGCGAGCCGCTCGGTCACAATGTCCCCGAGCCGCGGCCCAGGCCCGGAATCGCCATGGCCGCGGATGGTAGCGCGCTGCGCTTGCTGGGCCTGGTACTGGCGCTCGGCCAGGATCGGCCCCTCGAACCGGCGAATCCGCTCCGGGGGTATGCCCGCGGCGTCAGCGATCTCGTCGGCAGTCTCGCCAGCGCGGATGCGGTCCTGGATCTCCTTGGGTCGCAACGGATTCTCCACTTCGATCTCGTACTGAGCGAGCCGGGAGAACTGACCCTTGGCCACCGTCCTCAGCCGGTCATCAATAGGGAGCAGAAACCGGCCGCTTCGCCCTGGCACCGCGAGGATGGCGTAAGTGCCGTCCTCGCTGACTGCGACAAGGCGCAGCTCCTGCATGCTGTCCCTCCTGTGGCTGCCGCGCGTGGGCCCCGTGGTTAGGGACGCACCCGGACCAGCCCAGCCTTAGACGAGTCTGCCGGCATTGGCCCCGCCTGGCCAGCACCTCGCCCGGCATGTCCCGCACTATCCAGGCATCGAACCCGATCTGGTCAGTGCGTCCTGATGTGCGCTTTCCCTCGGCCGCTGCCCGTGGCCAGTACTGTTCGGCAGGGTATTCACCGCGCGCGGCCTGGGTGCCGGTAACGCCGATAATCGCGGGACTGATCGCGCCGCGCGCGGGGTAGCGGCGGCTGGCTAGCCTGCCCGCCCGGCCACCTGCCATACACCCTGGTCAAGTAGGATTCGTGGCCATGCGAGTGGACGCGATCTATGCGGCGATCGGGCGGTTCAGCGTTGGATTCCGCTGGTTGGTGCTGGTCATCTGGATTCTCGGGGCGGTGGCAGCGGCCACCATGCTGCCCTCACTCGCGAGCGTCACGCAGTCCAACAACCAGAAGTTCCTGCCCGCCAGTTCGCCGAGTTCGCACGCGGCGGCGCTCGACTCCGCGTTCGGCACCTCCGGGCTGGTGCCGATTCCCGTCGTGGCCGCCACCGACCACGGGCAGCGACTGACCGCCGCCGACACCGCGGATCTGACCGCGCTGCAGCAACGCCTGGCCACGGTCGCCAACGTGGGCAAGGTGCTGCCGGCTGTCCAGTCGGCGGACGGGCAGGCGGCGCAGCTCACGGTGCTCGCCGAGCCCGCGGTCAACGGCAACCAGGGCGCGGCAACCGATCTCATCAACGACCTGCGCGCGCAGATTGCCGATGCCCACCTCGGCGCTGTCGGCATGCAGGCGCACGTGACGGGCAACGTCGCGATCGAGATCGACCAGCAGAAGGCCTCCGGCAACACCGGCAATAAGGTCCAGGGCCTGTCGGTGCTGTTCGTGATCGTGCTGCTGGTGCTGATCTTCCGGTCGTTCACGCTGGCCATCACGACGGTACTTCCGGCCGCGATCTCGGTCACGATCGCGGGGCCGCTCGTCGCCGAGGCGGCCAAGCACGGCCTGCAGGTGTCGCCGATCGCCCAGTTGCTGCTGATCGTTCTGGTGATCGGGGCCGGCACCGACTACGGCCTGTTCCTGGTCTTCCGGGTCCGCGAGGAACTGCGCGCGAGCGGGCACGAGACGAACGGGGAGAACTTCCCCGGCAGGGAGAGCCTTGGCCGCAGCCTGCTGGCCGACCTGGCGCACCCGCGGCCGCCGGCCAGGGATGCCATCGTCAAGTCAGTGACCAGGGTCGGCGAGTCCATCAGCGCATCGGCGGCGACCGTCATCGCTGCCGTTCTCACGCTGCTGCTCGCCAGCTTCTCCTTCTACTCCGACCTCGCGTGGCCGTTCGCGATCGCCGTCGGCGTCATCCTGCTGGCCGGGCTGACCCTGCTGCCCGCCTTGCTGTCCATCAGGCTCTCGCTGCTGGCGGTCAAGCGCTCGATTTTCCAGGCGTGGTGCGGCACCCCGAAGCTCGCCAGGTGGAGCATCCAGGGCAAGGGCCAGGCCGGCGTCTGGGGCCGGGTCGCCGGGCGCATCGTGCGGCATCCGGCGCCGACGCTGCTGGCGGGCGTGGTCTTCTTCGGCGGCCTGGCCTTCGCAGTTCTCGGCTACAGCGCAGCCGGCTTCGGCGGCAACACCAGCCCGCCGTCCGGCAGCGATTCAGCGGCCGGCCAGACGCTGCTGGCCAGGCACTTCCCGCAGTCCTCGGCGAACCCGACGGCCCTGATCTTCCGGCTGAGCCAGCCGGTCTGCTCCGATCCGGCGCCGCTGGCGGCGATCACGTCGGAGCTGCACGCGAGCAGCCAGTTCACTCAGGTCACCGGTCCGCTAAACCCGGTCGGCGGCATCACCCTGACCCCTGCGCAGTACGCCGGGCTGTGCGGCGCGCTCGGACCTGCGAGCAGGCTGCCCGCAGCGTCGCCGGCGTCCATCGACGGTGGCAAGATCCCGGCCACGGCCTACCAGCTTTACCGGGCGACCGCGAACTTCGTCAGCGCGGACGGGCGCACCGTCCAGTTCGCCGTCGGGCTGCGCGCTGGCAACGCGGCCAGCACCACTGCGATGAACGCGGTGCCGGCCGTGCGGGCCGAGGTCACCCGTGTTCAGAAGTCGACCGGCGCCGTGGACTCGGCCGTCTACGGCGAAGCGCCGATCCTGTATGACATCAGCAGCATCTCCACCAGTGATCTCAAGCACATCATTCCCGTCGCGATCATCGCCATCGGGATCCTGCTCGCCCTGGTGCTGCGCAGCCTGGTTGCGCCGCTGTACCTGATCGCCTCGGTCGGCATCTCCTACCTGGCTGCCCTCGGGCTGTCGGTGATCGTGTTCATCAAGATCGGCGGCAGCGGCGGGCTTGAGTTCTTCATGCCGTTCCTGATGTTCATCTTCCTGCTGGCGCTTGGCGAGGACTACAACATCCTGGTGATGACGCGAATACGGGAAGAGGCACACCGGCTGCCGCTTCGGGACGCCGTCACCAAGGCGATCGGCGTGACCGGGACCACCGTGACCTCAGCCGGGCTGGTGCTGGCCGGCTCGTTCATCGTGCTCACGGTGGCCGCGGGCAGCGGCAACAGCCAGGTCCGCGACATCGGCCTGGGTCTCGCGCTCGGAATCCTGATGGACACCTTCCTGGTCCGCACTCTGCTGGTGCCCTCGACCGTGGTGCTGCTCGGCAAGTGGAACTGGTGGCCGTCCAGGCTGGACATGGATCAGGCCGAGGACGAGTCACTGCCGAGCGCGGCCACGGGCGCAGTGGGCGCTGGCACCGCTTCGGGCGGCGAGCCGCACTGACGGGACGCCAGGGGTCAGCCGTGCCGGGTATCTCGGTCATCCTGCCTGTCTACGACGTCGCCGACTACCTTCCGGCCTGCCTCGACTCGGTACTTGGCCAGGACGCAGGCGCTGCCATCGAGGTCATCGCGGTCGACGACGCCTCGCGCGATGAGTGCGGGCGGATCCTGGACGAGCGCGCGGCCGCAGACCCGCGGCTGCGAGTGGTGCACCTGGACCGCAACGCCGGCCAGGGCAATGCCCGCAACCTGGCACTGGGGATGGCCAGCGGCGACTACGTCTGGTTCATCGACGCCGATGACGCGGCCGCGCCGGGTGCCTTCGCCGCAGTCGCCGGCGCGCTCGCCCAGGCAAAGCCCGATGTGCTGCTCATCGACTGGGAAAGCTGCTACCCGGGCGGGCGGACGGAGCCCAACTTCGGCAGCGCGCTGCTCGCGGCCGTCCCGCCAGGCGGATGCACGCTGGCCGAGCAGCCGCAGCTGATCAACCTCACGATGACATCCTGGAGCAAGCTGTTCCGGCGCGAGTTCCTGGCAGGCCTTGGGGTCAGCTTCGCGGCCGGGATCCACGAGGACATCGTGGTGACTTGCGCCGCGCTGCTCACGGCCGACGTGATCACCGCGGTGGACCAGGTGTGCTACCGCTACCGGCGACAGCGGCCGGGCTCGGCCATGGTGACCACCACCGCCGGCCAGGCGGCCGTGTTCGATGCCTATCACCGCGTATTCGACCTGCTGGACAGCCGCGCCGCCGCCGGGCGGCCGGCCAGCGCCGCGCTCCAGGCTGCCATCTTCGAGCGAGCGATCTGGCACTACACCATGGTGCTGCAGACGACCGGGCCAGGCGTCGGGAGGTTCGGTCTGCCTGGCCTGGTGCCCAGGGCCGAGCGGCAGCAGTTCTTCGCGCGCATGCACGCCGACTTCCAGCGCTACCGGCCAGCGAGTTACCGGCATCCCGGCGGAGCCCGCGGTGCCAAGCTGCGCCTGATCGAGCGGGGTGCATATCGCAGCTATTCTCTACTTGAGCCGGTCAATCAAGCCAGGGTCGCGGTCCGGGCCCGCGCTGGCCGGGCGCTACGGCGGCTACGGCACGGGACGAACAGGGCATAGCCGTGGTATGGCCAGCGCTCTTTACTCATAGATGGCTTCGATTTTGCGGAAGTGACGCTGTGGCTTTGCTTAAAATTCTACGTGTTTTGCTACATTTTCGGCGTTAATGCGGGGCGCCGCATACCATTCTCGCGCCGCGCCACGAAGCTGAACGACAGCTGAACGCGCGCCGCACATCCCGGACTGGTGGTTATGCTGCCAGTGCCGAGTCCCAGAAAAAGAGGTCTGCCGGTGGAACTGAGCGTGCTGATGCCCTGCCTCAACGAGGCGGAGACAGTCGCTACCTGCGTGCAGAAGGCCAGCAAGTTTCTCGATGACAACGGCATCGACGGCGAGGTGCTGATCGCCGACAACGGCAGCACCGACGGTAGCCAGGCGCTGGCCGAGGCTGCCGGGGCGCGGGTCGTTCCCATCGCGGAGCGCGGCTACGGCAACGCGCTGCGGGGCGGTATCAAGGCGGCACGCGGCGAATTCGTGATCATGGGTGACGCGGATGACAGCTACGACTTCACCGCGCTGATGCCGTTCATCGAGCACCTGCGGGCCGGCGACGACCTGGTCATGGGGAACCGTTTTGCTGGCGGGATCGCTCCTGGCGCGATGCCGCCACTGCACCGCTATCTCGGCAATCCGGTGCTGAGCTTCATCGGCAGGCTCTTCTTCAACAGCAAGGTCGGCGACTTCCACTGCGGGCTCCGTGGCTTCCGCCGGGACAGCGCCCTCAGCCTGGACCTGCGGGCCGAGGGTATGGAGTTCGCCAGCGAGATGGTGGTCAGGTCGACTCTCGCCGGGCAGCGGATCTCCGAGGTGCCAACGACGCTGTCACCGGACGGCCGGAGCAGGCCGCCACACTTGCGCAGCTGGCGTGACGGATGGCGGCACCTGCGCTTCCTGCTCTTGCTGTGCCCGCGCTGGCTGTACGGCGTGCCGGGCCTGATCCTGATCCTGCTCGGGCTGCTCGGCAACGCCCTCATAGTGCCTGGGCCGCTGCGCGTCGGCAGGGTGGTCTTCGACGTCGACACTCTCGTCGGGGCCGAGGCAATGATCATCATCGGCATGCAGTCGGTCTTCTTCGCGATCTTCACCGTCGTCTACATCAGCGCACAGGGTCTGCGTCCCGAGCCACCCTGGTTGCACCGGCTGCGCTCGGTCTGGACCGTCGAGCGCGGCCTTGGCCTCGGTGCGCTGCTGGCTGCTGGCGGCCTTGCCGGCGTCGCGGCATCCTTCCTGACCTGGCATGGCGCCAGGTTCGGCTCGCTGCCCTACGACCACGAGCTGCGGATCATCCTGCCGTCGGCAACTGCCCTGATAATCAGCTGCCAGATCGCGCTTGGCACCTTCTTCCTCGGTGTCCTGGAAGCACGCCGGCCCACTGTCGCCGACCGCAGTGAGTCCGGCGGGACGGACGGACCCGGCCAGTCAGAGGAGCACGCTCACGCCGTCGCCGGTGCGACCGGCAGCTCCTGACCATGCCCGCGCTCCCTTTCTCCGGTAATCACCGCCTAACCTGCAGGCAAAAGACGGCACTCACCTTGGCAGACCTGGGGTACGTGCCGGATAACCTTGGGCGCATGTCCGCGCCCGTGCCCGAATTCGCTCCTGTGCCGAGGTAGCTGTGGCAGACAAGATCGGCAAGGAAGTGGACGTGGACAGTGAGCGCCCGGCGCCCCCGTTCACCGCTGCGCCAGCATCTGCGGTCGGCCAGCCGTCTGGCCAGCGCAGACGCTGGCGGGATCGCGCCGCCCAGGAGCTGACGCCGCGGGCGCTGTGGTCGCGGCACCGGGTCTTCTCGATCCTGGTGCTGCTCTCCCTGGTACTGCGGGTGCTGGCTGAGCTTGCATTCAGGCCTGCCATGTTCATCGCCGACTCGTTCCTCTACATGCAGGACGGGACGACGTTCACCCTCGGGCAGCTGCGGCCGTCCGGCTACCCGATCCTGCTGCACCTGATCATCCCGCTGCACAGCCTGCTGGCCATCACCGTGCTGCAGCACCTGGCCGGCATCCTCACCGCCGTGGTCGTCTACGCGCTGCTGCGAAGCTGGGGGCTGCCAGGCTGGGGCGCAGCGCTGGCGACCGTGCCGGCTCTGTTCGACCCGCGGCAGGTCGCGCTGGAGTCCTACATCCTGCCTGACACAGTCTTCGGGCTGGTCGTTGTCATCGCCGTCGCGGTTCTGCTGACCAGGCGCAGGCCCGGGGTATGGCAGTGCGTCATCGCCGGGCTTGCGATCTCCTACTCCGCCCTGCTGCGCGGCGACGGCCTGCTGCTGGCCATCCCGGTCCTGGCGTACATGCTGGTCAGGCGCGTGGGCTGGCGCGCCTTCGCGGCCGCGGTGGCCGCGTTCGCGGTGCCGATTCTCGGCTACGCGACTCTCTTCTACGCCAACTACGGGGATTTCAACGTCACCAATAGCGACGGCATGTTCCTGTGGGCGCGCACGACGAGCTTCGCGAACTGCAGCATCATTAAGCCGCCCAGTGACCTGGCCAGGCTCTGCCCGAACAGGCAGGGTGTACCGGCCTACACCGCGGCCGGCCGCTCGACGCCGGCCGACTACCTGTGGGCGCCGAAGGCCTGGTGGCGGGTGGACGCCAAGCCGGGACCCAACCGCGCCAACAACGCTCTGGCCACGAAGTTCGCGATCGACGCCATCAAGGCGCAGCCGATGGGATACGCGGGCGCTGTCGCCAGGGACGTCGCGGCGGCGTTCAAGCCGGACCATAGCCCGCGCACCATCAACGACCTGGCCTTCACCAGCGTGCCTTCGATCGTGAAGCTGCCGCCCGGCTATGCCAGGGACCTGCGCCGGTACGCGCTCTCGGACGAGTACCAGCATGCGGTGCAGCCATATGCACACCTGCTTTTCCTGTACCAGGAGTACGTCTACCTGCCCGGTCCCGCGCTGCTGGCCATATTTCTCGTCGGCCTGGTAGGAATCGGCAGGAATTGGCGCCGGTGGGGTGGCTTGGGCGCGCTACCGTGGGCTACAGCGGTCGTCACTATCGTGGCTTCCGCCGCCCTAGCGGAGTACCTGTACCGGTATGTCATCGTCACGGTCCCGCTGGCGTGCCTGGCGGCCGGACTGGCGTTCGTGCCCGCGAGCCGGCAGCCGGATCCAGCGCAGGCGCTGGATGACAGCCAGCACTCCGCTGCGGCCGGGCGGGCCGAGATGCCGGACGCTGCGTCTTTGCGGGCGGCCAACTAGATGAAGCTGAGACGGAGGGCGGCATGACATCTGGCATGGACCAGGCGCAGGCTCTCGCGAGCCCTGCCACCACTGGGGTCGTGCCGGATACCGCGACTGGCAAGGGAGCTGCCCGCCGCGGTGCCAGGCTCGGGCGCTACGGCGCCAGGCTCGGACGCTACCGCGCCATGCTGGTTGACCTGGCCCGGCGCCATCCGGTCTTCACGGTTGTCCTGACGCTAGCGATCATCCTCAGGATCGTAGTGATGATCGCGTACCAGCCCATCTTCTGGTTCACCGACTCGGCGAGCTACCTGGCGACCGCGGTGAACTACCAGCTCAGCAGGGTGCGGCCGGGCGGATACCCGATCCTGCTCGCGCTGCTCGGCCCGCTGCACAGCTTCGAGCTGATCTCGCTGCTGCAGGCAATGCTGGGACTGGCGATCGGCGTTGCTATCTACGCACTGCTCTGGCGGCGGGGCCTGCCGGGGTGGGCGGCGACACTGGCCGCGGTGCCTGTCCTGTTCGACGCATACGAGCTGCAGCTTGAGCACATGCTCATGTCGGACACGTTGTTCCTTGCCCTGGTGATGCTGATCGTCGTGATGCTGTGCTGGAACGACAACGTCAGCATGCTGACAGCCATCATCGTCGGGCTGCTGCTCGGCTATGCGACGGTGGTCCGCTCGGTGGGCATACCCATGCTCGCGGTCGTCGTGGTGTGCCTGTTTGCCAGGAGGGTGAGCTGGCGGCGGATCGTCGCCCTGGTCGCGTGCTGCGCGCTGCCGATCCTCATCTACATGGGGGAGTACGACTTCCAGCGCGGCTCGTTCGCCATGACGACCTCCGGCGGCGTGTTCCTGTACGGCCAGGTCATGGATTTCGCCAACTGCGCCACGATCAAGCCTCCCCCGTCACTGGCCGCGCTCTGCGACCCGCGCCCGCAGTCGCAGCGGCGGCAGCCGCCGATCGAGTACATCTGGGACTACAGCGACCCCATCTACAACCTGGCCAAGCACACCCCCTACCCGCCGCCGCTGCTCGGGCACAGTTCCGGCCAGATCCTGTTCCGGCCGTATGTGAGCACGGACGTGTTCACGCCGAAGATCAACGCGCTGGCGGAGAAGTTCGCCGAGCGTGCGATCCTTGCCCAGCCTGGCGACTACATCCGCGAGGTGGCCAGCGACACGCTGCGGTCGTTCTACTGGGGCAGCCCGATCCCGTATGACAGCTCGAACGTGCAGTACCTGTTCAACCCGACGTTCCACTACAAGGCCAGGTGGGTTACCGAGATGCGGCTGTACGAGCCGGGGATGGCGTGGCCGCACGCCGTGCAGCCGCTGGCCGGCTTCCTGGCTGGCTACCAGCGGTACATCTACATGCAGGGCCCCATTCTGGCGGTCATCGTACTGATTGGCCTCGGCGGAGTCGTGGCCAGGCGGCGGCGCCTGGGCGGGCTGGTCCTGCTGCCGTGGGCGACCGGCGCAATGCTGCTGATCGTGCCGCCGCTGACCATCGGCTTCAACAGCCGGTACGTGCTCGCCACGGTCCCGTGCTTCTGCCTGGCGGCCGGGATGACGTTTGCCAAGCGCGAGAGCAGCCTCACGGCCGGCACCGCCGAGCCCTGGAAGGACTGAACGGGCCCGCGGGGCGAGCGCGCCGACGGCAATTCAGCGTGATCGCCCTGCCCCGCTTGGCTCCGCTGCCCGCGGCCTAGTGCGCGGCGGCGAACTGCTCGCTCTCGGTCGAGCCGGCCAGTGCCGTGGTAGAGGCGTCCGGGCTGATGGCCGAGGTGACCAGGTCGAAGTAGCCGGTGCCGACCTCGCGCTGGTGCCTGGTGGCGGTATAGCCCTCCGCCTCCGCGGCGAACTCAGCGTCCTGCAGCTCGACGTATGCGGCCATGCCGCGGTCGGCGTAGCCGCGGGCCAGGGTGAACATGGACTCGTTCAGCGCGTGGAAGCCGGCCAGCGTGATGAACTGGAACTTGTATCCCATCGCTGCGAGCTCGCGCTGGAACCTGGCGATGGTCTCCGCGTCCAGGTGCGCGCGCCAGTTGAACGATGGCGAGCAGTTGTAGGCCAGCATCTGGTCGGGGTAAATGTCCTTGATCGCCTCGGCGAACTCGCGGGCGATGGCGAGGTCAGGCGTGGACGTCTCCATCCAGAGCAGCTCGGAGTAGGGGGCGTAGGCCAGGCCGCGGGCGACGCAGGACTCGAGCCCGTTTCGCACCAGGTAGAAGCCCTCCGCGGTGCGCTCGCCGGTCACGAAGCGCTGGTCGCGCTCGTCGATGTCGCTGGTGATCAGCGTCGCGGCCTGGGCGTCCGTGCGCGCCACGATGAGGCTGGCCACGCCGCAGACGTCGGCGGCGAGCCTGGCCGCGTTCAGGGTCTTGATGTGCTGCCCGGTCGGGATCAGCACCTTGCCGCCGAGGTGCCCGCACTTTTTCTCCGACGCGAGCTGGTCTTCCCAGTGCACCCCCGCCGCGCCCGCGGCGATCATCGACTTCATCAGCTCAAAGGCGTTGAGCACGCCACCGAAGCCGGCCTCGGCATCGGCCACGATCGGAGCCAGCCAGTGCGGCGCCCCCTCGTTCTCCGACTCGGCCCAGGTGATCTGGTCTGCCCGCAGCAGCGCGTTGTTGATCCTGCGCACCACCGCCGGGACCGAGTTGGCCGGGTACAGGCTCTGGTCAGGGTAGGTCTGGCCGGCCAGGTTGGCGTCCGCGGCGACCTGCCAGCCGGACAGGTAGATGGCCCGCAGGCCGGCCCTGACCTGCTGCACCGCCTGGTTGCCGGTGAGCGCGCCGAGGGCGTTGACGTACCCGTCCTCGCGCAGCAGCCACCAGAGCCGCTCGGCGCCGAGGCGGGCCAGCGTGTGCTGCTCCTGGACCGAGCCGCGCAGCCTGACGACGTCTGCGGCGCTATAAGTGCGCTCGATGCCGGCCCAGCGCGGGTCTGTCGCCCACTCGCGGTGCAACGCCGCCGCGTGGCTCTGCGTCTTGCTGGCCACCGGGTGGCCGTTGGCGTGGCTCTGGCCTGAGCCGTTCAGCGTGCCCTCGAGGCGACTGTCGCTCACTGTGGTCCTCCTGGTCTGTCGTCCCCGGGTGATTCATACAGGCTGCCAACGCTGGCCGGGAGGCGGCTAGGGCCCAAGGTCGTAAAATTCGACGAGACTTGAGGTAAAGTGAAGAAGTGAAGATCTTCACTAAAGAAGAATTGCAATCCTTGCCGGAATCAGGCCTTGACCTCGCGATGTTCGGTCAGCGACTCCGGCATATCAGGCGCGCCCGCGGGATGACGCTGGCCGAGCTTGGGGAGCGCGTCGGCCGGGCGCCTTCGGTGCTGTCGCTGCTGGAGAACGGCAGGCGCGAGCCCAAGCTGTCCCTCATCGAGTCGCTGGCGGCGGCCTTGTCGGTGCCCGCGGCTGAGCTGATGCGCGCCCAGCCGCCGAGCCGGCGGGCGCAGCTAGAGGTGGCCCTGGCCGAGTCGCAGCACGATCCTTCCTACGCAGGACTCGGGCTGCCGCCGCTGCGGGTCGGCGCCAGGGTGCCAACCGACGTCCTGGAGCACGTGGTAGCGCTGCACGCCGAGTTGCGCCGGCAGCGCACCAAGCCCACGGCGACGCCGGAGGAGGCGCGAGCCGCCAACGCCGACCTGCGGGCGATGATGAGCGAGCGGGGCAACTACTTCGCCGAGATCGAGAAGGCGGCCGCCGAGGCGCTCGAGCCCGTCGACTACGCGGGCGGCGCGCTGTCGCAGGGCATGCTGATGGCCGTGGTCAGCCACCACGGGTTCTCCGTCCAGTACGTGCAGGACCTGCCGCGGTCGGCCCGGTCAGTCACTGACCTGCGCAACCGGCGGATCTACCTGCGGCAGGAGCCGCTCGGCATGCACACGCCGCGCGCCGTGCTGCTGCAGACCCTCGGCCACTTTGTGCTCGGCCACTCAGCGCCGGCGGACTTCGGTGACTTCCTGCGCCAGCGGATCGAGGCGAACTACTTCGCCGCGGCCGTGCTGGTGCCCGAGCAGGCGGCAGCGCAGTTCCTGCGCGCCGCCAAGGAAGCCAGGGACGTCGCGGTCGAGGACTTGCGCGACGTGTTCTCGGTCTCCTACGAGATGGCGGCGCACCGGTTCACCAACCTGGCCACCCACCACCTGGGCCTGCCATGCCACTTCGTGAAGAACGACGAGGGCGGCATCATCTACAAGGCCTACGAGAACGACGGCGTGGTGTTCCCGGCGGACCCGATCGGCGCGATAGAGGGGCAGCGGATGTGCCGCCACTGGTCGGGCCGGCGGGTCTTCTCCGCCCCGGACCGGTTCAGCCCCTACTTCCAGTACTCCGACACCCCGTCCGGCACGTACTGGTGCACGGCCCTGGTCGATTCGGGGCGGGAACGCGGCTTCGCGGTCACGCTCGGCGTCCGCTACGAGGATTCGCGCTGGTTCCGCGGCAGGGACACTCCGCTGCGGACCACGTCTGCCTGCCCGTCGGGGGAGTGCTGCCAGCGGCCGCCCGCCGCGCTGGCGGCCAGGTGGGACGGGCTGGCCTGGCCGTCGGCGAGGGCGCACTCACACGTGCTGCTCGCGCTGCCGTCTGGCAGCTTCCCAGGGGTCGACGAGACCGACGTCCTGGAGTTCCTCGACCGGCACGCAGTCGGCTAGCTAGCAGGCCGCGGCGAGGCCACAGCTAGCTGCCGGCGGAATCGCCCACGGTCGCGACGCAGAACACCGTCTGCCCGAAGGGCGGCCTGAACATCCGCTCCAGCATCCTGGTAACCGGGACGACGGTCATGTCGTAGATCGAGGCCAGCTTCGGGCTCGCGTGCCCGACACCCGACACGCGTACCATGAGCCACCAGGCTATGCCGCCGATGAGGTTCACGGGCTTGCAGACCTCGACGTTCAGCCCCGCCGCCTCGACGCTGCGCCGCAGGGTCTTCGGCGTATAGCGGGTCACGTGGCCGACCAGGCGATCGAAGTCGCCGTAAAGCTGCATGTAACCGGGCACCCAGATGACGATCCGCCCGCCAGGCGTCAGGCATGCCGCCAGGTCGCGGAGCGCCTGCACGTCGTCGGCGATGTGCTCGAGGACGTTCATCATGACGACCGTGTCGACCTTGCGCTTGATCTTGACCTCGCCCGGCAGGGCGAGGCTCAGGACCTCAACGTCGCTGCGGCCGAGATAACGCTGAGTCAGCTCGCCGATGCAGTAGGGATCGCTGTCGCTGACGACGAGGTAATCCAGGCGTCCCTCGAACATCGCGGAGAAGTGGCCAAGCCCGGACCCGACCTCCAGAAGGGAACGGCCGACGTGGGCCCTTACCAGGTCGTACTGGTAGGCGCGGTACCTGCGACCCTCGGCTCCGCCGAGGTGGTTCTCCAGCGACGTCGGGCTCGCGGGAGGCTGTTCCACCTGCTCAGGGGTGCGGTGGGCTCCGGCGTCGAAGGCATTTGCTGGTGTCTGCGTCATCGGCTCTCGGCTCACGTGTTGGGGCATGATGGCCCACGCTGCCCTGCTCGGCATGGTTAAACCCTGGGCGCGTGAATTGAGGTCTGGTGCCTCACCTTAGCCGGGCTGGCGGGGCAATTGACCGGAAAAGCGAAAATTTCTTCGGAGTGGGCTCTGACCTGGTTCGGAACGGATTCTGATCACGCTGAAAGATACCCGAGCCTCGGCTGACCGAACCGCGGCGCCTGCTGCGAGGACTCCCGCCGGTTCCGCGGGAGGCTTCCAGGTCGCGTACTGCCCGAGCTTCTCAGATCGCTCTGTACGAATGCCCGATCTGATGTTACGCACGAAGCAGGGAGCGGATATGGGCCCTGCGGCACTGGCACGGCCGCACCGGGCACCGAGCGACGCAGGAGCCGGCCATGGCCACAGCCGAGCAGACCGACATGCTCATCTCCGAGCGCGTGGCGGGCGGGATCCTGCCGAGGGTGCTCACTACGTTCGATATGGTCGCGATCTTCGTCGCGATCGTGTTGTTCATCACCAACTCTGCCGTCATGCAGGGCGCCGGCCCGGCGTCGTTCGGCTGGTGGGTGATCGGGTTCCTGGTGTTCCTGATCCCGTGCGCCATCGCCACCGGGCAGCTAGGCGTGATGTTCCCTGGCGAGGGCTCCATCTACCTGTGGACGCACAAGGCGTTCGGATCCTTCTGGGGCTTCTTCGCCGGCTTTTGCGCCTGGTGGCCGGGCGTGCTGGTGATGGTCGCGACCGGCACGGCCGCGGTGGGGTTCATCAACTACGCTTTCCCGTCCACCGCAGGCTGGTCGGTGCAGACGGACGGCCTGGTGATCATCGCGATGATCGTCGTGTCCGCGCTGGTGGCGGTGCTGCGGTTCCGGCTCACGCAGTCAGCGGTCAACGTGGTCTTCGTGCTGTACGGCCTGGCCATCCTGGCCATGTTCGCCGCCGGGATCGTGTACCTGGCCCGCGGGCACCACGCCGTGGTGAACCCGTGGAACTGGTCGGCCTACAAGCCGAGCTCGGGGCTTGGCATCAACTTCACCAACTGGACGTTCTTCGGCCTGGTGGTGCTGGCGCTGCTCGGCGTCGAGGTGCCGCTGAACATGGGGGTGGAGATCCGCGAGCAGAAGTCGGTGACCAGGTACCTGCTCTGGGGCTCAGGCGTGGTCATCATCGCCTACCTGCTGGCCAACTGGGCGGTCATGGTGACGGTGCCGGTTAAGGTGTCCGCCAACACCCCGGCCGTGGCAGCCGCAGTCGGAGTGGCCCTCGGCTCGGTGGCCGGGAAGATCACGGCCGTGGTGCTGGCGCTGTTCTTCCTGTTCATCACGGTGGTGTACAACTACTCGTTTGCCAGGCTGATCTTCGTCTCCGGCCTGGATCAGCGGCTGCCGTCGGTGATGTCGCACGTCAACAAGGCCAAGGTGCCCGACGTCGCGGTCTGGGTGCAGACCGTCATCGCCGGGATCTTCGCGCTGGTCGCCTACGTCGTCGTGCCGAGCGTGGTCGGCAGCAGTGCCGCGTCTAATTCGGAAACGAGGATCTACGACATCCTGCAGGCCGCGGTCACGGTCATCTGGTGCATCTCGATCGTGGTCCTGTTCATCGACGTGCTGATCATCCTGCGCCGCTACCGCGCCCAGTTCGAGCAGCGCAGGATCGCTCACCCGGCGGTGTTCTGGGCGTGCTCGGTCGTGGGCGGGCTCGCCGCGTTCATCGGCATCGTCTCGACGCTCTCCGGCTCCTGGAACCCGACCCTGATCACCAACAATGCGGGCGTCCTGAAGATCGGCAGCATGGCCATCGACTACGGCACCTGGTTCTGGTGGGTTGGCGGCATCACGCTGGCCTCCCTGGCCATCGCGTCGGTGCTCTACTTCGTCGGCGGCCGGTCATCGCCCGCGGCCCGCGGCCAGCACAGAGCGACCCAGGCGAGCTGAGGCCGGACAGAGCGGGCCAGACTTAGCCGGAGAACCGCGGCGCTCGCTTCTCCCGCAGCGAGGCCAGGCCCTCCCGGATGTCCTCGCCCATGAACGTGAGCATCTCGTAGGCCGCGGACTGGTCGAAGATCGGCCCCGCGTTGCGCACCCACCCGTTCAGCGCCCGCTTGGTGAGCCGGATGGCCAGCTGCGGGCCGCTGGCCAGCTGCCCGGCCACCCGCAGCGCCTCGCCGAGCACCTCGTCGCGTGGCAGTGCCTTGGAGACAAGCCCGATCCGCTCGGCCTCCTCGCCGCTGATCATCTCGCCTGTCATCAGGTAGTACTTGGACCTGGCCAGGCCGCACAGCAGCGGCCAGATGATGGCGGCGTGGTCGCCTGCAGCCACACCCAGTCGCACATGCCCGTCGCCGAGCCGCGCATCGGCGGCGCAGATGCTGATGTCGGCTAGCAGGGCGACAACGAGGCCAGCCCCCACGGCCACGCCGTTGATCGCGGACACGATGGGCTTGGAGCAGTTGACCATGTTGTAAACCAGGTCGCTCATTTCGGCCAGCATGCCCGTCACCCGGTCGTAGTCGCCGATCTGCCGCTCGACCATGGCGAGGTCCCCGCCCGCCGAGAAAGCCCGGCCCGCTCCGGTGACGACCGCGACCTTGGTCTCCTCGTCGGCATTGATGTCGGCCCAGATCGCCGCCAGCTCGGCGTGCATCTCTTCGTGCGCCGCGTTGAGGACCTCGGGCCGGTTGAGCGTGACCAGCAGGATGCCGTCCGGCTGTCGTTCGAGCTTCAGGTGCTGGTAGCGGGCGAGGTCCATGCGAGTCGTTCCTTCTCTGGTAGCAGTCAGCTGCGGGGATGCCGACATTTTGGCAGGCGTCCCGCCGCGCCTTCGGCCGGCCGCCGCGTCTGCCGGGCTGGCGTTTGGCAATCGGGGGGCATACGCTATTACTGAGGAGTAACTTAGGTGGTCCTGGCCGCCGCCCCGAGCGGACGGCCGACTCGCTGACCTGCTGCAAGGAGCGACATGAGCAGTCCCGACCAGGCCGCGAGCGGGTTCTCGCTTGAGCTGTCCGCCGATGTCGCCGAGATGCGCGACTGGGTACATGAGTTTGCCAGGGACGTCATCAGGCCGGCGGCTGGGGAGTGGGACGAGCGCGAGGAGACGCCCTGGCCGGTGATCGAGGAGGCGGCTAAGGTCGGGCTCTACTCGCTGGACTTCTTCGCCGCGCAGTGGATGGATCCGACCGGCCTCGGGATGGTGGTCGCGTTCGAGGAGCTTTTCTGGGGCGACGCGGGGATCGGTTTGTCGCTCGCGGGCAGCGGACTCGCGGCGGTCGCGGTGGCCAGCAACGGCACCAACGAGCAGATCGGCGAGTGGCTGCCGCAGATGTTCGGCAGCCCGGGTGACGTGAAGCTTGGCGCGTTCTGCTCCTCAGAGCCGGACGCGGGCAGCGACGTCGGGGCCATCAGGACCAGGGCGGTCTATGACGCGGCCAAGGACGAGTGGGTGCTCAACGGAACCAAGGCGTGGGCCACCAACGGGGGCATCGCGGACGTGCACGTGGTGGTGGCCTCGGTCGACCCCGCGCTTGGCAGCCGCGGTCAGGCCAGCTTCATCGTGCCGCCCGGCACGCCAGGCCTGTCGCAGGGGCAGAAAGTCCGCAAGCACGGCATCCGCGCCTCGCACACCGCCGAGGTCATACTCGACAACGTGCGGGTGCCAGGGCGCTGCCTGGTCGGCGGCAAGGAACGCCTGGACGCGCGGCTGGCCAAGATCGCTGATGGCCGCAGCGGCCGTGGGCAGGACGCGATGCGGACGTTCGAGAAGTCCAGGCCGTCGGTGGCCGCGATGGCCGTCGGCGTGGCCAGGGCGGCGGCGGAATACGCGACCGAGTACGCGACCCAGCGCGTCCAGTTCGGCCGCCCGATCGGGCAGAACCAGGCCGTCGCGTTCATGCTGGCCGACATGCACGCAGCGGTCGACGCGGCGCGCCTGCTCACCTGGAAGGCGGCCTGGATGGCGCGGCACGAGCTAGCGTTCACCAAGGCGGAGGGTTCAATGTCCAAGCTGGTCGCGGGGGAGACCGCGGTCCGGGTAACCGAGCAGGCGATGCAGATTCTCGGCGGGAACGGCTACAGCCGCGATTACCCGGTCGAGCGGTGGCACAGGGACGCGAAGATCTTCACGATCTTCGAGGGCACGTCGGAGATCCAGCGCATGATCATCGGCAGGGCCGTCACCGGGCTTGACGTGCGTTAATATCCGCTGGTCATGGCGCTGGTGGGTGCTTGAAAGGGTCCGTGAACCCCGGTTACTGCCGGGCCGCCGTTTGCCCGTTATTCCTGGTTGGTTCCCGTCAGTTCCCGATAGCGTGCTGAGTTCGTGCTGACCCCTAACGGCTGGGGCGCTGCCGCTGATTGGCCGAAGAGCATCGAAGGTGCCGGCTCCACAGCCGGTAGTACTGGCTCCGATGAGGGCAGCGGCCGAGCTGAGCAAGCTCGCGTGATCTAGCGAAAGCGTGCCGAATGCATAACGCCGCCGGATTGACGCCGCGACTCGGACGCCGAGGTAGTCGACTGAGGAAACGACGTCCGCAAATAGCCGACGCCGGGCACGTGTGGAACGTCTTGCGCCTCTCGTCATCGAAGTCGACGTTCCCCGGCGAGGACGCAGTCGGTCCGCCGATCCCGTGCCCGTACTCGCCCAGCAACACGATCTGATCAAACGTCGAGTCCGTGATGGCAGTGAGCGGGACGGCGATGGCGCCCTGCCCCGGAAGGCGAGCCCCGACGACGATCACATCAACGAGCGCGAGGCTCTGGGGTTGTCCGTCAGCGTCGAGGTTCCTCCCGAGGTCACGCTAAGTGACGGGATGTCGTTGGTCTCGGGGTCGAGGAGAAGTGGGATGAGGTCGGGCCTGTTGCTGCATCGGAGCAGGACCGGTGCGATGCCGTGGTAGACGAAGGACTTTCCGAGGGCGATCGCTTCGCCTAGGGCTGGGCCGGTCGGATCCTCCTGATTGCTGGTCAGGGCGGACAGCAGTGCCGTGAGCATGAAGCCGAGCGCGGCGCGTATTTGGGGCTCGTCCTGTGGTGCCAAAAGCATCGGCTAGCCGAGGTCCGGAGCGCAGGACCGCCTCGCGGCCCGAGCACAGGAGTCGGCGCGGTAGTCGGACTTCCCGCCTGTGTCCAAACGCGATGATCAGTACCGGAAACATGGACCAGTGTGGTACCATAACTCGGTACGGAAAGGTTGGAGGTTGAAGGTGGCCATTACTGCCAGTGAGGCCCGCTCGCGCCTGTTCCCACTCATCCAGCAGGTTAACGACGACCACGAGCCGGTCAGGATCAATTCCCGCAGCGGGGACGCAGTGCTGATGTCCGCCGCCGACTTCGACTCCTGGCAGGAGACTATCTACCTGCTGCGGTCACCTGCTAACGCCCGGCGCCTCATGGAGGCCGTCGCCCGAGACAAGTCTGGCCGAGGCGACCTCGCCAAGACCATGGAGGAACTCCAGGGCCTGGCGGGGGAGTAGTGCGAAGTATCCACTTCGACCCCGATGCCTGGGAAGACTTCCTGTGCTGGCTCGGCGCGGATCGGAAGATGGCGACGCGGATCGTGCGCCTGATCGGCGAGATCCAGCGTGACCCATTTTCAGGTATAGGGAAGCCTGAACCACTCAAAGGCGACCTGTCTGGGTATTGGTCGCGTCGCATGGACGACGAACACCGCTTGGTCTACCGCGCCGATGACAAGGAAGTGAAGATCTTGAAGGCTCGGTATCACTACAGCGATTGAGTGATCCCGGGCTGGTCTAGCCGCGGTGAAGGTGCACAGGTGGTGCTGAGTTGGAGCTGACCCACTAACCGTTACCCGGAGCGTTCTGAACGGATTCCCGCTCGAGGGTCGATTTCATCGCCAGCAGGCCGGCCTCCATGAGGCTAGCGGTTCGAGGGCCGAGCTCGTCGGGCAGCACGTCGGTGATCCAGACGAACCTGCACCATCTCGGGCCGTCGGGCACGATCTGCGCGGACGCGTTATGGTGGGTCGCGCCCATCGGGCCGTCGATCACTGAGTATGCCAGCCGCATAGCGTCGTTGTCGGTGCCGATCAGCCGCTCCAGAGCCACGGCGCCGGTGAAGAACGTGACCTGCCGGTCGCGGTCGTTCACCATCTCGGTGTTCGTGACGAACCCACCCGCCAGGCGCTGGTGCAGCGCGAAGAAGTCGCGCAGCGCGTCCCAGCAATACGCGGCCGGCGCGCCGACTGCCGCCTCCCTGATCACTGTCGCCATCGCGATCACTCCGCCGATGCCACGATCCGCTTGACCTCTGCCATCAGGTCCGTCGTGGCCAGATCGGCGTGCACGCGATTCTTGACCATCTTGCCCTCGGGGACCCTCATGCTGCTCCTTTGGTGTGGAAGACCGGCCAGCAGACTTCTGTCCGGTGCGCTGACTCGTCGGGCGTATCCGCGCCGGTGACGAGGTAGTGCTCTCGGATCGGCCCTTGCACGCCGATCTCGCGTTCACACACGTAGGTCCCGAGCGCTCCGTAGGTGCGGTCGAGCTCGGCGAACGAGCCTTCGTGCACCGTCACCGCTAGCTCGGCACCGGGGATCTCGATCAGCCGGACTCGCCCGTCAGACCTGAACGACCGCGGTAGTTGCGAGGCCGGAATGAACGCAACCACGCCACCGCGGCCGTCCTGGAAGAACTCGCTCGCATACAGTGCCCCGTCCGGACCGGCCCGCTGCGCTCCGGCCGAGCCCAAGACGTCGTGCAGTACGGCGAACGCCTCCTGCCACCAGCCCTCGATGTCGCCCATCGCTACCGGCTCGGTTATCGCGAGCACCCGCGCGGGTTCGGCCGATCGGTAGGCGACCGAGATCGGCGCGGGCGGTCCCTCCAGCAGCGCCCGCAGCGACGCGACAGTGTGCTGCGTCTGCCGCAGCGCCGACTCCATCGCGCGCAGGTGCGTCACGATCACCTCGTTTCGCACCGCTGGGTCGGGTGCCTCGAGCACGTCCCTGACCTGCTCGAGCGGCATGCCCAGGTCACGGAACCTGCGGATCACCTGGCCGACTGGCACTTGGCTCGGTGCGTAATAGCGGTAACCGCTAACTCCGTCCACCTCGGCAGGGACGAGCAGCCCCATCTCGTGGTAGCGGCGCAGCGACTTGATGCTCAGGTAAGTCATCTTGGCGAAATCGCCGATGGACAGCCGCGTGGTCTTCATCGGCCCAGTCTGTCGGGTGCTTCGCGAATCAATCACGGCATC
>DASPWG010000052.1:0-8584 GCA_035621915.1 Streptosporangiaceae bacterium
CCGCTCTCGCAGATCCGGCCGCCGTTCATCACCACGACGTGATCGGCGATGCTGCGCACCAGCGGCAGGTTGTGCGTGATGAAGATCAGCGACAGCCCGCGCTCGGCCTGCAGCCTGCGCAGCAGCTCGACGATCGCCGCCTGCACGGACACGTCGAGTGCCGAGGTGATCTCGTCGCAGACCATGAGGTCGGGCTGGACCACCAGGGCCCTGGCGATCGCCACCCGCTGCCGCTCCCCGCCGGACAGCTGGTCCGGATAGAGGTCGACGAACGTCTCCCGCAGCGCTGCCGCGGTCAGCGCGTCAACCACGCGCTCGCGCCGTTCCCTGGCCGGCAGCTTCTCGAAGTGCGCGAGCGGCTGCTCGACGATCTGGCCGATGGTCCGGCGCGGGTTCAGCGACAGGTAGGGGTTCTGGGATACGTACTGGATCCGGCGCAGCTGGTCGGCCGAGCGACGGCGGACGCCGCGGGTCAGCGGCTTCCCTTCGAAGCTGATCTGGCCCGACCAGTTCGGGTGCAGGCCCACCAGGCAGCGTGCCAGCGTGGTCTTGCCGGACCCGGACATCCCCACCACCGCGACGCACTGCCGGTCCGGGACCGAGAGAGTCAGCTCGTGCAGGACGGTGGCGTTCCCGTAGGTGGCGGACAGATCGCGCACGTCGAGCAGCGCGGCCTCCGCCTCCGCGCTGTCCGGGCGCGCAGCCGCCGACCCGGCCGGCTGGGAGAGGCCGGCGACCTCGACCGCGCGGATGCAGCGGGCCGCGTGGCCGGAGTCCGAGACCTGGACCAGCGGTGGCGGGCCCTGCTCGCACGCGGGCAGCGCGAACTCGCAGCGAGGCTGGAAGAAGCAGCCCGTCGGGCGGTTGCCCGGCCGCGGCGGGTGCCCGGCGAGGCCGGTCAGCATGTGCGAGCGGTCCAGGGATGGCACGGCGCGCAGCAGGCCCCGGCTGTAGGGATGGGCCGGGGTCTCGAATACCTCGCGCGACGGGCCGATCTCGGCCAGGCGGCCGGCGTACATCACCGCGACGTGGTCGGCGATCTCGGCCACCACCGCGAGGTCGTGGCTGATGTAGACGGCGGCGACGCGGTACGTCTTGCACAGGTCGCGGATGGTCTCCAGTACCCGGCGCTGGGTGGTGACGTCGAGCCCGGTAGTCGGCTCGTCGAGCACGATCAGCTTCGGCCGGCATGCGAACGCCATCGCCAGCCCGACGCGCTGCTGCTGGCCGCCCGACAGCTGGTGCGGGTACTTGCCGAGGATGCCGGGGATCGCGGACAGGCCGACTTCGGCCAGCATCTCGGTCAGCCGTTCGCTGCGTGCCTTCTGGTCGCCCTCGTAGGAGGCGAGCACCTCGCGCAGCTGAGTGCCGATCTTCAGGGTAGGGTTCAGCGCGCTGGACGGATCCTGCGGTACGTACGCCACTTGCCGGCCGCGCAGCCGCTGCAGCTCGCGCCGCGGCATCCGCAGGATGTCGCGGCCATCGACCGTGATCCTGCCGCCGCCGATGACCAGCCCGCGGCGCACGTGGCCGAGGAGCGCCAGCGCCATGGTCGTCTTGCCGGAGCCCGACTCGCCGACCAGGCCGAGCACCTCGCCCGGATGCACGTAGAAGGACACCTCGTCGAGCACGTCGACGATGCCGCGGCCGCGGGCCGGGATCCGCAGCACCTGAAGCTCATTGACAGTGAGCCGGGCCTGGCCGGCGGCCGCCGAGCCGTTCCCGGCTGCCGCCCCGTTTCCCGCCGAGGCGTCGACGGAAGCCGCGATGTCGGCCGCGGGCGGCGCGGGGCCCGCGGTCGCGGACTCTTCGGTCGGCGGCTGCTCCGCATCGGCCGCCGGACGCGGCGCCGGGACAGCCTCCACGGCAGTCGCGTCCGCGGTGGCGGTGCCGGTTTCCTCGGTGGCAGGCGCGGTCTCGCTGCCGGAAGTCTCCGCTCCGCCGTGCACTGCGTCGTCGCCGGTCATCGCACCGCTCCCGCTCTCGCTGCTCACTGCGCCGCCCCGACCGCCGAGATTCCGGTCAGCAGCGCGTCGTCGGCCCTGCGCCCGACGCCAAGCGAGGCGCGGGCCACGGCGTCGGTCAGAGTGTTCATCCCGATAGTCAGCGCCGCGATCAGCAAGGTGGGGGCGAGCACGCCCCACGGGTTGGCCACCAGCCCGATCCGGTTCTCGTTGATCATCAGGCCCCAGCTGGCGGCCGGCGGCTGCAGGCCGAAGCCGAGGAAGCTCAGCCCGGCGATCACCAGGATGGAATAGGTCAGCCGCAGCCCGAGCTCGACCATCAGGACCGAGGTCAGGTTCGGCAGCACTTCCTTGCGCAGCACCTGGCGCGCTGGCATGCCGAGGATCTGCGCGGCCCTGACGAAGTCGCGCTCGCAGACATCGAGCGCCGCTGCCCTGGTCACCCGCGCGACCTGCGGGGCGTGCGAGATCCCGACCGCGAGGATGATCAGCCAGATCTTCGGGCCGAGCACGCTGACCAGCAGCAGCGCGAACACTAGCTGCGGGAACGCGAGCACGATGTCCACGATGCGCATGATCAGCGTGTCCCAGACGCCGCCGAAGTACGCGGCACAGACCCCGCAGATGGCGCCGCCCACCACGCCGATCAGCGTGGCGGCCGCGGCCATCAGCAGCAGTTCCCAGCCGCCGTCGAGGGTACGGGACAGCACGTCACGGCCGAGGGTGTCGCCGCCGAGCGGGAACTTCAGCGACGGGTTGGCGAACGGCGCGGTGACGAACTGAGTGCTTGAGTACGGCGCCAGCGCCGGCCCGATCGCCGCGATGAGCACGACGAGGCCGACGATCGAAAGCCCCACAGCGCCGCGCGGGGTGCGGATCGTGCGGGCGAGCACGGCAGCCCACTCGCGCCGTCGCGCACGGCCGCGGCCTGCCGACTTCAGCACATCGAGTGCCGCGGTAGAAGCCATTACGTCACCTCCTCATCATGACCTGGGCAGCCGCCGCCGCGGAGTCACGGCGAGCGAGATCAGGTCGGTGACGATGTTCACGACGACATAGAACGCAGCAAGGAGCAGCACGATGAACTGGATCACCGGGATGTCCCGGTCGGACACGGCGTTGACGAGCGCCTGGCCGAGGCCGGGGTAGTTGAACACGTACTCGACCACCACCACCCCGCCGGCCAGGTAGAGGAAGTTCAGCCCGATGACCTGGATGGTCGGCGCGATCGCGTTCGGCAGCGCGTGCACTGCGAGGACCCGCCAGCGGGACATTCCCTTGAGCCTGGCCATCTCGACGTAGTCGCTCTCCAGCGCTTCGACCATCGCCGCGCGCATCATCCGGTAGGTGTACGGCACGATCACGATGACCAGCGTGGCGACGGGCAGCACGAGCAGCGACGGGCTGTCCCATGGCGAGGCGCCCGGCGGGAAGACCGAGACCGCCGGGAACAGGTGCCAGAGCAGCGCGGCGAAGAAGACAACCAGGCCCATCGCCACGACAAACTCGGGCAGCGCGGTGACGGCCAGCGCGACGACGGACAGGCCGTGGTCCAGCCAGCTGTCCCGGCGGGCCGCTGCCAGCATGCCGAGGCCGACGCCGATCACGGTCCCGATTACCCCGGACAGCAGCATCAGCACTGCGGTGTTCAGGATCCGGCCGCCAATCAGGGACGTCACCGAGGCGCCGCTGACCAGCGAGGTGCCGAGCTTGCCCTGCAGCAGGTTGGTCAGCCAGGTCCAGTACTGCGCCACGGCGGGCCGGTTGAGGTGCATCTGCAGCTCGAGTGCGTGCAGCCGGGCCGGCGTGGCGGTGTTCTGCAGCACGGCGGACGCCGCGTTCCCCGGCAGGATCTGGGTGGCGGCGAACACGAGTATCGAAACGATGATGAGGGTGAGCAACCCGAAGCCGAGCCGCCTGACCAGGATGTCGCGGAACGGGTGCGCCTTGCGTGTCCGCTCGGGACTGACTGCCGGGGCGGTCACCGTCACTTCTGCCATGACGGAAAGATCCTTCCGTTCGCTGCAGCTGGCCACGCCGACGTCGCAACGCCGGGCTTGCCTGAGCGCCGGCTCGTCACGTCAGCCAGATCTGCGAGAAGTCGTAAGCGTTGAGCGACAGGCCCCCCTTCGACGGGCTCAGGCCGTTGACGTTCGCCCCGTAGCCGTCGATGACCGGCGGGAAGAAGGGGATGATGTATCCGCCCTCGTCGTAGTCGATCATCTGCATCTCGTGCGCCAGTTCGGTCCGCTTCGCGTCGTCGATGGTGGCGATCGCCTCCTGGTACAGCGCGACGTAGCGCGGGTTGTCGAAGTGGCACTCGTTGAACGGCGCTGTGGGCAGCGTGGCCAGCGAGACCTGCGGCAGGTAGAAGTTGAAGTACCAGTAATCCTGGGCGAACACCCACTTGAGGTAGCCGGTGCCGAAGAAGTCATCGACGGTGATCTGCAGGACGTTCATGCTGACGCCCGCGGACGACGCCTGCTGCGCGAGCACCTCGGCTGCCTGAACGGTGCCCTGGCCGATGGGGGCGCTGACGAGCTGGACACTCAGGTCCTCGTGCCCGGCCGCCTTGAGCAGGTACCTGGCCTGGTCGATGTCCTGGTGCCGCTGCGGCAGGCTGTGGTCGTAGTCGGACGACCAGATGCCGAACACGTCGTTCCCGAGCGTCCCGTGGCCGCCGAACAGGACCTCCAGCATCTGCGGGCGGTCAACCAGCAGCCGCAGTGCCTGGCGTACCCGCACGTCGCTGAACGGCGCGACGTCCACCCGCATCGTGAACGGGTTCCAGCCGCCGCCATCGGAGATCAGGATGTTCTTGCCCTGGCTCTCGACAATCCCGATGACGTCGGCGGACAGCAGGTTCACCACGTCTACCTCGCCGGCCAGCAGCGCGTTGACCTGGCTGGTCGCGTCGCTGTAGTCGGTGATGACCACCTCGTCCAGGTACGGCAGGCCGGTCCGCCAGTAATCGTCGTACCGGACGAACACGCTCTGCGTCCCCGGCGTGAAGCTCTGCAGCTTGAACGGTCCGGTGCCGATGCCGTCCGCGGGGTTGTAGCCGACGGGGATGATGTCGGAGTAGGTGGGAATAGCCAGTGCCTGCACCAGCGTGGCGAAGGGCGTGGTGCAGGGGATCTTGACTGTCAGTGGGTCCAGCTTGGTCATGCCGGTGGCGTCGATGGATGCCAGCCCGGCCGCGGCCGCCGCGGGCGCCTTGGGGTTCATCACCGTCTGGAAGGTATAGATGACGTCGTCTGCGGTCAGCGGCTTGCCGTTGTGGAACGTGATGCCGGGCTTGAGCCGCAGGATCCACTCGGTGGCGGTCGCGTTCGGCGTGAGCTCGTCGGCGAGCACGTACATCGGCTCCGCGTTCGCGGTCAGCCCGAGCAGCGGCTCGAACAGGTTGTTGACCCTGGAGAAGTCGGTGTTGGCGACCGCAGCCAGCGGGTCTAAGGTGTCCGCGCTCGACCCGCCGGTGATCGCGCAGCGCAGGGTGCCCCCGCGTTTGCGTGCACCAGGCACGCGGTGCACGACGTCGGCGACGGTAGCGGCGTTGAGGCCGCACGCGCTGAGCACCCCGCCCGCGCCTAAGGCGAGTGAGCCCGCCGCAGCCGTCTTGATGAAGTCTCTGCGACTCAGGGCCATGGTCCCCTCCCGAGTGCGGGTGAGGCCGAGCGCTCTCCGGACGCGTCACCGCATCCCAGGTGCTTCGTTCACGATATGAACGAAGCGTGCGTTATGTGCTCGGCTGGAGTGTAAATTCGCGGTCCGCCGGGTGTCAATGATCCTGGCTCAGTCAGCCGGCAAGGCCGGCGCCGAGACGCTCTCGCTTGCTAGCTCAGCCGGGGGCTGGCGCATGTCACCGTCCGGGCTGACCGAGAACCGCTCCAGCAGCACGAGCAGTTCGGCCAGGAAGTCGTCGCGGCGGCGCTCCAGCTCGGCGACCGAGCGGCCGGCCGCCTCTCGCTCGCAGCCCTGCACCATGCGCTCCCGTAGCTGCGCGGTGAGCGGCGGCGCCGCCAGCCGCGTCCAGGGCTCCAGCAGCGCGGCGCCGAAGTGGTCAAGCATGTGCGCCATTCCGGCCGCGCCGCCCGCAAGGTGGAAGGTCAGGCACGGGCCCATCTGCGCCCAGCGAAGGCCTGGGCCGAACGCGATCGACTCGTCGATCTCCTCCACGCTCGCCTCGCCCGCCGCCACCATGTGCAGCGCCTCCCGCCACATCGCCTCCTGCAGCCGGTTAGCGACGAAGCCGGGCAGCTCACGGGTCAGGCGCAGCGGGCGTTTGCCAACGCTGGCGTAGAACGAGGCCAGCCAGTCCACAGCGGCGGGGTCCGTCTGCTCGCCGCCGACGACCTCGACCAGCGGGATCAGGTAAGGCGGGTTGAACGGATGGCCGACCACGCACCGCGCTGGCCGCGCGCAGTCGGCCTGCAGCAGTGTCATCCCGAAGCCGGACGTGCTGGAGGCGATCACTGCGTCCGGCTGCGCGACGCCGTCGATCTCGGCCAGCACGCGGCGCTTGACGACACTGTCCTCGGGGGCGTTCTCCTGGATCACGTCGGCGCGCGATACCGCGGAGGCCAGGTCGTCATGAAGCAGCAGTCGATCCTGGCTGGCGCCGTCGCGCAGCCCGATCCGCTCGAGCAGCGGCCAGATCTCCGCGCGCATCCGCAGCAGGTCGCTCCGCGCCGCCGTCGAAGGGTCATACACGTCGACGTCAAGGCCCATCCGCAGGAAATGCAGGGCCCAGCCGCCGCCGATGACGCCTGCCCCGACGATGCCCACCCTGCGCACCTGGTCAGGCGGCACTGCGGTCACGGGTATCCCTCCTCAGATGCCGGTCTCGGTCAGCCAGCCGCCGACCAGATCGCGCAGCTGCGCCCGATGCCAGCTGAACGCGTGGTTGGCGCCCGCTATCACGACGTGGCGGCGCGGCTCGCCGGCTCGCTCGAACAGCTGCCTTCCCTGAGCAGCCGGAACCCACTCGTCGTCGCTGCCGTGAATGACGAGCAGCGGGCGCGGCGCGATGGCCGCGACCACATCCAGCGGTCCCGGCCGGGTATCGACTTGCTGCGCCTGGCGCACGAACTGCTGCGGCGTGGTACGCAGGAAACGGGTGAACTCACGCTCGATCACGTCAGCAGGCAGCAGCGCGAGCCCGCCAAGCCCGGTGACGGTGGCGCAGGCGATCGCGCCCTTCAGGCGGCTGTCGGCAGCCGCGGCCTGGATCGCTGCCCACCCGCCGAGGCTGTGCCCGAACACGGCCAGCCGTGCCGGGTCCACGCCCTGATACGCCGCTTCCTGGAGATGATCGACGGCGGCGCGCACGTCCTCAACCACGGTGCACAGGTCGTACTCGCCTGCGCTGCCCCAGCTGCCGCGATAGTGAAACACCAGCGCGTTCCAGCCGCGTTCCCGCAACGAAGACGCGAGGTCCAGATTCTGCTCCAGCCCTGGGCAGCCGTGCAGCAGCAGTGCCGTGGGCTTGGCCGCGGCGCCGCGCGCGAGGTACAGGATCCCGGCAAGCCGGTGGCCGTCGCTACCGAAGGTGACGCCGGCGATGCCCTCGTGCTCGGCCGACATCATCGCCGGGCCCGGCTGGTCAGTACCCGACGCTGGCCAGGCCCTTGAGCCCGAGCAGCTCGCGAGCCTCCGACGGTGTCGCGATTTCCAGCGACAGCGCCTCCAGGATCGCGCGTATCTTCGTGACCTGGTCGGCGTTGGACTCCGCGAGCTGGCCCTTGCCCAGGTACAGGCTGTCCTCCAGGCCCACCCGCACGTGCGACCCCATGATGGCGGCCGCCGTGACGATGCCCATCTGGTACCGGCCGGCGCCCAGGGTTGACCACTGGTAGGAGTCACCGAGCAGGCGATCGGCGGTGCGCTTCATGTGCACGATGTGGTCGACGTCCGGGCCGGTGCCGCCCATGGTGCCGAAGATCGTCTGGACGAAGACCGGCGGCTGAACCAGGCCCTTGTCCAGGTAGTAGGCCAGCGTGTAGAGGTGCGAGGTGTCGTACGCCTCGGCCTCGAACCTGGTGCCCGTCTGCGGCCCGACGACCCTGAGCATGTGCTCGATGTCGGAGTAGGTGCTGACGAACGGCTCCGCCCTGGTGCTCTCCAGGTACGGTTCCTCCCAGTCATACCGGAACGAGCCGCGGTACCGGTCGATCATGGGGAAGCTGCCGTAGTTCATCGTGCCGAGGTTGAGCGTGCACAGCTCGGGCTTGAGCTCCAGCACGCCCTCGAGCCGTTCCTGCACCGTCATACCGGTGCCGCCGCCGGTCGAGATGCTGATAACGACGTCGCACTGGTCGCTGATCCCCCTGGCGTACTTGGCGAAGATGGCCGGGTCGGCGGTCGGCCGACCGTCGCTGGGGTCGCGTGCGTGCAGGTGCAGCACCGCGGCGCCAGCCTTAGCCGCCGCCACGCCCTGCTCGACTACCTGCTCGACCGTGTACGGCAGGTGCGGAGACATCGATGGCGTGTGCCCGGAGCCGGTGAGAGCGCAGGTAACGATGACCTTCTGAGAAGCCGCCATGGCCGTCCTCCTGGCGCCGGCATCGTTCACTATGTGAACAATGCGTTCTCATCGCGGATGCTAACAGCCGGTTTTG
>DASPWG010000053.1:0-3490 GCA_035621915.1 Streptosporangiaceae bacterium
CCCAGGACAGGTACCGGTGCCGCACCACCGGTTCTTCACCGCTGATGGCCAGCTGCTCCACCGCGTAGGCCCGGACGGTGTCCAGCATCCTCCAGCCGCCGCTGCCACTCCCACCTGTGGCGACCAGCAGGCTCTTGTCCGCCAACCGACCAATCACGTCGGCCACCGCAGCGCCCTGCCCTGCTTCGCTGATCGCGCTCGCGGCCTCGAGGTCAAACCTGCCGGCGAATACACACAGGCGGCGGAACATGACGCGCTCTGGATCATCGAGCAAATCGTGGCTCCAGCTGATGACCGCGCGGAGCGAGTGGTGCCGGGGATCGGCGCCACGGCCGCCCGCAAGCAGCCGCAAGTAGTCGTCCAACCCAGCGAGCAGGCCGTCCAGTCCGAGCGATGCACTGCGAGCCGCGGCCAGCTCGATCGCCAGCGGCATGCCCTCCAGCCGGGTGCACAGCTCGTCGACCGCGGCGGCTGGGATGAAGCCGGAGTCCGCCGCGCGGGCACGGTCGATGAACAGCACAGCAGCCTCGGAGCCGGCCGTTACCTTGTCCGCTCCGCCGGCAACCACGGACAGCGGCGGGACCGTTACCATATGCTCGCCGACGACCCCGATCCGCTCGCGACTGGTCGCCAGCACCCGCACTCCTCGACATGCCGCCATCAGCCGCTCAGTGAACACGGCCACTTCAGCAAGCAGGTGCTCGCAATTGTCGAGCACCAGCAGTGACTTCCGCGCCGCGAGGTAATCGAGGACGCCCTCTACCAGCGGTCGCAGCGGGTGCTCGGAGACCCCCAGCACCCCGGCCACCGCCTGGACCACGAAGCCCTCCCGCACGGGCACCAGGTCGGCGAAGGCGCAGCCGGACGGGAACAACGATGCCGAGCCCTGAGCTACTTCCACCGCCAGGCGGGTCTTGCCCACCCCGCCGGGACCCACCAGACTCACCAGCCTGGCGCCGCGCAGGGCGGCAAAGACAGCCTCCCGCTCCCGGTCGCGGCCCACGAAGCTCGTCCATGGCGCGGGCAGGCCACTAGTCGCGGCCGGCAGGCCTGCCGCCGGAGCGAGCGCGGCCAGTTCCCTGCGGTTGGCAGCGCCGAACTTCCGGAGCAAGGACTGAACGTGGCTTTCGACCGTACGCACCGAGATATGCAGCCGGTGCGCGATCTGTGCGTTACTCAGGTGCGCACCCACCGCGTCGAGGACCTCGGCCTCGCGGGCTGACATCCCGGCCGGAAGGCCTCCTCCCATTGGCTCATCATCGCAGATCTGCTCGAAATCAGTACTCCGTCAGTAGTGAGTCAGCACTGGCCACCGATGCGCCGCGACCTACCTCACCGCAGGCTGTCAACAGCAAAGCGCTCCGGGAGGCAACGCCCGGACCGAAGGGAGATCATCATGAACGCCATCCGTCACATCCGCCGTTCCGCGACCGTCTTGGCCGCCAGCCTCCTGGTGGCCCTCGGGGCCACGCCCGCATTCGCCCGGGTCGTGCCCACCCCAGCAGATGCATACCCCGGACATGAGGTGCCGGCCTCCGTCTCGACTCAGTTCCAGGTCCGCACGATCGTGGCCGGCGGCATGCCCGGCTGGCAGATCGCCATGATCGCCGTCGGCGCCGCGCTGGTCGCCGCCGGCCTCGCGCTACTCGCCGACCGGGCCCTGGCCGCCCGCCGCCGGACCACCATCGCGGCCGCCTGAGATGAACGCTAGGAACGAAGCCCACGCAGTGCCGCCACCTCGGGATCCAGGTCGGCCTGGCCCATGAACTCCGCGAGCCATTGCCTGGCCGTGCGCCCTTGCTGTCGATCACCGCGCCCGCGCGTTCCTCGGCTATGACCCCGTCTACACGCTCGTCAAATGCGCCAGTCCGCGAAAGCTGAGCTGCGCCCGCCCCCGGAAAGAGTCCGCAGATCAGTGCGAGACCCAGCCGCCGTCCACCGGGAGGACGACTCCCGTGAGATAGGCGGCCTGCGGGTCGGTCAGCAGCAGCGCGGCCGCCGCTAGCTCGCTCGGCTCAGCCCAGCGACCGAGCGGGACCTCGCTGGTGAGAAAGCTGCGTACCTGCGGATCGTCGTCCATGCCCGCGTTCAGCGGCGTACGGAACAGGCCAGGGGCCAGCGCATTCACGGTAATCCCCGTACCGGCCAGCTCCACCGCAAGACTCCGGGTCAGCTGCACGACCGCGCCTTTGCTCGCGGCGTAACCAGACCGCGCCGCGGCACCCACCAGGCCGAGCGCGCTGGCGAGAGTGACGATACGGCCGTAGCCGGCCGCGCGCATGGGCCGGGCAGCCTCTCGGCAGGCCAGCCACGTGCCGACCACGTTGACCTCCAGGCAGGCGCGCAGCACGCCAACATCGAGCTGGTCAAGGGCACCGCGGGCCTGCACCCCGGCGCTGGTCACCAGCACGTCCAGCCGCCCGCGCTCATCGAGCACCCGGTCGACGAGGCCTCTGACCGCAGCCTCATCCGTCACGTCGCACTGGAGACCGGCCACCGACCGGCCGCTCTGCTCCGACAGGCTGCCAGCCGCCGCGCCGCAGCGCTCGGCCGACCGGCTGGCTATCACCACGTCAGAGCCAGCAGCGGCCAGCGCGCCCGCGATCGCCAGGCCCAGTCCCGCCGACCCGCCGGTAACCAGCGCCACCTGCCCGGCGCGCGAGGTCGATGCCCCAGGGACGGCGACGCCGGCGTGCTGATCCCGATCGCCGATAGATGCCACCTGCGTATGGTCGCAGAGATGCGCGCGCCTGAGCGATCGGGGACGAAGGAGCGACCGCGGGCTCGCCATCGGACCCGCGGAGCCGGCCGCGCGCAGTTCCGTTACTTGGCAGAGGTCGCCATCCTCATATCACCAGCCCGCGGGCACGGACCAGCGAACCGATCTCACCCCGGATCCCGGCTGATCTCCTTGCCGACCGGGCCCGCGGAGAATATGGGCTTCGGGCCGCTACGGTGCCGCCAGTTTGGAGCGTTCGGGTTGCTCGTTATTGCGTCTTGCTCCCCGGCGACATGATCTTTCGATAATTGCTCCTGAAATGCAGTAACCGATGGCGCTGCTGAAGGGCGCTTGCCTGCGATGCAAGAGGTCATCAGCGAGGGCAGGAACGGCCCGGAATCCCTCGCTGACCTGCATGTTCGTGGGCCGCGGCTCATGCGGTCAGCCTGATTCCGCCAAGATCGACTGATAGCCATTCTGATAGCCAAGGCCGACAGTAGCCAGGCACCACCGAGCCATGCGCAGCCAGCAAAGCACCAGGTCGGCCCGATTCCGAGCGTCCCCGAGCGGCCTCGGGCTACCGCGGGATCGTCCCTGACACGGGAGAGGTCACTGGTTCAATCCCAGTACCGCCCACCAAGCTCAGACGGGGTTTGGCCTCATCTTGGCCCTACCGCTGGCCCTACAGTCTGTAGGGCCACAGCCGATTAGGCTGCCGTGTCAGTGTCTCCGTCGTCCGGCTTCTCGTATGCGTGCAGACGGCTCACGGCC
>DASPWG010000054.1:0-5333 GCA_035621915.1 Streptosporangiaceae bacterium
AGCACGCCGTACGACCTGGCGCGCCGGCTCGCGACCATCGACCACCTGTCCGGCGGGCGGGCCGGCTGGAACATCGTCACGACCAGGTACGCCGGAGCGGCCGGGAACTTCGGGCTCGCGGCGCATCCTGACCCGGCAGACCGATACGCGCGGGCCGAGGAGTTCGTCGATGTCGTCACCAGGCTGTGGGGCAGCTGGGATCCGGGCGCTGTCGTCTGCGACCAGGAGAAGGGCATCTGGGCGGACACCGACCTGATCAGGCCGGTCGACTTCCACGGCCGGTTCTTCGACGTCAGCGGCGCGCTGACGCTGCCGCGCTCGCCGCAGGGCCGGCCAGCCTTTGCCCAGGCAGGCTCGTCCGGACCCGGCATCGAGCTGGCCGCGAAGAGCGCCGACCTGGTCTTCACCGCGCAGCCCGACATCCCCTCAGGGCGCCGCTTCCGCGACCTGATCCGCACGGCCGCGCGGCGCTACGGGCGCGACCCGGACGACGTGCTCGTGCTGCCTGGCGTGGCGTTCGTGCTCGGCGGCACCGAGGCGGAGGCGTCGGCGCTGCGGGCCGACCTGGAGGACCGGGTCGATCCGGAGTTCCGCTGGCGCAACCTGGCGCACAACGCCGGCCTCGATATCGAGCTGATCGACCCAGATGCGCCGCTGACCGAGGCCGCCGTCGCCGCCGCCAGCCGCACCAGCCGCACTGAGGAGCTGGTGCGGCGCTCGGAGCAGACCGGCAAGACCTTCCGCGAGCTCGCCGATGAGCTCACCGGCCTGCCTGGCGGCCTGGAGTTCACCGGGACGCCCGAGCAGTTCGCCGACCTCATCGAGGCGTGGCTGACCGAAGGCGCCAGCGACGGCTTCACCCTGCAGCCGACAACACTGCCCGGCTCGCTGGCGCACTTCACCGAGTACGTGGTGCCGATCCTGCAGCGCCGCGGCCTGCACCGGACGCAGTACACCGCGACCACGCTGCGCGGGCACCTGCGAGACGCGCAATGATCCCGCTCCGCATCGGCATCCACTCCGACCTGCGCGAGCACGGTGAGCAGGCCAGCATTTACCGCCAGGCGCTCGACTTGTTCACCCTGGCCGAGGAACTCGGCTTCGACACGGCCTGGGTGCGCTCGTATCACTTCCGCCGCCGGAGCGGCACGCCGGGCTTCAGCTTTCCCGGCGGGCTGCCGTCGCCGTTCACGTTCCTCGGCGCGCTGGCCGCGCGCACCACGCGCATCCGGCTCGGCACCTCCGTGGTGCCGCTGCCGCTGGAGAACGTCGTCCGGGTCGCCGAGGACGCCGCGGTGCTCGACGCGATCAGCGGCGGGCGGCTGGAACTCGGCGTCTCGAACGGCGGGCAGCCGCCGATCGCAGCGGCCCTCGGCATCACGCTCGACCCGGACCCCGCCCGGAAGAAGGCCGCCTACCTGCAGACGCTCGGCAACCTCGGGCGCATCCTCGACGGGCTCCCGGTGAACGGCACGGAGCAGGAGCTCAATCCGCCCGCCCCTGGCCTGGCCGACCGCATCTGGGAGTCCGCCCTGACCGAGCAGACCGGCCGGGACAGCGCCGGACGCGGCAACGGCGTGCTCATCGGCACCACGCAGACCGTGCCGGCCGAGGTCACGGCGGCCGCCTACCACGACTGCCTGCCCGCCGACGCGGTACCGCGGGTCGGCCTGGTGGTGCACGTCCACCCGGCCGTGAACCGCCGGACCGCCCTGGCCGAGCTCGCCGATGACGTGGAGACCGTCTACGCCTGGGGCAAGGACTGGCTGCCGCCAGCGGTCACGCTGGCCGACAAGGCCGCGGCCATCAACGTGCACTACGGCACGCCGAACCAGATCGCAGAGTCGATCAGCGCGTTCCCAGCGTTCCCGCACGCCACCGAGCTGCAGTTCTCAGTGTCTTACGGCACGATCGAGCACAGCCAGCGGCTGGCGGCGATGGAACTCATCGCCGACGAGATCGCGCCGCTGCTCGGCTGGAAGCCGGCAGGGCCGCCGCTCGCCTAGCGCGGCCCGGCCAGCGCCTCGCTGGTGAGCGCCGCCAGCAGCCGCGGGCTCTCCGGGGAGGCCTCGTCGGGCGGTCCAGGAGTGCGCTGCAGCAGCCCGTCGATGACCTCGTAATAGCCGATGGCGCGCAGCGGCGGCGAGTAGACGTGCACGGTAACCGCGCCCGCCTCGTGATACATCCGGTGAATGCCAGCAGCAGGGACCCAGAACGAGTCGCCTGCCTCGTACCGGCGGACCCGGCGTGCCGCGCCGACAGGCAGCCCCTCGTTGGTCACGCTCCCCCTGACCACGTAGACGCCGACCGCCGATCCGTCATGGTCATGGAACCCGGTATCGCGGCCGCCCAGTTCGACCTCTATCCAGGCGATGCAGTCCTCGTCCTGCCAGAGCACGACCGACTGGCTGCTTCCGTTCCGCGGCAGGCCGGTCACGTTCACAAAGGCAGCCGAGCGCTCGGCAAGTGCGGCGCACTCTTCGGGCGGCAGCGCGGTCATCAGCGGCCTGCCGAGTTGTCGGCGAGCTCGGCGACGTACGGCTTGCCCTCGCGCCAGGCTGTGACCTGCGCGTTCCGGCCGAACACCTTGAGGTAGTTCTGCACCCCGTCCCTGACCAGCTCCCACTGAGTGACCGGCTCGTAGTCGGTCTCCTCGCCCGGCTCGACGAACGGCGCCAGCGGCTGGAGCACCTGCTCCAGGCCCGGGTAGTAGAAGATGGCCACCGACCGGCGGGTTGCCGTGCCCCCGGCTACTACCCGGTGCCTGGCGGGGCGCAGCAGCCCGTTGGTCCAGCGGGTGAGCAGCGAGCCGGAGAAGACCTGCAGGGCGCCGGGCCTGATCGGCACCGGCAGCCAGTCCCCGTCGGGAAGCTGAACCTGCAGTCCCTCATAGTCGCCGCCCTGGGCGAGGATGGTGACGGCGGAGCCGTCGGCATGCTCGAGCAGCAGCAGCTTGTCCTCGTCGTTGCCGGTATCGGGGTAGGTCCAGGTCGGGTAGTTGTTAACGGTAAAGCTGAGGTACGGCAGCGGGCTGACAGGGAAGGTGTCAGCTGGCAGCCCCTGCGCCCGCGCGTATAGGACCAGCACCTGCTCGGCAAGTGACCGTCCTGCCGCTATATAGCGGAACGCGAGGTCGCGCAGCTCAGGGTCGTCCGCTGGCCAGACGTTGTCGTGGGCGTACAGGCCCAGATACTCCTCGGCGAGGCCAGCCGCCCTGGCAGCCTCGATGTTGTCGAACTGGCCGACGTTGAAGCGCTCGAGCTCCAGGCGGCCGAAGTCGTCCGGCCACTGCCGCCATCCCCGGTAAGGGTGACCCGTCGGGCTGGCCAGCTCGGCCTTCCGGTCCCTGGGCAGCGCAAGCAGCCGCCCGATCCGCTCATCGAACTCGCTGATCAGGCTCTCGGGGACGCCGTGGTTGACGACCTGGATGATGCCAACGGTCTCGGTTGCCTCCCTGACGGCGTCCAGCAGTTCCCTCGGGGCGTCAGGAGCGGTGGCGGCCGACAGGTCGATGACGGGGATGGGAGAAGTCATTGCGGAATCCTTCGCTCGCGATACCAGCAGAGATGGGAGGCAGCCGGCTAAGACCACTTGGTGACCGGGCGCTCCTGCAGCACGCCGTCAACCACGATGTCCGCCTTCTCGTTGAAGAAGGCGAGCAGGTTCTCGATCTTCGGCGTCTCGGGGATCGGCGCCGGGTAGCTCCACACCAGGTCCTCGTGCAGCTCGCCGCCGGCCTGCACCGACCAGTAGACGGCCTCGCCCTTGTACGGGCAGCGGGTCCGCTTGCGGCTCGGCTGCAGCAGGTCGAGGCGCACGTCAAGCTTGGGCAGGTAATAGCGGACCGGCAGGCCGGTCTCGAAGAGCAGCCGTGGCCGCCGGCTCTCCGCCACCAGCACGCCGCCCAGCAGGACCTGCACGTGCCTTGAGGAGTTCAGCACGTCCACCCGGTGGTAGGGATCGCGCGGATGCCTGAAAACCTCGTCGTCCTCTTCGTACCAGGCGTCCGCCTGATCCCAGTAGAAGGCCACGTAGTCCCTGAGTTCGGGCACTGAGTCGATCGGGTCCGGGTAGGCCCATACGGCGTTCTCATACCGCTGGCCGCCCGCGACCACCGTGTAGTAGGACGCGTCGCCCTTGTACGGGCAGTGCGAGTGGTGGCTAGTCGGCTCGAGCAGGTCGAACCGCACGTCGTCGCGGGGAAAGTAGTACACCGGCAAGTGCCCGGTCTCGAACAGGTACACAGACCTGCCACTGTCAGCGACGGCCTCGCCGCCGAAAAACACCCGCACCCGCCGCAGGTTCGGCTCGAGCCGCACCCGCCGGGCCTCGAGCGCCTCGCTGGTGACTGGCTGCGCTGCCTGTGTCATTGCGGCTCCCTCGGCGTCGTGGTCAGTAGCTGGTCAAGCGCCGCGGCGAGCGCGGCCGGATGGGTGGCGACGACATCGGTGCCGCCAGGAATGCTGATGACCCGGACGTCCGGCGCCAGGTCCCGCAGCCGCGCGATGTCGGCAGCAGGGAGCCTGGCTGCCTGCTCGCCGCGAATCAGCGCAGCGGAAGCTCCGAGCTGGCCGAGTTCCGCCCACAGCGGCTCGTCGGCCGCGCCAGGGTCGTCGGCGCCGGCGTCACCGCCAAGCAGCGCGGATGGCAGGTTGCCCGGATGATGACGCCATGCCCACGAGCCGTCCGGGTCCTCGACGAGCTCATAGAGGACTTCCCGGCGCACCGACTGCGCGCTGCGCTCAGGGCGCCTGGCAGCTAGCGCCGAGAGGGCATCGGCGCGGCTGGCGAAGCTCTCCGGACCCGGCCATCCCGGTGCTGGCCCCGGTGCCTGCCCAGGCAGCGTGCCGACGAGCGCCAGCCCCGGCAGTAGCCGCCGCTGACGCCGGCCCAGCGCGAGCGCGGTGCGGCCGCCGAGCCCGCTCCCCACGACGAGCCGTGCGCGCGGCGCGAACGACCGGATAGCCTCTGCGACCGCCGAGGCGAGCCTGGCGGGTTCGTAGCGCCCGTCGCGTCGCCAGTCAGAGCGGCCGTGGCCAGGCAGGTCAATGGCGACCGACGGGATGCCGACCGTCAGCGCGACGGCGTCCCAGGCACGCGCGCTCTCGCCGATGTCGTGCAGGAACACCACCTGCGGCTGTCCGTCACCCCAGAAGACGCCGCTGACATGACCGCCGGCGGGAACATTGACCCAGGCCCGGCGGACCTTCGGCAGCCCGCCGCTAGAACCGCCCGCTTCGGCTGCTGTCTGCTCCAAGAGCGCGAACTCATCGCCGAGTTCCGTGAACTCCTCAGACTCAACGGCCATGCGCCCAGCATCACCGAGCTACCGC
>DASPWG010000055.1:0-39885 GCA_035621915.1 Streptosporangiaceae bacterium
CCGCATAACGGATTTAACGGGCAGCAAAGTCGACGTAATGCGGGATAAGGCAACCGGAGCGCGCGGGCACTCCGTTCGGCGCCGCCCTGCGGCGCCGCAAGGCCCCGCCGACTTGATGACAGTAGCTGTCATGGCTGGTATAGTGATGGCAGTAACTGACATCAGGTGCTCCGCCGCGGCTCGCGCAGTGGAGGCACCGACCAGTTGGAGGGCATTTCCATGCGCGTATTCGTAACCGGGGCATCCGGTCACATCGGCTCCGCCCTCGTCGCTGAGCTACTCGACGCGGGACACCAGGTCGTCGGGCTGGCGCGTTCGGACGGCTCAGCCGCCCGGCTGTCGGCCGCCGGCGCTGAGGTGCACCGCGGTGACCTCGACGACCTCGACGGCCTCCGGAAGGCGGCCGCCGATGCCGACGCGGTCGCCCACCTCGCCTTCAAGCACGAGGCCATGCGCACCGGCGACTTCACCGGTGCGGTCGACGCCGACCTGCGCGCTGTCGAGACGCTGGGCGACGTGCTCGCGGGCACCGGCAATCCGCTCGTGATCTCGTCAGGGACCCTGCAGCTCGCAGGACTGGGCCGGGTGGGCACCGAGGAGGACGTGATCGAGACGGGTCCGCGGGTCGACGCGGAGAACAAGGTCATCGGGTTCGCCGGCCACCGGATCCGGTCCTCAGTGGTGCGGCTTCCGCCGACGGTGCACAGCTCGCTCGACCACCATGGCTTCGTGCCGACGCTGATCGGCATCGCCCGCGACAAGGGCGTGGCCGGCTACGTCGGTGACGGGTCGAACCGCTGGCCCGCCGGGCACACGCTCGATGCGGCGCACCTGTACCGGCTGGCGCTGGAATTGGCGCCGCCGGGCTCACGGCTGCATGCCGTCGGCGACGAGGGCGTGCCGTTCCGTGAGATCGCCGCCGCCATCGGCAGCCACCTGAACGTGCCGGTCGTCAGCATCGCGCCCGAGCAGGCAGCCGACCACTTCGGCTTCCTCGGCATGCTGGTACAACTCGACAACCCGACGTCGAGCGCCCGGACCAGGAAGTTGCTTGGCTGGGAGCCGGTGCACCCCGGCCTCATCGATGACCTCAACGAGGGCCACTACTTCACGCAGGGCTGACGGCCGGCGGTGCGTAAGGTCAGAGCATGACAACCGCCCGCCATCACCACGATCACGCAGCGCAGGACTGGGCGGCCATGGCCGAGTACCTGGACCTGGACGCCGAGGTGCTGCACGCCTACCACGCGGAGGTGATCGCCTGGGTCGGCGAGCTCACCGACGGGCTACCGGTACGGCAGATCCTCGACCTGGGCGCCGGAACCGGCAACGGCACGCTGTTGCTCGCTCAGCAATTCGGCACCGCCGACGTGATCGCCGTGGACGGCTCGGCTGAACTGCTCGCCCGGTGCATGACTAAGGCCGGCGACCTGGGCGTGGCCGCGCGGATCCACCCCGCCGAGGCCGACCTGAACGGCGCGTGGCCGGTCGCTGGCCCTGTCGACCTGGCGTGGGCGTCCAACTCCCTGCACCATCTGGCAGATCCCGATCGCGTCCTCACCGACCTGTTCACCGCGATCCGTCCCGACGGGTTCCTGGTGCTGGCCGAACTCGAGTCCTTCCCGCGCTTCCTGCCCGCCGACGTGGGCGTCGGCAGCCAGGGGCTCGAAGAGCGCTGTCACGCCGCCATGGCCGAGGCGATAGCGCACGAGCTACCGCATCTCGGCTCGGACTGGAGCACGCGGGTGCGCCGGGCCGGATTCACCATCCAGGCAGAGCGGATGTTCGCCATCGACCTCAGGCCGCCGCTTCCGCCCTCGGCTGGCCGCTACGCGCAGGCGTCGCTGCGGCGGCTGCGGGCCGGCCTGGCCGACCGGATGAGCGCCGAGGACCTGGCCGCATTCGACGCGCTCCTCGACGCCGACGGGCCGCTGAGCGTGCTGCGGCGAGCCGATCTCAGCGTCCGCGCCCGCCGGACGGTGCTGGTGGCCAGGCGGCCATGAGGCGCGGCTGACGCCGGTCACCTCAGTCCGGCAGGCTCAGGATGGCGTCGTCGAAGGCCTCGGGCGCCTCCTGCGGCACGTTGTGGCCGATGCCGGACAGGACCCTCACCTCGCACGGCCCGGTGAACTTGCCGGCATCGCCCTGCTCGCTCGCCGGGTCCACGCCGTCAGCGTCGCTGACGAGTATCACGGCCGGGACGCTGATCGGCGGCTGCGCAGCGAGCAGGTCTTCAAGGTCCTGGTAGCGCGGATCTCCGGCCGCGAGTGCGTACCGGTGCCGGTAAGAGTGGATCACTACCGGCACGAAATCCGGGTTGTGCAGGCTCGCCGCCGACGCGGCGAAGGCCTCGCCGGCCGCCGGCCAGGTCGGAGACCAAAGGCGCCACAGCAGGCTGCACAGCTCGTCGCGGTTGCGCTCCAGGCCGGCCCGGCCGCGCTCTGAGTGGAAGTAGTACTGATACCAGAAGTTCCGCTCGAATTCGGGCCGGGCGGGCTCCATCGAGTGCGCTATGTCCTGGATGTTGTAGCCGCCCGCGGTGACGAGGCCCGCGACGCGGTCCGGCCAGACAGCCGATGCGATGCAGGCAGCGCGGCCGCCCCAGTCATAGCCCGCGACCACGGCCTGGCTGATCCCCAGCGCGTCCATGAAGTCCCTGAGGTCCTGCGCGAGCGCTGCCTGCTGGCCGCTGCGCATGGTCTGCGCCTGCCGGAACCTTGTCGGGCCATAGCCCCGCAGGTACGGCGCGAGCACGAGCTTCCCGTGGCCGGCCAGCCTGGCCGCGACCTGGTCGAACGCCCGGACGTCGTAGGGGAAGCCGTGCAGCAGGATCACCGGAGCGCCGGGCTGTGCCGGGTCGCCGGCTTGCTCATAGCCGATCTGCAGGACCGGCGTGGTCACCCGGCTCTGAGCACGCGGCGTCAGGCTCACCCCGTCATCGTTTCACCCAGCGCTGACAGTGCGGCCGCCGCTGCGCGCCCGGATCAGGTGGCCGCGGCGTCGGCGCGGACCGCGCGTGCCGCATAGGCGACGAGGTCGCAGCGGCTTGCCATGCCCGTCCTCGCGCGCAGGCTCGCGATGTGCGTGTCGACGGTCTTCGGGGAGATACCCAGCCGCCGCGCGATCTGCGTCGTCGACAGGCGGCGGGCGAGCAGCCGGAAGACGTCCATCTCGCGGCTGGTGACGCCGAGCCTGCGAAGCTGCTCAGGAGCGTCCAGCCGGCCCGGCCGTGCCTCGGCGCGGCCGGCCGTACGCAGTGCGGTGCTGCAGGCCGCCGCCAGTTCGTCATAGCCGTCGGCGCCGAACTCCGCCGCGGCCTCGCCCAGCCAGCGGACGGGCTCGCCCCATCCCTCGCTCAGCGCGGACGGGGCGACAAGCCAGCGCGCGAGATGGTCCCACCTGGGCGCGAACGGCGCCAGCAGTCCCGCACCCCGCGCTGCCAGCAGCTCAGCCTGCTTGCAGTGTCCGGCCCGTCCTGCCATCACGGCCTCGGCGTAGGAGAAGAACCCGCGGTTCCACTTCACCGCGGCACTGCTAGCCCTGGCCCGCTTCAGCGCAGCGCAGCCGTCATGCCCGCTGATCGCGTTCAGCAGCGGGTAGAACGCCCACGCCAGCCTCAGAGCGCGCGCGGGGACCTGCTCGGCGTACGACACCGCGGCCATGCTCTGTTCGATGGCGGCGGGGACGTCGTTGCGGAACAGCGAGGCGGCGACCCTGACCAGGCCCCACGTCGTGAACATGATCTCCGGGTCGCCCGGCCTGATGCCCTCGGCTCTCGCGGCGCCAAGCTCCGCGGCCTCCCGGTCGCCCGCGACAGCGCTCAGGAATGCCTCCGAGCTGATCGCCAGTGCCTGGATCGCGTCAGCCTTGATCTGGCCGGCCTGCTGCTCGCACTGGCGCGCCGCGACGCGCGCGCGCTCCAGATCGGTTCCGAGGCTCCACAAAATGCCGATCTTCAGGTCAATGACTGTCGCGGTGGAGATGGCCCCGGCGGCGTGCGCTAGCTCGCTTGCCTCCATCAGCCGCCGTTCGGTTCCGTCCTCGAGCATCTCGATCGTGCCGAGTTCGTGCAGCGCGTCGATGCGGCCGACCGCCGAGTTACTCGCGCTGGCGATCTGATGCGCCCGCTCGAAAGCCGCCCTCGCGGCGAGGATGTCGCGCACCCGCTCTCCTCGCCCGAGCACCTGCAGTGCCTCGATGCCGACCTCGGCAGCCCAGCCGTCAAGACCGGCCGACTCGGCGGCCGCCAGCGCCGTGCGCGCCAGCCTCGCTGACTCCAGCGGGTCCCCTGCCTGCGCCGCGCACCGCGCCGCCGCGACGTCGGCCCTGCTCATCAGCTCAGCGCAGCGCAGCCGGCTGGCGAGATCCCGCCCGCGGGCGAGCTGCGCCCTGGCTGCGGGCAGATCCGCCCGGTGCCTGGCGCGCGCGGTCGTGATCATGATCTGGGCTCGCCGGCGGGGATCGGTCCCGGCATCATCAGCCCCGGCGGCCAGCCTGTCTGCCGTGGCTCTAAGCCCGGCGTGGTCCCCGGTGAGCGTCAGGGCACGGAACAGCGCGTCGTCGATCTCAAACCTCAGTTCCGGTCCTGCGTCGGGCGCGTTGACGGCCAGGTCGCGGGCTGCTTGCAGGGATGCACTGGCACTCGCGAGGGTCCCCTGGCGCAGTGCGCGGCGGCCTGCTTCCAGCAGCCGGGCGGCGGCCCGGCCATGCTGGCCGGCTGCTTCATGCAATTCGGCCGCGAGCGCGCACCATGGTCCTGGCAAGCCCGGATAAGCGGCCTCAATGGCAGCCGCGGCCCTCGCTGACCGGGACGCCCTGTCGGGCGGCAGCAGGCTCGCGACGATGACGCGCCGTGTCAGGCTGTGCCGGAACCTGAGCGCGGAACCGCAGCCGGGCTCGATCAGCATGGCCGCCCTGGCCTGCGTCAGTGCCGCGCAGACTGTTTCCTCGGTCGCGCCGGTGGTCGCCGGCAGCAACGCCGGATCGAACTGCCTGCCGAGCACCGCGGCCGACAGCAGGATGTCCGTCGCGGCGCGGCCCAGGGCGGCGAGCCGCTTCGTGACTGATCTCGCGATCGAGGCGGGAACGCCGTCGTCGCAGGCGCGGGCGGCGGACCCGCTTGCCGCAGGGTCGTGCTGGTCGCCGGATGCCGCCGCGGCCAGCACCTCCTCAACGGCGAACGGCAGCCCTTCGCACTCCTCCAGGAGCGCGCCCAGAGCAGCCGGAGGGCTGCAGTTGCCAAGGCACTCGGCGGCCATCTGCGCCGCCGCGGAGTCCGTCAGCCTGGGTATGACGAGCATCTCGCCCGCGCCCCGGCCCGCCAGTGAGCGCATCGTGTCGAGGCCTCCTGATGGCTCGCTGTCCCTGACCGTCGCCACGCACAGCACGCGCGCGCCAGAAAGGTGCTCGGCCAGGTACTCCACGACAGCCAGCGTTTCGAGGTCAGCCCATTGCAGATCCTCCAGGACAAGCAGCGCGGCACCGCGCTCGGACAGCGTCATCAGCCGCAGGAGTCCCTCCGCGACGATGACCCCGGAAACCTCGGCTCCGCCGTCACCAGGCCTGCGCCACTCCGGCACGAGCAACCCGAGGGCGGGCCGGTAGGCGGCGACCTGCGGCACGTCGACACCGAGCCCGCGGCGGGCCGCGCGGATGAGAGCCTCCGCAACCGGCCGGAAAGGCGCCGGGACGCCCGACTCCGTCGCCCGCCCCGTCAGCACGTCGAAGCCGCGTGCGGCCGCCAGGCTCGCGACTTCCCGAGCCAGCCGCGACTTGCCGACGCCAGCCTCGCCGGCCAGGAAGATCATCCCGCCGTCACCGCTCGCGGCCTTGTCCAGCGCACCCGTAAGAAGCCCCAGCTCGGCGTCGCGGCCAACCAGGCTCGGACACAGCATGAAGCTCATGAGCCCTAGATATTACAAAACGCGATGGGCTAACTACAAACGGTCAGCGAATGTTTCCGCCAAATCGACTAAATCCTTGCAAAGCACGCCGACCTCCTACCAGGCGGGGGTTGCCGGCCGCCTGGCGCGCTGGCGCAGAGGTGAGCGGTGCTGACCGGTGCTCGCCGTTTCCGTCCCTGACAGCCCGGTCACCAGGTCCAGGTCGATGCTTTCCGCATCGCTGGCGCGCCAGGCGATGTGCTGATCAGGCCGGACGAGCAGGAACTCATCGCGCCACGGATAATCGGGGGGCGGCTCACAGACCGCCAGCGGGATGCCGCGCTCGCGTGCGCGCTCGGCCAGCAAGGCCGAGCGGCGCGCTGGTCCGAGCAGCGTGAAGCCCCGGCCGAGCCTGTCGTAGAGGGAGGTGCCGTCGGGCAGCCACGCGTGCGGCAGCCGTCCGCCCGGTTCGGCCGACGGCTGGTAGACGGTGGTGTCGGCTATGGTCGCGGTGCCCGCTCCCGGCTGAATGACCGGTGAGCCAGCGTAGGAGTAGCCGAGCACCAGGCCGAGGCTGTAGAACTCGAACCGCTTCACCCGCTGGATAACGTCCGCGTCCGCGGGCAGGTCGCCGGTGAGCGCACGCATGTTGGACTCGGCGGAGGCAACTGTCTGCTCGACCACGCTGCGCCGCTCGTCCTCGTAGCTGGCCAGCAGCGACGGCGCGGCCCAGCCGCTCTCCACCGCGGCGATCTTCCAGGCGATGTTCACCGCGTCGCCGACACTGGTGTTGAAGCCGTGCCCGCCCCACGGCGGGTTCACGTGCGCGGCCTCCCCCACCAGGTACACGCGCCCGCTCGCGAATGTGTCGGCGATCAGCATCCGCGCCGTCCACGGATCGGTCGCGACTACCTCGTGCGGAGCGGGCGCCCCGATCAGCCCGGTGATCAGCCCGGCGGAGTGAGCGTCGCCGTAGGCCGCGTCGACGCCGGGGAAGATCGCCCACCAGGTGCCGGCCAGGTCGAGCCGCCCGGTCAGCCCGGTCACGGCACCGCCGACTACCCAGTACTGCACGGCGGGCCCGAGGTGAGTGTCGAGCCCTGGTGCCCGGAACACCACGTTGAAGTTCGGCCGCGGGCCGGTGCGGCCGATGTACCGCGCGCCGATCTGGTCCCGGACGATGCCGCTTGCCCCGTCGCAGCCCAGCACGTACCGTGCCCGGACCTGATAGCTGGCGCCGAGGCTGTCGCGGACGGCGACGGTCACGCCCTCGTCGTCCTGAGTCAGCCCCGCTACCTGCTGCCCCAGGCGCAGGTCCACGCCGGCGCGCCCGCGCAGATGCTGGCGCAGCACCTCCTCGACGACCGGCTGCGGTACCTGCTGGCCCGGCTCGGCGAAGGCCGGATCGCGGACCGTGGTGAGGCCGAAGGCGCCGGGAAAGTCGGTGATCCGCCGGCCCGACAGCGACTCGCAGAAGGTCACCCGCTGCGACCAGGCGACCGGCAGCGGCGCCTGGTCCCTGAGCCGGTCCGCGATGCCCCAGCGGCGCAGGTGCTCCATCGTGCGGATGCTGGTGGTCTTCGCCCGCGGCCGGCGGTGCGAGACCTCGGTCCTCGGCTCGATGACCACGCAGTCGATGCCGTGCAGGCTGAGTTCGGCCGCGGCTGCGAGCCCCGCCGGGCCGCCGCCGGCCACCAGCACGGGCGTGGTCAGCGCGTGCCGCCCGCCGCGCGCGACCGGATCAGCCACGTCCGGGAGAGGTCACTCGGGGGCTCCTGTCAGGCCTTCCTGCCTGCTGCGGCGGCGCAGCCTCTGCATGACCCGGCGGATCAGGCCGGCCGGGCGTGCTGGAGCGGCCGTCCTTTGACCCTCGCCAGGCGGCAGCTGCCATTCGCCCTCTGTCCACGGATCGATGACGATGGTGACGTCCCTGTCGACGTTGTCCTGGAGATCATTCCCGTTGACCTCAAGGACGGACAGCCCTCCCCATTCCGTATTCCTCACCAGCGATGAATCCAGCGCGTCAGCGCCCGTGAATACCGGCAGGAATACCTTCTCCGCTCCTTCGATGTCGGTAGCGAAGTGGAGCAGATCGCTCTCTGTCCCGTGCACGGAATCGTCAGCGCCGACGCTTGTCTTCCCGGCAGGGTGGCCAAGGGTCAGCACCCGGGCAGCCCTGAACGCCGTCACGACCTGCTGCGCAGCGTCGTCGGCGGCACTGCTGTCTTCGAACTCTGACTCGCCGGCAGATCGTGCCTGCCTGATCGTGGCCGCCAGGGCCTGCAGCGCAGGAGAAGTCAGGTCGGGGCTGCTTGCCGTCTCCGCCGCCACGCCGGGAAGACCGACCACGGCCCTGTTCGCGGCACGCCAGGGGGCCAGGTACCTGCCGAGCCGGTAGAGGAAAGTCGTTCGCAGGAACAGGCGGGGGAAGAAGACGTCGCCTCGATCGTGGACGGTGTTCACGTCCTCGCGTACCCGGAACACCATGTAGCCGACGACGAAGATCCCCGCAGCCGCACTGCAGGCCACGCGTGCCGACGTGGCCGCCACGGCGGTAGCGACCGACAGCGCCACTTCGAGGACCAGCAGGCACAGGATCAGCGAGTAGAAGATGATCTTCAATTCACCGGCCAGCCGGCTCTGCTCGTAATAGATCTCCAGCTGCTCGGTCCACCGGCGCCAGATGGCAGCCGCCGGCTCCTCGCTGCCGCCTTCAGAAGGTTCCGCGGGCTCAGGGATAATCGAGTACAACGGCCGGATCGTCACGGGACCGAGGATGATCGCGGATGTGAAGCCGATCAGTATGAAGCAGAAGACCGCCGCGACAAGCCACGGCCCCGGGTGAGCGTCAATCCCGTGCGTGAGCACCAGTGAGATGACAACTGCCGCAGCGGAGAAAGTGGTCAGCGTGCGGGTGCGGACTGCCTGCCTGTCAGCAACCTGCTGAGCGATCTGCGCGAGGACAAGCCGGTACCGCTCCTCGGCAAACTCGGGCCGTTCTTCGGCCATTTTCGGACCCTTCACCCGCTGGCCGGATGTCAGATCCTATCGCCAGCCAAAGCGGGCTGCCAGGATAGGCAGCCCGCCTAAGCTGCGGGAGCGGTAGCGTCACCGGCGGCAGTCAGCCGGCTCTGCCGTGGCCGCGCGGGCATGCGCGACCGCGGTGGCAGCAGGAGCGGCCTCGGCTCGGACCGTCTCGGCTCGGACAGCCTCGGGCGCCGGTGCTGGCGCCTGCCGGGCGCGGGCGGGCAGGAAGACCAGGGCCGCGAGCGCCGCCGCCGCCGTCGCCCCGGCAGCGACGAGCGAGCCGTGGTGCAGGCCGGTCATGAAGCCGTTGCGGACGGCGGCCAGGGCGAGGCCGCTCAGCGGCGCGGGCAGGTGCCCGGCGACTGCCAGGCCCGCCGCGACCGACTGGCCCGCGCTGGAGGCCGCACGCAGCGGGACGCCGAGCGCCGTCAGGGCTGCAGTGACGTGGCTGCCGTATGCGGAGCTGAGCACCGAGCCGACGACGGCGACGCCGAGGGTGCCGCCCACCTCCCTGGTCGTGTCGTTCACGGCCGACCCGACGCCGGCCTTGGCCGGCGGCAGCGCGCCCATGATGGCCTCGGTGGCCGGGCTGCTGGTGAAGCCGAGCCCCGCCGCCATCAGGGCCATCGCAACGATGATCCGCCCCCAGTAGGCAGAGTCCACGGCCGTGGTTGCCGCGACCAGGAACCCGGCGCTCATCAGGGCCAGCCCCGCGGTCACTACGATTTTCGTCCCGACGCGCTTCATCACCGCGATAGCCAGCGGCGACACCGCGCCGGTCACGATGGCGAACGGCAGCGTCGCCACGCCGGCCCGCAGCGGGTCGTAGCCGCGGACGAGCTGGAAGTACTGCGTGATCAGGAAGATGAACCCGAACAGGCCGAAGAACGCCAGCGCGATCGCGCCGCTCGCGGCGGTGAACCGCATGTTCCTGAACAGCCGCACGTCAAGCAGCGGATCCTGGCGGCGGAGCTGGGAATAGACGAAGACGGCCAGGATCAGCAGCGAGCCAGCGAAGCCCGCGATGGTGACCGCAGAACCCCAGCCGTGCCGGGGCGCCTCGATGACCGTCCAGGTCAGCAGGCCGATGCCGGCGATCGACAGCAGCGCGCCGACCGGGTCGAACCGGCCGGGCCGCGCGTCGCGCGATTCTGGCAGCAGCCACATCCCGGCAGCCAGCGCGACCGCCACGATCGGCACGTTCACCAGGAACACCGATCCCCAGGCGAAGTGGCGCAGCAGCAGGCCACCGGTCACCGGGCCGATCGCAACGGCCAGCCCGGACACGCCGGACCAGATCCCGATAGCCGTGGCGCGCTCGCGGGCGACCGTGAACACGTTGGTCAGCAGCGCCAGGGTGGCGGGGTAGATCAGCGCCGCGGCGATCCCCATCGCCCCGCGCGCCGCGATCAGCTCGCCGGTAGTCCTGGACAGCGCGGCGGCTACCGACGTGACCGCGAACAGGGCCAGTCCGGCCTGCAGGGTCCGCCGGCGGCCGAGCCTGTCGCCGACGTTACCGCCGACGATGAGCAGCCCGGCGAAGACCAGGCTGTAGGCGTCGACCACCCACTGCAGGTCCTGCGTCGACGCCGCGAGCTTCCGGCTGATCGTCGGCAGCGCCACGTTGACGATGGTGTTGTCGACCACGACGAGCAGCACGCTCAGGCACAGCACTGCCAGGATCCACCAGCGCCTGGCATCCGGCCGCGGCTGCGGAAGTATGGAGCTTGTCATGGGAGCCTCCTGCAGGCTGTATGACGGTGTACTATTACTATGTAACACTGTTCTATAGTTGTCAAGCCCGGAAGGAGGCCGGATGGACACTGCGAGCCCAGCGGCCCGGCGGCGGTCCCGCACTCCGAGCGTGAACGTGGAGCGCGCGCTAGTGGCCGCCGCCGAGGCCGTGCTCGTGCGTGACGGGCCTGGCGGGGTGACGATCCGGGCTGTTGCGGCGCAGGCAGGCATCGCCCCGATGGGGGTCTACAACCGCCTGGGCAGCAAGGAGGGGCTCGTCGATGCGCTGCTGATCATCGGTTTCGACCGGCTGCGCGCCGCCGTCGAGGCTGGCGACGAGCCGGACATGCTCGAGCGGCTGCGCGCATGCGGCTTGCGCTACCGGGAGTTCGCGCTCGCCAACCGGCAGTTCTACGCGATCATGTTCGAGGACGCGATCCCGCACGAGCGCTCCTCGGCCGAGGTCGGCGAGCATGCGGCGGCGGCGTTCGGCGCGCTCGTCCGCAACGTGGAGGCAGCGGCGGTGGCCGGCCGGATCATCGCCGATGATCCCAGCGAGGTCGCGCAGCAGGTCTGGAGCACGGTACACGGGGCCGTGGCCCTGGAGATGAAGGGCCTTATCCAGACGCCTGATCCGGCCGTGACCTACCGGGCGGCTCTCGACACCGTGCTGCGCGGGCTCACCCCGTGACGGCGCGAGCGCGCCGCCCGCGATGACTAGCTCATTGCTCAGCCGGCCAGAGCACGCCAGGGTTCAGCAGGCCGAGCGGATCGAAGGCCGCCTTGACCGCGCGCATGACGCCGACCTCGGCCTCGGTCCTGGATAGCCCGAGCCACTGCGCCTTAGCCCGCCCGACGCCGTGCTCGGAGCTGATCGAGCCGCCAAGGCTGGCTACCAGCGACAGGACCGCGGCCGTGACCTGCTCGGCGTCGGCCGCGCCCAGGACGTTGACGTGCAGGTTCGCTTCGGCCAGGTGACCGAAGACCACTAGCTGACCAGCAGGTGCGGCGGCGGCAACCGCCTCCGGCAGCCTGCCGACGAGCTCGGCAAGCCGGTCCATGGGCACCGACACGTCCAGCTTCACCGGCACGCCGAGCGCGCTGATCGCCTCCGTGTGCGCCTCGCGCAGTGCCCACAGCTGAGCCCGGTCAGTCGCCGACGCGGCGACCGTGGCATCGAGCACCTGCGGGCACGTTTCCAGCGCGGTGAGAAGCTCCTCCAGCGGATCGGCCTGGCCCGCGACCTCGACGAGGACGTACGCCCCGCCGGCTCCTTCGAGCGGCGGCCGCACGCCGAGGTGGCGAGCGACGAGGGCGAGGCCAGCCGCGAAGCAGAGCTCAGCCGCGCAGAGGCCGGGAAGCTGCGCACGCAGCGCCGCGAGCAGGTCGACGGCCTCGGCGGTCCCGGCAACGGCGACGAAGGCAACGGCACGCTCGCGCTCAGCGGGGACCAGGCGCAGCCGCAGCCGGGTCAGGACGGCGAGCGTGCCCTCCGAGCCGGCCAGCAGGTGCCCGATGTCATAGCCGGTGCTGTCCTTGGCCAGGCCATCCAGCCTGGACACGATCCGCCCATCCGCGAGCACCGCCTCCACGCCGGCCACCTGCTCGCGCATGCTGCCGTACCGCAGTACGCGGATGCCGCCGGCGTTGGTCGCGACCATGCCGCCGACCGTGGCCGAGTCACGGGCCGCGAGGTCGACGCCGAAGTCCAGCCCGGCAGCGCGCGCGTGCGCAGTGAGGGCCGAAAGCCTCACCCCGGCACCCGCCGTGACCTGCCTGGCGGCCGCGGATACCGCGCCGAGTCCGGCAAGGCGCGTCGTGACCAGCACAACCGGCGGGTCAGCGGGCTGGCCGCCTGGCGGGACGCTGCCGCCCACCAGTCCCGTGTTGCCACCCTGCACCACGACGGAAACGCGCGAACCTGAGCACGCCTCAAGCACCAGGGCGACCTCGGCCGTCGTGGCTGGCCGCACAACCGCACGTGACTGGCCGCTGAACCGGCCCGTCCAGTCGGTCTCGTACGAGGCGCGCAGATCAGGATCGAGGAGGACGTGCTCGGGGCCGACGGCTGATGCAAGCGCTGCCTCGAACGTCAAGACAGCACCCGCAGCCGGACGGTCGGGCTCATCGCGCGCAGCTGCGCCACGACCTCGTCCGGGTAGTCGATGCCGATGTCGGTCAGCGCGTAGCCGAGGTCCCCGCGGGTGCCAAGCAGCTGGGCCTCCACGTTGACGCCGTGCGCGGCGAGCACCGAGTTGATCTCGGCCATGACGCCGGGCACGTTGGCGTGAATGTGCGCCAGCCGGTGCGAGCCCGCAGTCGGCGGCAGCGCCAGCTGCGGCAGGTTCACCGACAGCGAGCTGGCGCCGTCGGCGAGGAAGTCGGCCAGCTTGGTGCCGACGAACGCGCCGATGTCGGCCTGTGCCTCCTCCGTCGAGCCGCCGATGTGCGGGGTCAGGATCACATTCGGCAGGCCGCGCAGGACGGAGGTGAATTCCTCGCCCGCCGATCGCGGCTCGTCAGGGAACACGTCGACCGCGGCGCCGGCCAGATGCCCGGAGAGCAGATGGCGGCGCAGTGCCTCATGGTCGACCACGAAGCCCCGGCACAGGTTGAGGAACAGCGAGCCTGGCCGCATCCGGCTGAACTCCTTCTCGCCGAACAGCGAGCTGTTCGACGGCCGGCCGTCCACGTGCAGGCTCACCACGTCGGACACCTCGAGCAGCTCGTCCAGGCTGACGCAGCGCCGCGCGTTCCCGAGCGCAAGCTTGTCGGCGGTGTCATAGAACACGACCCGCATCCCCAGTGCCTCGCTGACGACCGAGAGCTGCGCGCCGATGTTGCCGTAGCCGACGATGCCGAGGGTGCGGCCGCGGACTTCGTGAGCCCCGGTGGCGGACTTGTCCCACGCCCCGTCGTGCAGGGCGCGGTCCTTCTCGGTGAGCCGGCGGGTCAGCGCGATGATCTCGGCCAGGGTCAGCTCGACCACGCTGCGCGTGTTCGAGTACGGCGCGTTGAACACTGCGACGCCGAGCGCCGAGGCGGCCGCCAGGTCGATCTGATCGGTGCCGATGCAGAATGCCCCGACCGCCAGCAGGTCCGGTGCCCCGGCCAGCACAGCAGAGCTGACCTGGGTCTTGGACCGGATGCCGAGTAGCGCGACACCGGGCAGCGCAGCCGCCAGGTCGGCCTCCGCCAGGGCGGATCGCTGCTGGATGACCTCCAGTCCAGCGTCTTCGAGCAGCCGGACGGCCTCGGGATGGATGTTCTCCAGCAGCAGCGCCTTCACTGGACCAAGGTTAACGGACGCCGCATTTACGCAGGCCAGCGCCCATCCTCGGGTCCCGCGGCAGGCTCGGCGCGAACCTGGCCCAGCCTGGCGGTGACGTAGGCGGCCATCGGCTGCGGCAGGTCTGCCGGGCAGCGCCTGGCCGCGGACGCGCTGACCGCCTCGAGGACTTCGGCGCTGGCGCGGGTGGCACGGCGCAGCTCCGCGGCGTCAAGGCCGGCGAGCGTGGACTCGATGCCCGGCGGCAGGTTCTCCGGATCATGGTCGAGCACCTGTGACAGGCCATGCCAGGGATACAGCGCGCCCTGCGCCGCGGCCCACAGCGCCCAGATGTGGTGGCGCGCCTGGTGCAGCCGGTTATGCGCCTCCCACAGCGAGCCGCGCCGCAGGTACTTGTCGGCGTCGATCAGCGCGCACCAGCCGAGGAACGCCCACTCCCTGACCTGGTCGCCGGTGACCGCGTACGCGGCCGGAAGCTCGCCTCCGGTCCGGCCGTCGCCTTCGGCCGCCGGCGGCACATCTTGGCCCTCGGCTGCCTCATACAGCGCGATGAAGTCCGGGGCCCCGCCGTCGCGGCGGCGCGCGTCGATGTCGGCCTGGGCCACGACCGCCAGGTCGAGCTGGGTGCCGTCGGCGAACTGGGCGAAGATCCTGCGGCGCCCCTGATCTGCGCCGCGGGCCGGCTGCCGCAGTACGTCCACGAGCGGGCCGAGCTGCGGCAGCGCCGCCACGACCAGAGCTTCGGCGGCCTCCACGCGCCCGGCGCCGGCCGCGCCGGGCTCGGCGCTGACCCCGAGCGCGGCGTCAATGTCGGAGAGCGCGTCGGCCGCGCCGCGGCCGATCGAGCAGCCCACCAGCAGCGATGTCACCAGCGGCCATGCCTCGCACCGATCGGCCAGCCCGGTCATGATCCGCCGCTGCGCGGCAAGCTCGCCCGGCAGCGCCGCGAGCCACGGACGGCCGGAAAGAGCCCCGCCGTCGCCAGGGAAACTCTGTCCGGCCGTCACGCCAGCCAGTTCCCGTTCCGGTCCTGACGGCATTTCGCATCACCTCCGCCATCACGCTAGCCAACCGGGCTTGCTCCCCGACGCCCTGGCGGCCGACGATGCTGAGGAGGGGGTAACGCGATGTCGATTGGCTCGTTTGACCGGTATCCGCTGCTGTTTGGTCCTTCGCCGGTGCACCCGCTCAAGCGGTTGTCTGCTCACCTGGGCGGCGCACGCGTGTGGGCGAAGCGGGAAGACTGCAACTCGGGCATCGCCTACGGCGGGAACAAGACCCGCAAGCTGGAGTACCTCGTCGCTGACGCGCTAGCCACGGGCTGCGACACGCTCGTGTCGATCGGCGGGGTGCAGTCCAACCACACCCGTCAGGTCGCCGCAGTCGCCGCCAGGGCCGGGCTGCGCTGCGTGCTGATCCAGGAAAGCTGGGTGAGCTGGCCGGACTCGGTGTACGACAAGGTCGGCAACATCCTGATCAGCCGTCTCGCCGGGGCGGACGTGCGGCTGGTGCCCGCCGAGTTCGGCATTGGCTTCAAGGAGAGCTGGGAGCAGGCGCTGCGGGAAATCGAGGCGGCGGGTGGCCGGCCGTACGCGATCCCGGCCGGAGCCTCCGACCATCCGCTCGGCGGCCTGGGCTTCGCCAACTGGGCGTTCGAGGTCGCCGGGCAGGAACTCGAGCTCGGGATCTTCTTCGACACGATCGTGGTCTGCTCGGTGACCGGCAGCACCCAGGCCGGCATGGTGGCCGGATTTGCCGCGCTGGCGGAGTCCGGCGGGCGGCCGCGCCGCGTCCTCGGCATCGACGCCTCGGCCAAGCCCGCGCAGACGCGCGAGCAGGTGACCAGGATCGCCCGCCAGACCGCACGGCTCATCGGCGTCGAGCGCGAACTGAACGATGCGGAGATCGAGCTCGACGAGCACTACCACGCGGGCACCTACGGCATCCCGGACGACGCGACCCTGGACGCGATGCGGCTGGCTGCCCGCACCGAGGGCATGATCACCGACCCGGTGTACGAGGGCAAGTCCATGGCCGGCCTCATCGGCCTGATCAGCCGCGGCGAGATCGAGGCCACGTCGACGGTGCTGTACGCGCACCTCGGCGGCCAGCCCGCCCTCAACGCTTACAGCGCGCTGTTTTCCTGATGCCCGCCGGGCTACAGGTCGATGCCTGCCGCGCGGGCCAGCGGGCGAAGCTCGGCACGAACCTCAGCACTGTCGAGGCGCGCTGCCTGCTGGGCCAGGAACTCGCCAGCCTTCCGGCGCAGGGATTCGCGCAGCACCGCGTCCACCACCGCCTCGGCCAGCGCGCTCAGCCGCTGCAGCGCCTGCGTCAGCGGCCGGATCTGCTCCGCCGGGAGCCCCGCCGCTACGAACGGCGCCCACATGTTGCGCTCGAAAACGGCGGTGAAGCGCTGGGCGATGGAGTCCGCCACGCCCTGCAGGGCCTCCAGCTCATCCATCATCTCCGCGACCGGGATCCCGGCCCGGACCAGCTCTAGCCCGATCTCCAGGAGCTTGGGGCTCTTGACCGTGACCGCGATGCCATCGAACCCGACCAGGCCCATCCGGATCGCGCGCTGGATGACGGCCGGGGTGATCCGCTGCCCGCCGAACAGGTCCTTGAACTCGCCCAGCTTGAGCCGGGCGGGCGGCTCAGGTGCCCAGACCGCCGCCACCTGGGTCTCCAGCCCCAGGACTGCATCCAGGCCGCGTCCGCTCTCCCACGCATCGGTGAGCCGCTTGATGCTCGCCAGCGAGAAGCCCTGTTCCTGCAGCTGGGCGATCAGCCTCAGCCGCGCGAGATGTCCCTGGCCGTAGTACCCGATGCGGCCGCGGCGCTCCGGCGGCGGCAAAAGGCCCTTTGACTGGTACATGCGCACGGTCGTGGTCGCCGTGCCGGCCTGGCTGGCCAGTTCCTCGATGGTCATCTGGCCGTCGTCGCTCATGCGCCTCATCGTAGCTCTTGCGGAGCAATGACTATGAGAGCATATACTCTCATAGTCATTGCTCCAACGTAGTGAGGCCGTAATGCGGGCACGACATCTGCTCCAGCGTCATCCGATCGGCATGACCTGCCATTTCGAGCACGCCCTGGTCGTCTGCTGGGCGCTGCCGGCACCGATCCTCGATCCGCTGGTCCCGCCGGGCCTGGACCTGGATACCTACGACGGACAGTGGGGCTTCGTCGTGATCGCCGCCGTCCAGGCCCGGCACCTGCGGCCGGCGTTCCTGCCGTCATGGGCGGGACGCGACTACGCGCTCACCGGCTACCGGATCTTCGTCAGGCACCGGGACCACGCGGGACGGACGCGTCGCGGCCTGCACATCCTGCGGTCCGACACCGACAAGCGCTCGATGAAGCTTGGCGGGAACCTGCTCACCCACTACCGGTACCGGCTGGCAGCGATCGACATCAGGCCCGCCGCGGACCAGCTTGCGGTCCGGATCGCGACGCCCTCGGCCGAGGCCGACCTGGATGTGATAGCGCACCTGGCCGCCAAGCCGGCCGCACTGCCACCCACTTCCCCGTTCCGCTGCGAGCATGACGCGCGCCGCTTCGCCGGCCCGCTGCCGTGGACGTTCGACTACGAGCCGCAGACCCGCTCGATCGTGATGGTGCGCGGCCGCCGCTCGCAATGGCAGCCACGCCAGGTCGCGGTGGAGGTGAAGTCGTGCGGTTTCCTCGAGCGCGCGCCGTTCAGCGCCGCCGAGCCGAGGCTGGCCAGCGCCTTCCACGTCGCCGACCTCGGCTATGGCTGGGATCCCGGCATCCGCGTGCCGATCGCGCAGCCATGACCACCGCCAGGGTGATCCTGTTCAACTGGCCCAAGTACCTCGGTGCCGTGGCCACGGGGACGGCGGCGCTGGCCGCTGTCGCGGCCGGGGCGCCGCGCTGGATCCGCTACCCGCTGTGGATGGCGTCCGCATCCGGCGGTTTCTGGACGCTGACCTCCCTCGCGGCGACGTGGTGGGTCTACGACCACCGCAAGGTCTACGAGCAGCTGACCGCGGGCCTGCCCGAGATCGGCGACTGGGCCGCGGTCCACGCCGGGTTCGACGAGTCAGTTCCGGCGCTGCGCGCCTGCATCGGCCGTCCCCCGGCCGCGGTGGCGGAGATCGCCACGACGCCGGGCGCTTCGCTTCGGCGGGCTCGCAAGCTGACCGGCCATTCCGGCGCGGGCGGCCTGTCGCTCACTTCGGGCTCGCTCGACTCGATCTTCGTCACGTTCGCCGCGCACGAGGTCCGCGACGCCGCGCAGCAGCGCGCGCTGTTCGCCGCGCTGCGGCACGCTCTGCGGCCCGGCGGCCGGCTGATCGTCACCGAGCACTCAAGGGACGCGGCGAACTTCGCGGTCTACGGGCCGGGCGCGCTGCACTTCCAGCCGCTCGGCACCTGGAATGCACGCGCCGCCGAGGCAGGCCTGACCGAAGCGGGCCAGGTCAGCATCACGCCGTTCGTCAGACGGGTCGAATTCCGGCGATGAGGCTCCTGACGCTGAACCTCGCGCTGGCCGGAGTGCTGCTTGTCGGCCTGGGCGTCCTGCACGTAGCGCTGCCAGCGCTCCTTCGCTGGGACCGCGAACTGGCGGCCGCCTCGCCGCTCAACCGCGAAGTCAGCTACGTGCACTGCTTCTTCGTCGGGCTGACCTGCCTGATGTGGGGGCTGCTGGCGCTGACCGGCACCAGCCAGCTGCTCCGGCCAGGTCCCGTCACCCGCCTCGTCCTGATCGGCGCTGTCGCCTTCTGGGCCAGCCGCCTGGTAATCCAGGTCGTGATTTTCAACCGGCACGCCCGCAGGTCCCGCGGGTGGCTCGGCCTGTCCGCGGCCGGGACCGTGCTGTGGCTCTACCTGACCGCGGTCTGGACCTGGACGCTCGCCGCTCAGCGATAGCGGGGCGCCCTGCTGGCTCAGGCGCCTGCAGCGGACCGGCTACCGCACCTGCTCGGTCGGCCGGACGAGCATCTCGTTGACCGCGACGTGCCGCGGCCGGGTCACGATATAGGTGATCGCGTCGGCGATGTCGGCGGCCTCCATGGCCGGCCCGAACTGGCTCCGTATGCTGTCCAGGACCTCCGGCCGGTTGTGGCTGGCCAGCTCGGTCGCGGTCGCCCCCGGCTCGACCAGCGAGACGCGCACGTACCGACCGGTTACCTCCTGGCGCAGCGATTCGCTGAAGGCTCCGACTCCGTGCTTGGTGAGCGAGTAGACGCCGTTGCCGTTGCGGGCCACACGTCCGGCTACCGAGCTGAGGTTCACCATGTCCGCAACGTTGCGGGGCCCCTGCTGCGCGGCGCGGAGCAGATGCGGCAGCGCGGCGTGAGCGGTGTAGAGCAGGCCGAGCACGTTGACGTCCACCATCCGCTGCCACTCCGGTACAGGCGCGCCCTCAACCGGGCCGAGCAGCATCAGCCCGGCGTTGTTGACGAGAATGTCCAGCCGGCCAAGCTCGGCAACCGTGCTCTCTACCGCGCCTGTCGCCTGCTCCTCGTCGGTGACGTCACACTGCAGCACGAGCGCGGTGCCGCCGTGCTCCCGGATGCTGGCCGCGACAGCGTCCAGCCTGTCGGCGCGCCGCGCTGACAGTGCCACGGCCGCGCCCTGCGCGGACAGCGCCGCGGCCGTTGCCGCGCCGATTCCGCTGGACGCTCCTGTTACCAGCGCGACCGTGCCATCCAGTGCTGACATGACTCACCCTTCCCGTGCCCGCGGCAGCCTCGGCCCATCCAATACCCGGCCGGCCCCCGCTGCATCGGCCGGCCCGGATTGTCCGCGACGGGCGCCGTCACGACCCGCCGCTGAGGCCGCCTGGCTGGCCGGGGTTAGCCTGAGAGTTGCCGAGGTTGTCCCCGGCCGCGGGGAGGTCAGATGCGGCGCAGGATGAGGTTCGGGCGGCCGGCCGTCGCCGGGCGGACCGCTACCCCGATGCTTGGCATCGCGGCAGTCGCTTTCCTGCCCGCGGTGGCCGGGGCGCCCGCCATTCGCGCCGCCGCGCTCCCCTACGTGGCCCTGCTGGTTTACAGCTTTAACTTCATATTCCTGATCGTGTTCGGCATATGGGGATTCCGCCTCGGCAGCGGCGGCCGCGACGATGGCAGCGGAGGCGGCGGCCCGAAGCGCCCCGACGTCGAGCCGCCACCGCCCGCTGGCGGGCGGGAGCTGACCGACGACTTCGGAGCATGGGAGGAACAGTTCGCGGCACCTGGCGACGATCACGCCGGGGACGACCGCCAGGACAAGGTTCCAGCCGACACGCCATGACTGCCGGCTCCGCTCATGCGGCGCCGGATAGGCCGGCTAGCGAGTCAGCCCCTGGGCAGCAGCCACGATGTGCGCCGCGTCGATCCCGGCCGCATCCATCAGTTCCGCGCTCGTTCCCGAGCCCGGCATGTCCCGCACGGCCAGGTGCACGACCGACAGCTCGGCCCTGCCCTCCCCGGTGAGCGCATCGACGACCGCCGACCCGAGCCCGCCCTCGGGATGGTGATCCTCGGCGACGACGATCCGGCCGCCGGTGGCGGCCGCCGCGGCCGTCAGCGTGCCGGTGTCGATGGGCTTGACCGAGTACAGGTCGATCACGCGCGCATTGATGCCGTCCGCCTGCAGCTGGTCTGCTGCCGCCAGGCACTCGTGCAGCGTCACGCCCGCGCCGATCAGCGTCACATCGTCGTGATCGCTGCTGCGCAGCACCTTGGCGCCACCGATGGGGAACTCCTCGGCCGAGTCGTAGAGGACTGGATAGGCGCCCCTGGTCGTGCGTATGTACGAGACGCCGTCCAGGTCCGCCATCGTCGCTACTAGTGCGGCCGCGCTGGTGGCGTCGCTCGGGTACAGCACCGTCGAGCCGTGCACGGCGCGCAGCATCGCCAGGTCCTCCAGGGCCATCTGGGACGGGCCGTCGGCGCCAATCTCGACGCCGGCGTGCGAGCCGGACAGCTTGATGTGGGACCGCGAGATGGCGGCCATCCGGATGAAGTCGTACGCGCGCGTCAGGAAGGCCGCGAAGGTCGAGGCGAACGGCCGGAAACCGCGCGCGCTGAAGCCGACCGCGGCGGCGATCAGCTGCTGCTCGGCGATAAACATCTCGAAGTACCGCTCGGGGTATTTGCTCGCGAACTCGTCGGCGAAGGTGGAGTTGCTGACCTCGCCGTCCATCGCGACCACATCGGGACGCGCGCCGATCGCCGCGAGTGCGTCACCGTACGCCTTGCGCGTAGCGACCTTGTCGCCGACCGAGTAGACCGGCAGCTTCACCGAAGCGCCGTCCGCGGCCGGGCGGGCTGGGCGAGACGAGGCGTCCGGCTTCGGCCCGCGCACGACGAGATGGCGCTCTCCGCCAAGCTCGATGATGGCGCGCTCGGCCATCTCCGCCGGCAGCGTCTTGCCGTGCCAGTTCTCCTTGTCCTCGACCTCGGAGAAGCCGCGGCCCTTCAGGGTCCTGGCCAGGATCACGGTCGGCTTGTCGTGACCGTCCTCGCACGCCTCCCGGAAGGCCCGGTCGATCTCGGCGAGGTCATGGCCGTCAATGGTGATCGCCCGGGCACCGAACGCCTCGGCGCGCTTGCGGTAGGTGTCCAGGTCCCAGGACAAATCGGTGGGCCCGCGCTGGCCGAGCCTGTTGATGTCGACCATCACGACCAGGTTCGACAGCTTGTAGTGCGAGGCCTTGTCCAGGGCCTCCCAGATCGAGCCCTCGGCCATCTCGCTGTCACCGCACAGCACCCAGACGCGGTACGGCGCCTCCTCGACGTACTTGCCGGCTAGCGCGACGCCGACGGCATCCGGCAGTCCCTGGCCGAGCGAGCCGGTCGCCACGTCCACCCAGGGCAGCTCTGGCGTCGGGTGCCCTTCCAGCCGGGAGCCGAACCTGCGGTAGCCGGTCATGAGCTCCTCGTCCGACACCACCCCGACGGCCTTATACACCGAGTACAGCAGGGGCGACGCGTGCCCCTTGGAGAAGATGAGATGGTCGTTGTCCGGGTTCGCCGGATTGTCCCAGTCGTACCGGAGGTGCCGCGCTACCAGCACCGCCAGCAGGTCGGCCGCCGACATGCTGGAGGTCGGGTGGCCGGACCCCGCCGACGTGCTCGAGCGCACGGAGTCGACCCGCAGCTGCTGGGCCAGCTCGCCGGCCGTGCCGAGGTCAATGTCAGTCTTGATATCGGTTGGTGCAGCCACGAGTACCTCCTGGGCTCTTTTCCTGGCGGACAGCGCGAGGCGCTCGCACAGCCGCGGGCCGCGCTACCCAGGCTAGACCGGCTTAATGTTCTCGCACGCAGCCGCATCCTTGAAGCGGGCCTTCGCCTAGCGCTGAACCTGGCTGATCGCCCACGCGGCGTTGATGAGGCCGACGTGGCTGAATGCCTGCGGGAAGTTGCCTATCATCTCGCCGCTGCGCGGGTCGACTTCCTCGGCAAGCAGCCCCACATCGTTCATGGCGGCGATGGCGCGCTCGAAAGTCGAGGTGGCCGCCTCGACATCGCCGGTCATCGCCTGCGCCTCCGCTAGCCAGAATGTGCACAGCACGAAGGTGCCCTCCTCGCCGGTCAGGCCGTCGTGGCGGAGGTAGCGGTACACCATGCCGCGTGTGTCCGTGAGCCGCTCGGCAGTCGCTTTGATGGTCGCCCGCAGCCGCGGGTCGTCGGCGGGCATGAAGCCGGTCATGGCGAGCATCAGGCTGGATGCGTCGAGTTCCTCGCTGCCGAAGGCCTGCGTGAACGCGCCGGCTTTCTCGCTCCAGCCGCTGGCGAGAATGGCAGCCCTGATCTCGTCCCGCGCGGCCGTCCAGCCGGGCACCCGGTCGTCGGCGCCGAGGTAGCCGGCCAGCGCGATCGCGCGATCCAGCGCCACCCAGCACATCAGCTTGGAGTACAGGAAGTCCCTGGGCGCGCCGCGGATCTCCCAGATGCCGTGGTCCTTATCTGGCCAGAGCCGGGCTGCCGCATCGGCGGCCGCGGCCAGGAACTGCCGGGAGACCGGGTCGAGCTCGCCGAGGTGCGCGACCAGCCGCTCGGCCGCGGACAGCAACTCGCCGTAGACGTCCAGCTGTCGCTGCCGCCACGCGGCGTTGCCGACCCGCACCGGCCTGCTGTCCCGCCATCCGGCCAGCTGCGGCAGCGCGCGCTCGGTGAGGTCCCGTTCGCCGCCGATGCCGAACATGATCTGCAGGTCCGCTCCGGATCCGAGCTCGGTCGCGGCAGCATCGGCGAGGAACACGAAAAACTTGTTCGCCTCGTCGGGGCATGCGGCCACCCACAGGGCCCCCATCGTCAGGCTCGCATCGCGCACCCAGGTGTAGCGGTAGTCCCAGTTACGCTCGCCGCCGACCGTCTCCGGCAGCGACGTCGTCGGTGCCGCCACCATCGCGCCGGTCGGCGCGAACGTAAGCGCCTGCAGCACCCGCCCGGAATGCCGCACGAGTTCCTGCCACGGCCCTTCATAGTTCTGGTGGATGGCCGACCAGGAGCGCCACCCCTCAGCGGTGTCATCGAGCCTGCTGGTGACCTCCCTCTCGGGCCACGCTTGCAGCGGCGGGCCGGCCATCTGGCCGTGCTCGAGGGCAAAGGCCACGGTCTCCCCGGCGGCCAGGCGGACCCTGCCGGTCGCGGTGTCACCATCGACGTCAAGGCCTACGGGCGTAGACAGCACGACCCGGTCCGCGCCGCCGCGGGCCGCGATCCCCCCGGCTATTGGTATCAGGATGGGGTGGATGAGGCCATACTCCGGCCGGGGCGTGTAGCTGACCTCTGCTTCGATCTCGCCTGCGGTGCAGTCAAGCCGGCGTAGCAGCACGCCAGGTGAGCGCAGGCCAAGGTCATGGCCGCGCTCATCGCAGCCAAGCGCCATGGCGTCGGTAAGCACCGCGGTGCCGCGCGGCGTGGTGAACGTGGTCTCCAGCACCATCGTCTGGTCGGCGTACCTGCGGCTGACGTCGAACTCGCCCGCGGGCCTGATCGCGAAGCTGCCGCCGTCAGGATCCAGCAGGCGGCAGAAAACCGATGGCGCGTCGAAACGCGGCATGCACAGCCAGTCGACCGAGCCGTCCCGGCTGACCAGGGCGGCCGTCCGGCAGTCCGACAAGAGCGCATAGTCGCTGATCGGCAAGCTGCTGGCCCCGCGCCGTTCGCCCCGTCCCCGCACCCTGATCATGGTTCCCGGCGCCCGTCGGGAGATAACCCGCCGTCAGTGCGGCATGCCTGTTGTGACGGGCGATCGTTCTGCGTCACGATAAGAGATTGTCCGGACTTGATCACTTAAAAGGGACCGGGTCGGCAGGAGGCATCCCGATGCACGCAGCAGATGACAGCACCACTGCCTCGCGATCTGCCATGGGGCGCCTGATCACGCCGCGAGCGAACCGGCACCGCCGTGCTATCGCGTCGGTGCGCTTTGCAGTCGGCGGCTTTAATCTCGGCATAGGTGTCGTCCTGCTCGTTCTCGGTCACCGCGCGGGGACTGATCAGGAGCGGCGCAAAGGCTACGGGTGGGCGGCGTGGTTCCTGGCGTCTGCGGCGTTGCAATTCTCGCTCGGTTATCACGACATGGCTGTCGCCCGCTCCGTGCCTCCCCGAACCTGAGCCTGCGCGACCTGCGTCAGACCGGCGGCACGCGGACGCTGATCACTGCACTCTGGCCATTCCGGACGTGGTCCAGCGCCTGCTGCAGGGTGTCGGGCAGCTGGTCGGCTGCCGTTACGGTGGCGGCAAGGGCGCCGCCCGCGGCGGCTGCCACCCCGGCCAGGTCGGCACCGGGCTGGAAGCTTGCAGCGAACCCGCCGGCCGCCACCCCGCCGGCCGGGTGAACAGCGAGCGCGGACAGCGACGGCGCCTTCCAGCCCTGGTTGTCGAAGATCACCGTCAGGGAAGGAGCGTGGTACCTGCGCGCCATCCACTGCGCCGACGATGGCACGCCGAACAGGTACGACCCGTCGCCGACGAGGCTCACCACGGTCCGCTCGGGCGCGGCCAGCTTTGCGCCCACGGCCGCGCCTCCTGACCAGCCAAGCGAGCCGCCCCCGCTGCCGATGAGCGAGCCGGGCCTGGTTGCCCGCAGGTGCTCGCTGACCACCTGGTAGCTGGAGATGGCCTCGGTCAGCACCAGGGCGTCGGAGGAGATGGCATCGCGGACGCAGGCGACCAGGTAGGCGGGAGTGATCGTGCCGTCAGGATCTGGCCTCTCTCGCTGTGCCCACACGATCCGCTGGGCGTCATGAGCGGCGCGGATCCTGGCCGTACGCGACTGGACCTCGGCCCGATCGATCCCGGCCGCGGCGAGCCGGCCGGTCAGCTGCCGCAGCGCTGTCGCCATGTCCGCCATCGCGTACCGGCGGGCCGGGACGTGCCATAGCGGCAGCTGGGCCTTCAGCGGGTCGACGTCGATGACGTACAGCCGCGCCGACGCGTGCGGGCGGTTGAAGGCCGGAATCCACGGGATGTCGCTGCCGAGCACCAGGATCACGTCCGCGTCGGCCAGCAGCGGATTCTGCTCCGGGCTGTTCCACTGATAGCCGAGGTGCAGCGGATGGTCGTCAGGGAAGTTGACGCGCATCGGCACCGACTCGACCACGCCGATGGCCGCCAGCTCGCACAGCCTGACCAGCTCCGGTACGGCGGCTGGGTCCCGGCCTAGGTAGGAGGTAACGACAAGCGGCCAGCGGGCGCCGGCGATCGCGTCCGCGACCTCGGCTACGACCTCCGCCGCCAGCGCTGCCGGCGCGACCGGCCGCCACCAGTCGCCCTCCGGCGGCTGGGGCTCTAGCTGCTCCTCAAGCACCTCTCGGGCCGCGGTCAGGTACACAGGGCCCGCGGGCTCACTGCGCGCGATCTGGACAGCCCGATGGACAAGCTGCTTGACGTTGCGGCCGGTGCGGATCTCGTTGTCGTACTTGGCGTACCCGCGCAGCATGCCGCGCTGGTCATGGGTGTCCTGCAGCCAGTGGATGAACTCGCTGCGGCTGCCTGGCAGCTCGCCTTCCTGCGTCATCGGCGAGAGGCCGGCGAAGATCAGCACCGGCACCCTGCCCCTGGACGCGTTGTGGATCGCGCCGCCGAGGTTCTGGGTACCGCAGTCGGTGTGCACGATCACGGCCTGCGGCTCGCCGCTCACCTGCGCATACGCGTGCGCGGCGCTGAGTGCCACGCCCTCGTGCGGGCAAAGGATCAGCTCGGGCAGGGACTGCAGCGTTCCGGTGCTCTTGGCATGGGCATACGCCTCCATGATGCCGGTGTGGTCGCTGCCAAGGTTTGCGAAGGCGTAGCGGGCGCCCGCCTCGCGCATCGCCTCGAGCAGCGCCGTCGATGTCGTATAGCCCGGACCGGTCACGACCTTCTCCCTGCCCGCTGGGCACTGACCCAGCCATCGTCACTCAGATCGACATGCCGCCGTCGACGGCCAGCGTGGCCCCGGTGACGAAGGAACTCTCATCGCTGGCCAGGAACAGCATGACCCGCGCAATCTCGTCCGGGGCCGCGTGCCTGGCCAGCGGGATGAACTCGTCGAATATCGCGGCAGCACGCTGGCTGTCCGCCCCGGTTGCGGCGACCTCGATGCGGTGCTGGAACTCGTTGTCTACTGGCCCTGGGTGGATGGTGTTCACCCGGATGCCGCGCGGTGCCGCCTCCTTGGCCAGCGTCCGCATCAGCCCGACGAGGGCGTGCTTGGCGCTGGCGTAAGCGCAGATGCCGGCGTCCGAGGTGAGCCCGACGACGCTCGAGGTGATCACGATGCTGGCGCCGGGCCCGAGATAGGGAAGGGAGTACTTGCACAGCAGGAACGAGCCGCGCACATGCACCGCGAGTACCTGGTCGAACACCTCCTCCGGGTAGTCAGCCACGGGCGCGACCACTCCGCTGATCCCGGCGTTGCTGACGACCACGTCAAGACGGCCGAAGGTCTCGACCGCGCCCGCGACGGCCGCCTTCACCTGGAGAGCGTCGGTGACATCCGCGACGATCCAGCTCGCGGCTTCGCCGAGCGAGGCCGCGCCCGCCCGCAACTCATCGGCAACCAGCCCGACCAGGCACACCTTCGCGCCGTCGGCCACGAGCGCACGCGCCGTTGCCATCCCGATGCTGCCCTCGCCGCCGGTAATGATGGCGACCTTGCCTTGCAAACGCCGTGAGGGGGCCATGCTGCCCATGCTGGCGTCTCGCCGGCCGCCCGTCTTGCACGCCAGCGCACTCCGCTTGACGGCCTGGGTACGCCCAGCGCCAGGTCACGCAAACGCGCTGTCAGACCGGCCAGCGCTGGCATTCGGGCAGCCCGGCCAGGCCGTAGCTGGCCCGGTAGTCGCGCGGGCCCATTCCGTAGGTGGCCTTGAACAGGCGGCTGAAATGCGCGGGGTCCGGGTATCCCCAGCGCGCCCCGACGGCGGCCACGGACCGGGATGCGCAGCGCGGATCGCGCAGGTCGTGCCCGCAGCGCTCAAGCCGGCGCTGCCTGATCCAGCCGACGACTGTCGTTCCGTTGGCGTGGAAGAGCTTGTGCAGATGGCGCAGTGAGATGTGGTGCGCGGCCGCGATATGCGCCGGTGCCAGGTCGGCCTCTCCGAGGTGCTCCTCGATGAATGCGGTGATCTGCAGCATCAGCGACCGGTGTGCTGCGTCCGGATCGCCTGGCATCGTGTCGAGCCGCTCGGCCAGCACCGTCCCGAGCAGGTCGACCACGTTGCCGGCCAGCCGGATGCCGATGCCGGGGCCGGGGGTGTACATCTCGTCGAGCAGGTCGGCGACCTTGACCAGCAGCGGGCCGACCAGGGCGGCCATGCCGCCTGACTCGCCCGGCAGCCTGGTCGCGGTCAGCCCGGCTAGCTGGTCGTGCGGAAGTCCAAGCATGTCCCTGGGGAACACCAGCACGAGCATGCGGTGCGGGTCGCTGAAAGCGAGCGTGTAGGGCCGGTCGGTGTCATAGAAGGTGAAGTCGCCGGGCCTGAGCATCGCCTCCCGCCCGTCCTGGATCAGCACGGACGTGCCGCGCAGCTGCAAGCCGATCTTGTAACAGCCAGCCGGCGCAGCCCTGACCAGGCGCGCCGTCCTGCGCGCCGTGTGCGGTTCGGCGTGCACCTCGATCAGCCGCAGGCTGCCGAGGTCGGTGCCCCTGAGCCGGCCATGGAAATCGCCGTTCCCGCTTGGAGACGAGACCTCGAGCGGGACGAACGTGTCGGACAGGACGTGCTTCCAGTAGTCGAAACGCTCGCCAGGCGGCAGGTCGATGGTGCGTGCCACATCAGGCATAACCGCCTACCTCCTCGTCGGGTTTGACCCTCGGGGGGCCGTCGGGGGTGTCCCCCCGACGTGATCGTCCTAGCTTGCGGGCACATGCACTGATGGTCAAGGGATGTGCCCGGTAGTGCAAGACCGCTAGGGCCGGCCCGGACGACAATGACGCGACCACGGGGTTCAGCCCTCACGTGCGGAGCGAACAATGACCGATAAACGGGATGACAATATGCGGAGCCAGCTCAGCAGACGCGGGTTCCTGGGAGCTGCGAGCCTCGCCGTCGGAGGCGGGCTTGCAGGTGTCGCCGGGTGCTCCAGCGCGTTGAAGAGCTCGGCGTCGACCGCCTCCGGCGGCACCATAAAGATCGGGTTCATCAGCCCGGAGACTGGCGAGCTTTCGGTATTCACCCAGTCCAACGGATACGTGCTCAGCCAGGTGCGCGCGGCGCTGGCCAAGGGACTGACCATCGGCGGCAAGAAATACCACGTGGAGATCATCTCCGGGGACAGCCAGTCGTCCTCGGCGCGCGCGGCCACCGTGGCGTCGCAGATGGTCCAGCAGGACTCGGTGGACTTCCTCCTGGCCACGGCCACTCCCGAGACGGTGATCCCGGTCTCCGCGGAGGCGGAGGCTTCCGGCGTCCCGTGCGTGCTGACCATCTGCCCGTGGGAGCAGTGGTATTACAAGAGCAACGGCACCGCCAATACGTTCAAGTACTCCTATATGTACTTCCTCGGCACCCAGGAGGAGACCGACTTGTTCGCGTCGGTCTGGCAGACAGCATCCACCAACCATGTCGTCGGCGGGCTGTGGCCGGATGACGTCGACGGCGCCGGCTTCCAGAAGTACGTGACCCAGAAGGTCGACAGCCTTGGCTGGAAGGTCGTGCCCTCGGGCGCCTACACCGACGGGCTGTCGGACTTCACGCCGATCATCTCTAAGTTCAAGAGCGCCGACGTTCAGATCCTGCACGCCGTCCCGATCCCGCCGGACTTCATCACCTTCTGGCGCCAGGCGCACCAGAACGGGTTCCTGCCGAAGATCGCGTCCATCTCCAAGGCGCTGCTGTTCCCGAGCGCGGCGGACGCGCTCGGCCCGCTGGTGAACAACGTGATGTCGCCGCTGTGGTGGACGCCGCAGTTCCCCTACCGGTCGTCGCTGACCGGTTCCACGGCAGCGGCGTTCGCGGCCGACTACAAGACGAGCACGGGCAACGAGTGGACCCAGCCGATGGGCTTCAACTACGCGATCTTCGAGATCGCGGTCGCGGCGCTCAGGGCCTCGGGCAGCCCGAAGGATCCCACGGCGGTGGCGAACGCCCTGAGCACGCTCAAGGGCGAGGCGATCACGGGCGGCTACGACTTCTCCACCGGGCCAGTGCCGCACGTGTCGCAGATACCAGAACTGCTCGCGCAGTGGCGGCTGGTCTCCGGCAGCTACCAGCTAGTGGTGATCAATAACTCGCTGCTGCCAGCCGTGCCGGTCGCCGGATCGCTCGAGCTTCTCTGAGCCAGGTGCCGTGGATCCGCAGGTCCTCGAGGTCTCCGAAGTCGCGAAGAGCTACGGGTCCATGCCGGTGTTCAGCTCTGTCTCGCTCACCGTAGCGGCCGGCGAGGCCGTCGGCATCGTCGGCCCGAACGGCGCGGGCAAGACCACGCTGCTCGACCTGCTGACCGGCACTGGCCGGGCCGACGCCGGCCGGGTGCTGCTGCAGGGCAAGGACGTCACCAGGCTGCCGCCGCCGGTGCGCGCCAGGATGGGGCTGGGCCGCACGTTTCAGGTGCCCAGGCCGCTGACGGACCTGACTGTCTTCGAGAACGCCCTGGTCGGCGCCATGCGAGCGGCAAAGCTGCGGGGTCGGCACGCGTACGCGGCGGCATACGAGGCTCTTGCCCTGACCGGCATGACTGGGCAGGCCAACACCCGCGCCGGGTCACTGCGCCTGCTCGACCGCAAGCGGCTTGAGCTGGCGCGGGCGCTCGCAATGCGCCCGCGCGTGCTGCTGCTCGACGAGATCGCCGGCGGCCTGAGCGACCCGGAGACCGAGGCGCTGATCGCGACGATCCGCGCGGTGAACTCTGCCGGAACGGCCATCGTCTGGGTGGAGCATGTGCTTCGCGTCCTCACCGCGGTCGTGACCAGGCTCGTGTGCCTAGCCGACGGGCAGGTCATCGCCGACGGGCCGCCTTCTGACGTGCTGGCCAGCGAGGCAGTGCGGATCGCATTCCTGGGCGGTGGAGTGCTGTGATGCCCGCCGGCCCGCCGCCCGCACCGCTGCTCGAGGTCACCGACCTTGACGTCTTCTACGGGGACTTCCAGGCGCTGTTCGGCGTGTCGATGTCGGTACGCCGCGGCTGCACGACCGCGCTCGTCGGCGCTAACGGCGCGGGCAAGTCCACGCTGCTGCGCTGCATCGCCGGCGCGCAGGCGCCGTCAGCCGGCTCCGTCCGGTTTGACGGCACCGACATCACCGCCGCGCCGCCGTACCGGCGGGTCTCCCGCGGCATCGCGCTGGTGCCTGAGGGCCGCAAGCTCTTCCCGAGCCTGACCGTCGAGGAGAACATCCAGGTCGGGGCGTCCGCGGCGGCGTCCGATGCGTGGCCGCTCGAGCGCATCTACGACGCCTTCCCGATCATCGCCGGGCGGCGCAGGCAGCGTGCCTCCACCCTCTCCGGCGGCGAGCAGCAGGCGGTGGCCATCGCCCGCGCCCTGGCAGCAGGGCCGTCGCTGCTGCTGCTTGACGAGATCTCGCTTGGCCTGGCCCCGCGGATCGTCGAGGAGCTGTACCAGATCCTCGGCGGGCTTCGGTCCTCCGGTTCCACCCTGGTCATCGTCGAGCAGGACCTGCGGCGCGCGATGGACGCCAGTGACGACCTCGTGTGCTTGCGCGAGGGACGCGTCGCGCTGACATCCGCAGTCGCCGGCGTGACCAGGGATCAGGTCATAGCCGCATACTTCGGCGAGGTCCACGCGTGAACTGGGTCAACGCGGTCATCCAGGGAGTGCTGCTCGGCGGGCAGTATGCGCTCATCGCCTGCGGCCTCTCGCTGGCATTCGGCGTCATGCGCATCGTCAACCTCGCGCACGGCGACCTGGCTGTCTGCGGCGCTTACCTCGGGCTCGTGCTGTCCACCGCACTCGGCGTGCCCGTATGGGTCACGCTGCCGCTGCTGCTGCCCGCCGCCTTCGTGGTCGGCGCAGGGCTGCAGGTGCTGCTCTTCGGGCGGGCGCTGCAGCACGGCGTGCTCGCGCCCGTGCTCGTCACGTTCGGCCTGTCGGTGATGATCGAGAATCTGCTGCAGGTGGCCGCCACGTCCGATCCGCGCGGCCTGAACGGCGGGTCGCTTGCCCTGGCCAGCTTCCACCTCGGCAGCATCGTGGTCTCCTGGCTGTTCCTCACCGGGTTCCTCACTGCATGCGCGGTGCTCAGCTGCCTGCAGCTGGCGCTGTCGCACACGCCGTGGGGCCGCAGGGTGCGCGCGACGGCCGACGACCTGGACACCGCCAGGCTGGTGGGGATAAGGGTGCGCCCGCTGTTCGCCGCCGTGGCGGGCATCGCGATCAGCACGGCCGCGCTGGCGGGCGTGTTCATCGGCACCATCGGCACGTTCGACCCGTTTGCCGGGACCAACACGCTGATCTTCGCGTTCGAGGCCGTCGTCATCGGCGGCATCGGGTCGCTGTGGGGAACACTGGCCGGCGGGGTGGCTCTCGGCGTGACCCAGGTAGTCGTCGGCGAGATCAACGAGGCCTACGCGGTGCTCGCGGTGCACCTGCTGTTCCTCGCCGTGCTGACGGTCAGGCCGGGCGGGCTGTTCACCCGCGGCCAGACGCTGCGTGAGATCCGCGGGCAGGGAGCGCTCGGATGAGACGGGGCGCGGCGATCTCCCGCGGCGCGGTGCCGTCGCTGGCGCCGTTCACCGTCAGCCGGTGGAGCGTGACGGCCTCGCTCTGCACTGCGACGTGCGTGCTGGCCGTGGCGGTGCTGGTGGTGATCCCCTATGTCATCGGCGGCCCGGCCGAGCAGCCGCTGATCACGCTGCTCACGTTCCTGGCCATGGCGAGCCTGTGGAACCTGCTGGCGGGCTTCAGCGGGCTCACGTCGTTCGGCCAGCAGGCATACATCGGTCTCGGCGCGTATGCGCTGTACCTGGTCGCCGAGCACGGGATCAACCCGTTCGCCGGCATACTCCTGGTGGCTGTCATCGCCGCGGTGGTCTCCCTGCCGGTGTCCGCGCTCGTGCTGCGGCTGTCCGGCGGGTACTTCGCGGTGGCCACGCTCGTGGTCGCGGCCGTCTTCCAGATCATCGCGACGCTGTCGCCATCGGTGGGCGGGACCACCGGGGTAAGCGTGCCAGGGCTGGCCGGGTACGGCGACGTGCTGCGCGAGGCGCTGATCTACTGGGCGACGCTCGCGGTCGCCATCGCCAGCGTGGCCGGCGTGTACGTGCTCGTCCGCCGGGGATTCGGCATCGACGCCAGGGCGGTCAGCAGCGACCCGGTGGCCGCGGCGTCCTCCGGTGTCCGGGTGGGCCGCATCCGGCTGGTGGCCTACGTCACCGCGGCGGCCGGCGCCGGCGCTGTCGGTGCGCTGATCGCGCTGCAGACGCTTTACGTCGAGCCGTCGTCGGTTTTCAGCATCCAGTACAGCGTGTACATGCTCTTTATGGTGCTGATCGGCGGCATCGGGACCATCGAGGGCCCGGTCATCGGCGCGATCCTGCTGTTCGCGCTGCAGGAGTGGCTGTCCGCCGACGGCGCCTGGTACCTGGTGATCGTGGGCGGCCTCGCGGTCACCGCGACCCTGATCGCGTCGCGGGGGATCTGGGGATTCGCCAGCGAGCGGTTCGGCTGGTCGCTGCTGCCGATCGGCTACCAGGTTCGCAGCCGGGACTAGGCATGTGAGACTAATAGCCGTGGACCGGGCGGAAGCATCCCAGCTGCTGGCACGGCTGCACACCGCGCAGAACTCGTTCTACTCCGGCGGCGGCGAGGGCGAGCTTCGCGACCTGCTGGCCCCCGACATCACCTGGCACGTGCCAGGCCGGAACGCCATAGCGGGCACCTACCGCGGTTATGACGAGGTGGTCGGCTACTTCACCCGGCGCCGCGCCCTCGCGGGCAACACCTTCCGCATCACCCGCCGGGACTTACTCACCGGCGACGGCGACACGATCGCGGCCCTGACCGATGGCGAGGCGCGGCTGCGGGACGAAACGCGCTGGTGGACGACGGTCGGGATGTACCGGGTCGTCGCCGGCCGGGTAGCGGAGTGCTGGCTGCTGCCTACCGATCCCGAGCTGTTCGACCGGATCTGGTCGCGCTGACTCAAGACTCGGAGGCACTCACATGAGCGGCGTCAGCAGCGGCACTGCGGTCTACTGGGACCCGTACGACGCCAGGTTCGCCGCCGACCCGTATCCGGTGCTTGCTCGCCTCCGGGAGGAGGCACCGCTGTACTACAACGGGCAGCACGACTTCTACGCCGTGAGCCGGTACGCCGACGTCGAGCGCGGGCTTCCGGACTGGCAGACGTTCTCCTCGGCTCGCGGCAGCATCCTCGAGCTGATCAAGTCCGGCATCGAGATGCCGCCTGGCACGCTCATCTTCGAAGATCCGCGTGCCCATGACGTCCATCGCCGCATCCTGGTGGGCGTCTTCACGCCGCGCCGGATTGCCGCGCTGGAGCCGCAGGTGCGCGAGTTCTGCGCGCGCGCACTCGACCCGCTGGCGGGAACGACGCGGTTCGACCTCATCACGGAGTTGGGGGCGCAGATGCCGATGCGCGTGATCGGCCAGCTCCTCGGCATACCCGAGGCCGACCAGGAGGCCATCAGGGACTTCGTGGACGACAGCCTGCGCACCGAGGTCGGCGCGCCGATGGACTTCAAGAGCGGCGCCGTCCTCAGCAACGAGATGCTCGCGGACTACATCGACTGGCGCCAGGACCATCCCTCCGACGACCTCATGACCGAACTGCTGCACGCCGAGTTCGAGGACGAGCGCGGCGTGACGCGCACGCTAACCCGAGATGAGGTGCTGACCTACGTCACCGTGGTCGCGGGTGCAGGGAACGAGACGACCGCGCGGCTCATCGGCTGGATCGGATCCCTGCTGGCCCAGCATCCGCGGCAACGGCATGAGCTGGCAGACGATCCGGCGCTCATCCCGAACGCGGTCGAGGAGATCCTGCGTTTCGAGCCGCCAGGCCCGGCCGTAGCACGCTACGTCACCAGGGACGTAACGCTTTACGACCAGCCGGTGCCGGCAGGCAGCGCCATGGTGTTCATAATCGCCGCGGCGAACCGCGATCCGCGGCGCTATCCCGACCCGGAGCGCTTCGACATCCACCGCAGCGTGGGCCAGCAGCTGACGTTCGGCCTCGGCGCCCACTACTGCCTGGGCGCGGCGCTGGCCCGGCTGGAAGGCCGGGTAGCCATGGAGGAGATCCTGCGCCGCTTCCCGCGCTGGGACGTCGACTGGGCCAGTGCCAGGCTCGCCCAGACTTCCACCCTGCGCGGCTGGGATTCCCTGCCGCTCGTCGTCGGCTGATCCGCGCCGCGCGGCGCACCCGACCGCGTCAGCTCGCGCGCCAGCTCCTGGTGTTGATGACCCGGTCTGCGCTGATGCCGAACTGCTCCGCCCGCTCGCAGCCGCTGCCAATCCAGTCCAGCTGACCGGGCGCGTGGGCATCGGTGTCGATGGCGAACAGGCAGCCCGCCTGCACGGCCAGCCCCAGCAGCCGATCTGGCGGGTCCAGCCGGTCGGGACGGCAGTTGATCTCGACCGCGACGCCGTGGTCGCGGCACGCCGCGAATACTGCGTCCGGATCAAATTCCGACTCTGGCCTGCCGCGGCCCAGGACCCTGCGGCCCGTGCAGTGCCCCAGCACGTCGACGTGCGGGCTGGAGACCGCGGCGACCATGCGGCTGGTCATCTCCGCAGCGGGCATGCGCAGCTTGGAGTGCACGCTGGCCACGACCATGTCGAGCTCGGCCAGCAGGTCATCCCGCTGGTCGAGGGCGCCGTCCTCGAGGATGTCGACCTCAATGCCGCTGAGGATACGGAACGGGGCGAGCCCGGTGTTCAGCCGCCGGATCAGCTCAAGCTGCTGCTCGAGCCGCTGCGCGGACAGCCCGTTGGCCACCGTCAGCCGCGGGGAGTGGTCGGTCAGCGCGAGCCACTCGTAGCCCAGGTCGCGCGCGGCCTCGGCCATCTCCAGCGGCGGGCTGCCGCCGTCCGACCAGTCTGAGTGCGCATGGCAGTCGCCCCGCAGCGCCGCGCGCAGGCCGGACCGCTCCGGCGGCGGCGCCTCCGCCAGCAGCCGGGTCAGGTACGCAGGTACCTCGCCGGCCGCAGCCTGCTGGACGGCCTGCGCGGTGGCCGGTCCGATCCCGCCGAGCTCGGTCAGCGTGCCCGCGCTGATCCGCTGCTCCAGCTCACTACCTGGCAGGTCGGAGATCACCTGTGCGGCCCGGCGGAAGGCCCGCACCCGGTAGGTGGGCGCGCCGGCCCGCTCCAGCTGGAATGCGATCTGCCGCAGTGCCCGGACCGGATCCATCCGTGTGTCGGAGCTTGTCTACGCGCTGATCGCTTCGCGGACCGCCGGCACTATCTCCCTGGCCCAGCGGGCCAGCGCGTCGGCGGCGGGAGCGTCAGCCGCGGCCCGGAAGATGAACCCGCCAGCGCGGTGCTCAAGCACCGCGGCGGTCAGTTCCTCGACCCACTGCCCGGCCGAGCCGCCGATCCAGCGCCCGTCTTCGTCCCTGGTGGCAGCCAGCGGCTCAGCGGTGATCCGGCCGCCGAAGTTATAGATGTCGGTGACCTGCGCGGGGTCGCGGCCCGCACCCGCCGCGGCCTGGTCGATCAGCGGCCGCGACTCGCGGTAGCGCTCGCTGCGCCAGTCCGAGGCGCCGGGCGGCACCCAGCCGTCAGCGGTCCGTCCGGTGACGGCCAGCGACTTCGGCCCGACCGAGCCTGTCCAGATCGGCGGCGCCGCGATGCCGGCCGGGTCCAGGCCGGATACCTGGTAGAACTCCCCGTCGAACGTGACCGGGCCGGTGCCGTCGCACAGCGCCCGGATCAGCGTGATCGCCTCCTCCATCGCCCGTACCGCCGACCCGCTGTCGAGCCTGGGCACGCCCAGCCGGACGATCATGTCCCAGATCCCCCCGGCCCCGATCCCCAGCACGATCCGGCCGCCGGACAGCGCGGACAGCGACGAGATCGTGCGCGCGAGCACGGGCGCGGGACGGCTGGGCAGGTTGGTCACCGTGACCGCCCCTGCGATGCGCTCGGTCCGGCCCAGCAGGAACGACACCAGCGCGTACGAGTCGAGCTTCTCGGCGAAGTACGGGTGATCGGCGACGCTGAACAGGTCAAGGCCGTCCAGGTCCGCCTGGCCGACCAGCCGGGCGGACTCGGCGGCGCTGGCCACATCGGCCCCGTTCCACGCCCCAAGGCCGACCCCGAACCACACCCTGCGATCTGGCATGAGCTTTCCCCTCAGCGCGTGTCGTTCCGGTCAAAAGGATGTTGAAAGCACCGAGCCCGGCTACTGCAGTCCGGTGCGGACAGAGGTGATGCGCTGGGTGTTGAAGCCGAGCCAGTGCATGCGGCCGACATAGCGTGCGTGCTCGACCTTGATGCAGCGGTCCATGATCACCGTCATGCCGCCGTCCTCGGCGATCCTAGCCCCCTCCTCGCTGATGACGCCGAACTGGCACCACAGGGCGCCCGCGTGGATCGCCACGGCCTCTCGCGCGATGCCCGGCAGCGCATCGGGCGCTCGGAAGACGTTCACCACGTCCACCGGCACTGGCACGTCCGCCAGGCTCGGGTAGCACTTCTCCCCCAGGATCTCGCGCTCGCGCGGGTTCACCGGGATCACGGTGTAGCCGTGCCGCTTGAGGTAGTAGCCGACGAAGTAGCTGGCCCGCAGCTCGGTGCTCGACAGGCCCACGATCGCGATCGTCTGGGCGGTATGGAGCACGCGCTGGATCGCCAGCGGATCCTGGTACCTGGCGAGGTCGGTCATGCCGTCGTTACCTGTTCTCCCGCTGCAGCAGCGACGCACGCGAAACCCTGCTGCAGATCCCAGATGAGGTCAGGGAGAGACTCGGTGCCGACCGACAGCCGTATCGTCCCTGGCCCGACTCCGGCCGCGCGCAGCTCGTCGTCGCTGAGCTGGCGGTGGGTCGTGCTGGCCGGGTGAATGATCAGGCTCTTCGCGTCGCCGACGTTGGCCAGGTGGGACCAGAGCGTCACGCCGCGGATGAGCCCCTGCCCGCCGGCCCGGCCGCCGGCGCAGTCGAACGAGAACACCGCGCCCGCGCCCCGCGGCAGGTACTTCCGCACGAGCGGGCGGTACTTGCTGGCCGGCAGGCCCGGGTACGTCACGTTCGACGCCAGCTCGTGCGCCTGCAGGAACTCCGCCACCGCCAGCGCGTTGTCGACGTGGCGCTCCATCCGCAGCGACAGCGTCTCCAGACCTTGCAGGAATAGAAACGCGTTGAACGGCGACATCGCTGCGCCCAGATCGCGCAGTGTCTCGGCGCGCAGCTTCATGAGGTAGCCGTACGTGCCGAACGTCTCGTGGAACTGCAGGCCGTGATAGGCCGGCGACGGATCGGCCACTACCGCGAACCGCCCGTTGGACCAGTTGAACAGGCCGGACTCGACCACGACGCCGCCGATGCTCGTGCCGTGGCCGCCGATGAACTTGGTCGCCGAGTGAACCACGATGTCGGCGCCCCACTCGATCGGGCGGCACAGGTACGGCGTGGCGAACGTGTTGTCCACGATCAGCGGCAGCTCGTGCTCGTGCGCGATGGCCGCCACGGTCTCGACGTCCAGCACGTTCCCGCCCGGATTGCCGATCGTCTCGGCGAAGAACGCCTTGGTGTTGGCGCTGACCGCCTTCCGCCACGCGTCCGGGTCGTCCGGGTCGACCCACGTGAGCTCCACGTTCATCTTGCGCAGCAGGTGCTTGAACTGGTTCACCGTGCCGCCGTAGAGGGCCGCGGACGAGACGACGTGGTCGCCCGGCTGCAGCAGCGTGAACAGCGCGGCCGCCTGCGCGGCGATGCCGCTGGCGAACGCGACCGCGCCGGCGCCGCCCTCGAGGTTCGCGACCCGCTCCTCAAGCACCGCCACGGTCGGGTTCATGATCCGCGAGTAAGTGTTCCCGTACTCCTGCAGGTTGAAGTACGCGGCGGCCGACTCCGGGTCCTCGAAAACGTAGCTGGTCGTCTGGAAGATGGGCACCGCGCGTGCCCCGGTGTTCGGGTCGGGCCGCTGGCCGGCGTGCAGCTGCCGGGTTTCGAAGCCGAACTCGCGGGCCTCTTCTGGCCGGGCGTCAGTCACGAAGCTCCCTTCCTCGCCGTGATCCGCCCTGCCCTGCCCTCGGCGAGGTCGTGCTTGCTCAGGAACTGGCGGATGATGGGCGTCTGCCGCGCTTCCTCGAGCAGGAAGCAGTCGTGGCCGTACGGCGCGTCGATCACGTGGAACTCGACCGGCTTGCCGAGGGCGGCGAGCGCTTCTTCGATCTGTCTCGACGCAGTCGGCGGGTAGAGCCAGTCCGAGCTGAACGCGATCAGCAGCGTCCGCGCCGTTACGCCCTCGAATGCCCTCGCCAGCGACCCGCTGCCGTGCTCCCGGGCAAGGTCGAAGTACGTCAGCGCGCGCGAGGTGTACAGGTAGGTGTTGGCGTCGAAGCGCCTGACGAACGAGTCGGCCTGGTGGCGCAGGTAGCTCTCGACCTCGAACTCCGGCTCTGTGATGGTGTACCGGATGTCGTCGGCGAACTGGAGCCTGCGGCCGAACTTGTCCTCCAGCGCCGGCGCGGACAGGTACGTGATGTGGCCTACCATCCGCGCCACGCCCATGCCGGCATCGGGCTTGCGGCCCGTGCCGTAGTAACGGCCGCCCTGCCAGGCCGGGTCTCGCATGATCGCGTCACGCGCTATGGAGTTCCAGGCCACGCCCTGCGGGTGGAGCGCGTGCGTGCTGGCAATCGCCACGACGGCATCCACCTGGTCAGGAAACTGGATCGCCCACTCGAACGCCTGCATGCCGCCGAGCGAGCCCCCGGTCACCGCGGCCAGCCGCTCGATGCCGAGCACGTCCAGGAACGCGCGCTCGGTCCTGACCATGTCGGCGACCGTGATCACCGGGAAGTCCGGCCCGTACGGCTTACCCGTGGCCGGGTCGACGGACCACGGTCCCGTCGTCCCGCGGCAGCCGCCGAGCAGATTGGTTGATACCACGAAAAAGAGATCGGTATCGAACGCCTTGCCGGGGCCGATCATCCCGTCCCACCAGCCCAGGCCCTTGCCGGCGGCGCCGTCGCGATCCTCAGCGCGGAAGCCGTCTCGCGTGCCCTCCGGTGGCGGGGTCTGCGCCACGCCCGCCGCGTGCGCGTCGCCGCTCAGCGCATGGCAGACAAGGATGACGTTGTCGCGCGCAGGCGACAGAGTCCCGTAGGTCTCGTAAGCCACCCGAACGGGGTAAAGCTCGCGCCCGCAATCGAGCCGCACCGGCTCAGGAAGGTCGACATACTGGGTTTCGACGGTACCGACCGAACCGGCGGTTAGCGCCGAGGCTGGCTGCGCCATGGGGGCTATCGTAGCTGGTACGGCCCGGTATATTGTCGATCATCTCCATTGGGAATATGGAGATCCGGCGAAAGGGGCATTAGCCAAATGACCACCGTAACCAACGGCGTCAACGTGC
>DASPWG010000056.1:0-26574 GCA_035621915.1 Streptosporangiaceae bacterium
GCCGTCGCCCGTCTGAGAGATCAGCCGGGTGGACAGCAGCCGGCGGAAGTCATGCTCGGCCCAGACCACCCGCAGGTCGCGCCAGAACGAGGCGCGGCGCGGCGCAGGCTGGCCCGCCCCGCCCTGGCCGGGCGTGGCGGCGAGCGGCGGCTGCTCCGGCCGGGACACGGGCTCAGCCTATGGTGCGCCAGTCGCGCAGGCTATATCAGGCTCAGGCAGGCACGGGCTGGTGGCCTGGCCTGCTAGTCGCGGGGTTTGCGCAGGGTGCGGACGACAAAGGCAACACCCAGACCGAGGCACGGCAGAAACAAGATCAGGAAGACGATCTCCGCCCAGCCGTGCAGCGGCGAGACATCCGCATTGTCGTAGGGAAACACGTTGGCCCCACAGTCATGTCGTGCTTCGGGCGGGTCTCACCCGATTATGACAGCAAACTGGGCGGCGATAACGGGCAGCCGGGCGAATCCCGGGCTGCCCGTTATCGCGTTTGGCAGAAGCTGGCGGGCCTAGCGGTCGACCTCGCCGCGGATGAACTTCTCGACGGCCTCGCGGGCAACGTCGTCGCTGTACTGCTCGGGCGGGGACTTCATGAAGTAGGAGGACGGCGACAGGATAGGCCCGCCGATCCCGCGATCCAGCGCGATCTTCGCGGCCCGGACCGCGTCGATGATGATGCCGGCCGAGTTTGGCGAGTCCCAGACCTCGAGCTTGTACTCCAGGTTCAGCGGCGTGTCACCGAAGGAGCGCCCCTCCAGGCGGACGTAAGCCCACTTGCGGTCGTCCAGCCACGGCACGTGGTCGGACGGGCCGATGTGAACGTCGGCCTTGGCCATCTCGTGCGGAATCTGCGACGTCACGGACTGGGTCTTGGAGATCTTCTTGGACTGCAGGCGCTTGCGCTCCAGCATGTTCATAAAGTCCATGTTCCCGCCGAAGTTGAGCTGGTAGGTGCGCAGCAGCTCGACCCCGCGGTCCTCGAAAAGCTTGGCCAGCACACGGTGCGTGATCGTGGCGCCGACCTGCGACTTGATGTCGTCGCCGATGATCGGCACGCCCGCGTCGGCGAACTTCTTCGCCCACACCGGGTCGGAGGCGATGAACACCGGCAGCGCGTTCACGAACGCCACGCCCGCGTCAATCGCGCACTGGGCGTAGTACCTGTCCGCCTGTTCCGAGCCGACTGGCAGGTAGGAAACCAGCACGTCGGCCCGCGCATCCCTGAGCGCCGCGACCACGTCGACCGGCTCGTCATCGGACTCGGTGATGATCTCGCGGTAGTACTCGCCGAGGCCGTCGAACGTCGGGCCGCGCTGGACGGTGATCCCGGTCGGCGGCACGTCGCAGATCTTGATGGTGTTGTTCTCGCTGGCCACGATGGCCTCCGCGACATCGCGGCCGACCTTCTTGGCGTCGACGTCGAAGGCGGCAACGAACTCGATGTCGCGCACGTGGTAGGGGCCGAACTGGACGTGCATCAGGCCCGGTACCCGGCCCGCCGGGTCGGCGTCCTTGTAGTACTCAACGCCCTGGACCAGGGAACTGGCGCAGTTCCCGACGCCCACGATGGCTACCCGTACCGAACCCATGAGGATTCACTCCTTAATCTGTTGCGACGCAGCGATGGCTAGACGATGACCGTCGCCCCGCCGCCTTCGGTGGTTTCGTCGGCCCCGTTGCCAGGCTGGGTGCCCGACTGACGTTCAGATGCGATCAACTCGTTCAGCCAGCGGACCTCGCGCTCAACCGACTCCAGGCCATGCCGCTGCAGCTCGAGGGTGTAGCTGTCGACCCGCTCACGAGTGCGGGTCGCTGCCGCCCGGAAAGCTTCCAGCCGCTCCTCGAGCCTGCTGCGGCGACCTTCCAGGATGCGCATCCTGATGTCAGCCTGCGTCAGGCCGAAGAACGCGAAGTGCACCCCGAAGCCGTCGTCCTCCCAGGACGCCGGGCCGGACTGCGCGAGCAGGTCCTGCAACCGCTCCTTGCCCTCGGCTGTCAGCCGGTAGACGATCTTGGAGCGGCGCGGCCGGTCCAGTGGCCTGACCGGGCGGTCGGCAACCTCCTCGGCGATCAGGCCCCTCCCCAGCAGTTCCTTCAAAGCCGGGTAGAGCGAGCCGTAGCCGAACGCCCGGAAGGCGCCGAGCAGCGAGTTGAGCCGCTTGCGCAGCTCGTAACCGTGCATGGGAGTCTCGTGCAGGATGCCGAGAACCGCGAGCTCGAGCACACCGGATCGCTGGCTGCTCATACTGGCTCGCACCTCCCGTTCCTACAATGAGCTAACATCCTGGACACGCAGTCTGCTGCGACATGTCCGGGCGATGTATCGAGTTGATACATCACAACGATACGTGGTACGGGCTTTGCGGCGCAAGCCAGCGCTCTGGCGCGCACGGGCGAGATGTTGGTCACACGGGCCGGCGGCCAACCGGTGCCAGGCCAGGTCTCCAGTCCCGGCCAGTTCCGTCGTAACCTGTCGGGCATGAGGCGATCAGTGGTCGACTACGGGCTAGCCCGGCGTGCGACGCTTGCCTCGGTGCTGTCCGGACGCACGACCTTGACCGATGTGTGCGATGCGCACCCCTACCTGCTCCGGGCCGCCAAGTTCCACGGCGAGGGCACGGACGTGACGTGTCCGATCTGCGAGCGAGCCAAGCTCACCCACGTCACCTACGTCTACGGGGACGAGCTGGGCAGGTACGAAGGGCGCGTGAAACGGGGCCCGGAACTAGACGAAATGGCCGCGGAATATGGAGAGTTCCAGGTCTACGTCGTCGAGGTCTGCCAGAGTTGTGCGTGGAACCACCTAGCGTCTTCGTACGTGCTCGGCACTGGCGAGCCGACTCCCCGGCGCAGTCGGCGGGCCAGGGCCGGCGACTAGCTGCCGGGTCCGGCACCGGATCGCCAGCGCTGATCGAGAGACCTGCCGATAGGCGGCACTCACAGGGAGCACAGTGCCCGTAACGCCGCAGTTGCGGATGACGTTATGCAGCAATAAGTGCCGGGATGGTGCGGACCGCCAGGTAACGTGTCTGGATGGCGGCCCAACCGCCACAGCAGTCGTTCCCCCGACCAGCGAGGATGCGTGAGTAACCCAGACTGGCCCGGGCCGTACTGGCAACAGCAGCAGGATGATGGCGGCTCCGGGTGGCGTAGCAGGCACGGCGGCATGCCGGACGAGCAATCGCCCTGGGATGACGCGAGCTTCTGGCGCTCCGACGACCGTCGTCCCGCGCGCGGCGAGGGTCAGCGGGCCGGGCGGGCAGCCAACGGGCGCTCGCCGGCCAGTTCTTACAGAGAAGACCGCCGCGGCGGCCGTGCCGCCGGCGGGGGTGCTGCCCCTGGTGATGACCGTCCGCGTCGTGCCGGACGCCCCGATTACGGCACGGGCCGTGATGGAAACGGCGGCGGCCGGTTCAGCCAGACTGCCGACGACCTGAAGAACCGCCTCGGCATACGCGGCTCTGTGCTGAGCCGGGGCCGGGACCGCGACGGCGACGAGGATTTCTGGGGAGAGTCGGACCGGCGCAGGCCGTCCCGACGCGGCGGCCGGGACTCCGCGAGCCGGCCGGGCGCGCCCGGCGATGGCTGGACGTACTCGCGCGCACAGCCCGGCCAGGACAACGGCAACGGTGACGGCAACGGCCGCGGAGCGTATCGGGGCACCCGCCGGGCCAACAGTGCTGCGAACGGCCATGGCGCCAACGGCTATGGCGCAAACGGCCATGGCGCTGCCAACGGCTATGGCGGGGCGCCGAACGGCAACGGGGCAGGCAGCGGGTTCGATGACGGCGGCACTGGCGAATGGTCAGGCCGGACCTCCGTGCGCGATCGCGCGGCCCGCTTCTCCGACGGCGTCCGCAGCCGTACGGCGACGCTCCAGCGTCCCGGTACCAGGCGGGCAGGCGGCGGTCCTGGCGGTCCTGGTGGTGGCGGCGGCTGGGATGGCGGCGACCCGTATGACCCGAGGCGGCTCACCCGCGGGCAGCGGTTCAAGCACTGGCTGCTGTACGGAAGCTGGTGGCGGCACTGGACCTGGCGCAAGGCGCTCGGGGTAGCCGGCGCTGGCGCGGCCGGGTGCATCCTGCTCGGCATCCTTGCGATGTTCATCGGCTACGAGATGACGCCGATCCCGACGGCGGCCGAACTGACCGCCAACTGGCAGTCGTCGACCATCTACTTCAGCAACGGCAAGCTGCTCGGCACCTTCAACGACGACGTGAACGGCCAGGATGTCGACCGGGAGCTGCTGACCGCCAACCAGATCCCCACCGTGATGGCGCAGGCCATGGCTGCGGCCGAGGACCGGAACTTCTACACCGAGGGCGGCATCTCGATCACGGGCCTGGCGCGGGCCGCGCTGGAAGACGCCCTCGGCAACGGCAACCTGCAGGGCGGCTCGACCATCACCATGCAGTACGCCAAGAACTACTACGCCGGCGTGGACACCGGCCAGAACGCGACGACCAAGCTCAAGGAAATCTTCATCGCGATGAAGCTGGCGCATGAGCGGTCCAAGGACTGGATCATGCAGCAGTACCTGAACACGGTCCCGTTCGGGCCCACGACCTACGGCCTCGGCGCCGCCGCGGAGAACTACTTCAACGTCAACCTCACCCAGCCCGGCGCCACGCTGACGATCTCCCAGGCGGCGATGCTGGCCGCGATGCCCAACGAGCCTGGCTACTTCAACCCGGACCCGGACGCCGGCGAGGCCTACCGTGCGCTCGTCGCCCGGTGGAAGTACGTCCTCACCAATATGGTCCGCGACGGAAACATCACCCAGGCGGTGGCGAACGCGCAGACGTTCCCGAAGCTCAACCCGCCGCCCACCGGGAACGGCGAGTCCGGGTACACCGGGTACCTGATGCAGATGGTGCAGCAGCAACTTGAGGCACCGAAGGACCAGGGCGGCCTTGGCCTCACCCAGCAGCAGCTCGATACCGGCGGCTACCGGATCCGGTCCACGTTCAGCCAGGCCAAGGTGGACCAGCTGGCCAGGTCAGTCAACGAGGAGAAGGCCCAGATGGCCGCGGCGGGTGTGTCGCTGCCCGACTACGACCGGATCGGAGCGGTCCTGGAGAACGCCAAGACCGGCGCCATCGTCGCGGTCTACGGCGGCCCTGGCTACTACTCCAAGGGCTGTGACAAGACCGACTGCTTCCTGAACACCGCGGAGATACCAGAGCCAGTCGGCTCCTCGTTCAAGCCCTACGTGCTCTCGACGGCGGTCAGCGAGTACATGAACGTCTTTACCAGCCAGCTCAACGGGTTCGACCCGATCTGGATCCCGGACAACGACACCAGCTGCGCCGAGCTATCGCTCTCCAGGCTCAGTGCGCCGCCGACCAACCCAATGGTGACCGGATGCGGTGACATCTACTACTTCCCGTTCACCGAGAGCGGGGAGAACGACGGCAAGCCGATCAGCGTCGCGTTCGCCGCGGCTACCTCGTCTGACCCGGCGTTCGAGGATCTCGCCCACCGCGATGGCATCCAGAACGTCATCAACATGGCGGAGAGCTTCGGCGTCGGGCAGAGCCCGTTCCAGGAGCCGTGTGCGGATGACCCGAGCGGGACCTACGCCGACCTGATGAAGTACTGCAGCGACCTGAGCGGGCCCGAGGGCCTCAACGCCCAGTTCAGCCCGACCGAGTCGAACCAATCGACGGCGGGATCTCCTGCCATCGCGCTCGGCGAGGGTCCGCTGACCCCGATCGAGCAGGCTACGACGTTCGCAACGCTGGCAGACGACGGCGTCTACCACGCGCCGCACGTGATTGAGTCAGTCGAGCAGGGATCGCAGCCCATATCGCTCTACATCCCCACGCACGTGGTGCTGAGCGCGGCCGCGGCGGCCGACGTGGACTACGCGCTGTCCTTCGACAACGTGTACGGCACGGCGGTCAACAACGTCACGTTCCACCAGGGCGGCATCATCGGCAAGACGGGCACGCTGGGTAGCGGGGCCGACTCCTCGCAGGCCTGGTTCCTCGGCGCAACGCCCGACCAGTACGCGATGGCCGTGGCGCTCTACACCAACGACCCAGGCACTCAGATCCTCGACAACCTGCCGGCCGCCAACGGGTATTCCGGATCAGAGGGTGGCGGGTGGCCGGCTGCTATCTGGAACAACTTCTTCACTACCGAGTGGGGCAACACCCCGAACGTGCCGGTCGACCAGGTATTCCCGACCACGAATGGGTACCCGTTCGTGACATGGATCCAGGCCACCGCGAAGAAGGCCACGCTGCCGACCTGCAAGCCGGGCCAGACCATGGACTGCAAGCCGGTCTGCCAGCCGACCTTCGGGCAGCCGTGCAACCCGGATCCTGGCCACAGTTGCGGGATCGTCATAGGCCAGCAGTGCACTAACCCGTCGCCGTCGCCGTCGTGCGGACCGTTCCTGGGCGCGGGATGCACCTCGCCGTCACCAAGCCCAGAGCCGACGCCGAGTTGCTCACCGCAATTCCCAGGCCAGTGCAACACGATCGGCACCGACGCCGATGTCGGGCAGACGACAGCGGCCACGGCGCGCGCCGCGCCGGTGGTGCTCACAGCCGTGATCGAGGAAAGTCCGCCGGTCCTTACCGGCGCGCTGGCCCGCGCCGTTACCTAGTCACGCTGCTGGACAGGCCGCGTTAACCGGAGAGCGCCGCGCGCAGGAAGCGGATGTCCTCCGCGGGATCCGGGGTCTCGCAGATGACCGGGGCGCCGGCCGCCCTGATGACCTCGACCAGCAGGCCCGGCTCGATCTGGCCGGACTCCAGCGGAGCGTGCCGGTCGCGGCCCGAGCCGAACTCGTCCCGCGAGTTGTTGCAGTGCACCAGGTCGATGCGCCCGGTGATGGCCTTGATCCGGTCGACGATCCCGTCCAGGTCTTCCCCGGCGGCGTGGGCATGGCAGGTGTCGAGGCAGAAGCCGATGTCACCGTTGACGCTTGCCGCGTCGGCGATGGCGTCCCAGAGCCTGCCGATCGCGTCGAAGCTGCGGGCCATCGCGCCGTCGCCGCCCGCGGTGTTCTCGATCAGCATGGGCAGCGGGCGGTCGATTCGCTCGACCGCCTTGCGCCAGTTCTCGTAGCCCTCCTGCGGATCGACATCGGCGGTGACGTGGCCGCCGTGCACGATAAGGCCCTTGGCTCCGATCGAGGCGGCAGCCTCAAGCTGCTGCGTCAGCAGCTTCCGGCTCGGGATCCTGATCCGGTTGTTGGGCGATGCGACGTTGATGGTGTAGTACGCGTGCACGTAAGCGTCGACGCCCGCCGCGTCGAAGGCGGCACGCAACTCCGCGGGCTCCCTGGGAAACGCCGGCGCCTTCCAGCCCTGCGGGTCACCGAGGAAGAACTGCACGGCGTCAGCGCCGATGGCCTGCGCCTGCTCGAGCGGATCACCGTCATGCAGATGAGCACCGATCGGAGTCATCTGCCGAGCCTAGGGCATGGCGGCTAGGAGAACCCGCCATGCGCGATGCCCAGGCCCAACCCGACGAATCCGCCCACGATCCCCGTGACCAGCAAGATCCTCTCCTCCCGGGTGGCGGAGTACAGCTGGCCGATAAGGCCGACGCCGAAGGCAATGATGCCCAGGATCGTTGCGGCTAGATGCTCACGCACGATGATCGCTAGCACAAAGGCGGCGATGCCGGCAATACATGTAAATCCGCTCACCGCATTCAGCAGCGGATGCCGCTGGCCGTCGCTGTTGAGCGAGAGCTGCAGCGAGCGACTCTGCGCAGGTTCGCTGATGGTCTCGGGCATTTGCGCTACCCCCATCGACGGACTGGTTCCTGTGGCCGGGTTTGCAGTTACCAGTCTGGGCCCGCGGGCCGAAGAAGGGAACCACCTACCCGTAGCGCCGTGCCGCCACGCCCAGCGTGCCTCAGGCCAGGCGCTGGCCGCCGGCCTTCGCCGGTGCCGGCCGAAACTGTCCGGCCAGGCTGGTAGTCTGGCTCAGCTGCGCAAAGGCCCCGTCATCGGCGGCGCGCGGCTCCTCCTGTCACGGAAGTACCGTGGCCGCCAGAGTCCAGAGGAGGCAGGTTACCCGTATGCGCCAGTACGAGATGATGATCATTCTCGACCCATCGCTGGAAGAGCGCACCGTACAGCCGTCCCTTGACCAGTTCCTCAAGGTCGTCACCACGGCCGGCGGGAGCGTAGACAAGGTCGACGTCTGGGGCCGGCGCCGCCTGGCCTACGAGATCGACAAGAAGTCCGAAGGCATCTACACCGTTATCGAGCTCCGCGCGGAGCCGGACACCGTCAAGGAGCTCGACCGCCAGCTCAACCTGAACGAGGCGGTCATGCGGACCAAGATCATTCGGCCGGACCAGCACTGACAAGCCGGTCACGGCTGCTCGAGCTCGACTGAACCCACCCCGAGCGACCGGAGTACCCGATGGCAGCAGGCGACACCACGATCACGATTATCGGCAACCTCGTCGGTGATCCAGAACTCCGCTACACCCCGACCGGTCAGGCCGTCGCCACCTTCCGGGTGGCCTCGACTCCCCGGTACATGGACCGCACGACGAACGAGTGGAAGGACGGGGACTCGCTGTTCCTGTCCTGCAACGTCTGGCGGCAGGCTGCGGAGAACGTGGCCGAGAGCCTGCAGCGGGGCATGCGGGTGATCGTCTCTGGCCGGCTCAGGCAGCGGTCCTACGAGACTAAGGAAGGCGAGAAGCGCACCGTGTACGAGGTCGAGGTCGACGAGGTCGGCCCGTCGCTGCGCAACGCGTCAGCCAAGGTCACCAGGTCCACCAGGTCCGGCGGTGACGGCAGCGGCTTCGGCGGCGGCGGCCAGCGCGGGTACGGTGCGGGCGCCCCGAGCCGCCAGGGCGGCGGCGACGATCCCTGGGCCAGCGATGCGGGCGGCGACAACGGATTCTCCGACGAGCCGCCCTTCTAGCCGGCCGGGTTCAGCAACAACAGAAACAATCCGACAGACCCCGCCTTAGGCGGGGAACGACCATCCCCGCCGCAGGCGGGGCTCTGCCAACCATCCCGGCTCGGCGCCGGGACTGCGAAGGAGCACCACGATGGCCAAGCCACCGATTCGCAAGCCTAAGAAGAAGGTGTGCCTTTTCTGCCAGGAGAAGGTCACCAGGGTGGACTACAAGGACACCGGGCTACTGCGGAAGTTCATCTCTGACCGCGGCAAGATCCGCGCGCGCAGAGTGTCAGGCAACTGCACGCAGCACCAGCGCGACGTCGCCACGGCGATCAAGAATGCGCGCGAGATGGCGCTGCTGCCGTACACGAGCACGGCTCGCTAAGGCCGAGGGAGGTTACTGACGCCATGAGCGGCAAGCCGATGAAGCTCATCCTGACCCAGGAAGTCTCCGGCCTGGGCGCGCCGGGCGACGTGGTCGAGGTGAAGGCCGGATACGGCCGGAACTACCTCGTCCCGCGCAGCCTGGCGATGCCATGGACACGCGGCTCGGAGAAGCAGATCGACCTGATCAAGAAGGCGCGCTCCGCGCGCGAGATCCGCAGCCTTGACGACGCCAGGGATGCGGCAGCCCAGCTCGCCAGCCTCAGGGTGCGGCTCAGCAAGCGGGCCGGCGGCGGCGGCCGCCTGTTCGGCTCGATCTCGACCGCCGACATCGCGGCGGCGGTCCGCAACGCCGGCGGCCCCGAGCTGGACCGGCGCAAGATCGAGGTCCAGAACCCGATCAAGACCGTGGGCACGCACCAGGTGTCCATCCGGCTGCACCCCGAGGTCAGCGCGAGGCTGGACATAGAAGTTCACGGCAGCTAGCCAGATCACTCGTTGTGGCTGGTGCCGGTCCGGCCCCTCCGCGGCTCTGAAGAGAACGAGCCGCTCCGGGCCGGAGCCGGCACCAGCAAGTGGACGTGACCGGCGAGAGGGATCTGCCGTTTCACCGCTCCGGCGGGTGAGTAGTTCAGCTCTGCTCGGGGTGAGTAGTCGGGCCGTGTTGGCGGAGTGGCGGCGCGCCTACGGTGGCGCCATGGAATATGAATCGTCGCGGGCTCTCGGTCCTGGCAAGGTCGGTCAGATAGTCATGAGCAGCGTGCTCTGGGCTGGCCAGATTGCCGTCGTGCTCTGCTCTATCGTGATCATGGCAGCAGGCCTGGAGAGCAACGGCATGTGGTACACCGCAACTCTGGAAAAGACCAGATATGAGGTCTGGCTCATTCCGTCGGGACTGGCGCTGTTCGCGGTCATTACCTGCCTCGGCTGCTTCTATGGGCTGTACCGGAGCACCGGGCGTGGCCTTTGGCTGGTGTGGTTCCAGATCGTCGTCACCGTGGCGGTCGTCGCCATGGTCACCGGATTCCACGGAGCTATCCCGGTGCCGCCAGGGATCTATAGCGGTCCCGTGTTCAATTTCTGACCTACCGTGTCGACCATGAAGCCGGGTACGCAGCAGGACCGGGCAACGCCCGGCCGCGGCGAGGCCGCGGTCGGCTGCCTGGTGTGGGGCGGCCAGATAGTCGTCATAGCGGCCTGCATCATCGTCATGTCCGTGACCCTGAAGGGCAACGGGACGATGATCACGCCGCTGCTGGAGAGCACCCGGATGCGCATCTGGGTCCTGGCCTCGGCGTTCGCGCTGCTGATGGCGGTCGGGGTCCTCGCCGGGTACTACGGCAGGTACCGCATCACTGGCCGCGGACTTCGCGCCATCTGGGTTCAGGTGGTCGTCGTGGCGGCCGTCCTCGCGCTGGTGGTGTTCTTCCACAGCGCGGTCCCCGTGCCGCCAGGGGCGCACGGCGTGGGGCCGTTCGTCGGCCCCTAGCCGTGGCCCCGTAGGGTCGATACAACCTGATTACGTGGTTTATCCTCGTCCAGCACCCGCGAGACACCCTGACGGAAGGATCGTTGCCTCATGCCGGTCAGCCGCGACGTCGTCATCATCGGCGGGGGCCACAACGGCCTCGTCGCGGCGGCATACCTGGCCAGGGCCGGGCTCAGCACGCTGGTGCTGGAGCGGCGGGACGTCGTCGGCGGGGCGGCGGTCAGCGAGCACCCGTTCGGGCCGGACTACACGATCACTTCACTGTCCTACGTGGTGTCGCTGCTGCCGCCAGACCTCGTGCGCGACCTGCACCTGGACCGGCACGGCTACCACGTCTTCCCGCAGGGTCCTTACTTCGCCCCGCGTGCCGACGGCCGCTACCTCGGCCTGCCGCAGGACCCGGCGCAGCGGCGGGCCCAGATCGCCAAGTTCTCCGCGGCCGATGCGGCGAACTACGAGGCCTACGACCAGCACATGGCGCGGATGGCCGCCATCCTCGCGCCGCTGCTAGGCGAGATCCCGCCCCGGCTTGGCTCAAGGCACCCGCAGGACCTGCTCCGCCAGGGTCTGCTCCTGCGGCACTTGCGCAAGGTCGACACCAGGGCGGCAGTTGACCTCACCAGGCTGCTGACCGGGAGCATCGCCGACCTCCTGGACGGCTACTTCGCTAGCGATGCGCTGCGCGGTCTGCTGTCAGTCTCCGGCGTGATCGGCACCTGGGCCGGGCCGCGGTCGCCAGGCAGCGCGTACGTGACCCTGCACCATCACATCGGCGCCGTGGACGGGCAGGCCGGGGCGTGGGGCTTCCCGCGCGGCGGGATGGGCGCGGTTACCGGCGCGCTGGCCGCGGCGGCAAGGTCGTTCGGCGCGGAGATCCGCACGGGCGCGGCGGTGGCTCGCATCGCCACCACCGACGGCCGGGCCAGTGGCGTGACGCTGGAAAGCGGCGAGGAGATCCGCGCGGGCACCGTCATCACGACCGCGCATCCGCAGATCTCATTCCTGCGGCTGCTCGACCCGCGGGAACTGCCCGCCGACTTCGTGGCCGACATCCGCGGCTGGCAGTCCCGCAGCGGCACCGTCAAGATCAATCTTGCGGTCGACAGGCTGCCAGAATTCGCCAGCCACCCGGAATTCGATCCCCAGGTTCACGGCGGCACGATCGTGCTGGCCGAGAGCCTGGACGACCTGGAGTCCGGCTACCAGGACGCCGTGGCAGGGCGGCCGTCCGCGGTGCCGTTCGCCGACATCTGCATCCCGAGCGTGTTCGACGGCAGCCTCGCGCCAGCCGGCAAGCACGTGGTGTCGATGTTCACCCAGTGGGTGCCGCACGCCTATGCCGACCAGCCCGACGAGGCTGCGATCGCGGCCTACGCCGACCGGGTAGTCGCCAGGATGGAGGCTGTCGCGCCGGGATTTGCAGCCTCCGTGCTGCACCGCCAGGTCATCGGCCCGCACCAGATGCAGGAGGAGTACGGCCTGGTCGGCGGGAACATTTTCCATGGCGAGCTCACGCTTGGCCAGATGTTCCACGCCCGCCCGGCCGCGGGCTTCGCCGACCTCAGGACCCCGGTCCGCGGCCTGTACCAGGCCGGCTCAGCGACGCATGGCGGCGGCGGGGTGACCGGCATTCCCGGCCGAAACGTCGTGCGCCAGGTGCTGGCCGACAGGCGCGCCGCCCGGTGGCACCGGCCTGGCCGGACAGGCTAGGGCGGGAAGCATCGCGTTCCCGATCTGAAAAAGTCGCATCGCTCAGCGCGAGTAGCGCGCGGCCCGCTTCGCCAGCTCCGGATCGGCATCGGCGATCAGCGCCCATGCCCGCGCCAGCATGACGGCCAGGTCGCGGCCGGTCGGCTCGGCGGCGGCCTCGGCGGCCTGCGCGAGCTCGTCGATGGCACTGCCGAGGCGCGCCCCGAGGTCCGCGGGTGGATCGTTCGAACACACACTCGAACTATAGGCCAGCCAGGGCCGGCCGGGTCCGGTAAATGGCCACATCCGCGGGGGCCGATCGGAGGCCGTGACAATTCTCCGGCCTGACGTTGGACGTCAAATTCTTAGTGTGGATAACTTACGGCCGCGGTGTGCGTTCTCGCCCGCCAGGAAAATCTTCCGTGCACAGCCTGCGAGAAACATTGCTGCAGGCCGGAGGCCCTGGAAGCGGCTGCGCACAGGCAAATCCACAGCGCTATCCCCAAGCTGCGCACAATGCGCGCGGCGTGTCTGCACATGCTGTCCACAGACCTGTGCACACCATGAATCGACGGCTGGGCGGAGTAGCGCCAGACTGTCCGAGGCGTTCGATAGAACAGCCCTGGATCGGCGCCAGCTATGGCGGCGGGAATGGGCGGTATGCCGGGGATGGTGCAGCAGTGAGCGTTGCGGAGATCGTGCCGCGCGGGGGCGACGAGTTCGAGCGGACGCCGCCCCATGATCTTGCCGCGGAGCAGTGCGTGCTCGGCGGGATGATGCTGTCCAGGGACGCGATCTCCGACGTGCTCGACGTCATCAAGGCACATGACTACTACCGGCCCGCGCATCAGCTGGTACACGAGGTCATTCTCGACCTGTACGGGCGCGGCGAGCCGGCCGACGCCGTCACCGTGGCGGCGGAGCTGACCCGCCGCGGCGACATCGCCCGGATGGGCGGCGCCCCGTACCTGCACACGCTCATCGCGTCCGTGCCAACTGCCGCCAACGCCGGTTACTACGCCAGGATCGTGCGCGAGCGGGCGATCCTGCGCCGGCTGGTCGAGGTCGGCACCCGGATCGTGCAGCTCGGCTACTCCGGGGACGGCGACGCCAACGAGCTTGTCGACCGCGCCGAGGCCGAGGTCTACGGCGTGACCGACCGGCGGGTTAGCGAGGACTACCTGTCGCTGTCGGAGATCATGCCGGGCGCGCTCGAGGAGATCGAGGCCATCAACTCGCGCGGCGGCACGCTGTCCGGGGTGCCGACCGGCTTCGCCGACCTGGACGCGCTCACTAACGGCCTGCACCCAGGGCAGATGGTCGTCATAGCCGCCCGGCCCGCGATGGGCAAGGCGCTGGCCCTGGACACGCCGCTGCCCACGCCAACCGGCTGGACCACGATGGGGAAGGTCCGGGTCGGCGAGGAGATCCTCGGCGCCGACGGCCGTCCGACGGCCGTCATCGCGGCGACGGAGGTGATGCTCGGCCGACGTTGCTATGAGGTCGTATTTGACGACCAGACGAGCATCGTGGCGGACGCCGAGCACCAGTGGGTCACTACGACGCGTGCCGATCGACGGCTAGCCGCTGCGCCTGGCGTGCGCGGCGTGAGCGGGTCGCGAGTGCTCGGGTCAGGTGTTCCCGTGAGCGTCCGCACCACGCAGGAGATAGCGCAGTCGCTGCGCGGGGGAGACAACCATGCAGTACCAGTGGCAAGTCCCCTCGATCGACCGCGAGCGACGCTGCCGATTCCTGCGTACGTGCTCGGCGTGTGGCTCGGCGACGGTCGCAGCTCAGCAGCCAGCTTCACCTCGGCCGGCCCGCAGCTGAGCGAGCTAGTCAGCGTGCTCGAAAGTAAGCACATTCCGGCGCCCTACCTGCGTGCATCCACCCCTCAGCGCCGTGCGCTGCTGGCCGGCCTGCTCGACGCGGACGGGACAGTGAACCCAACAGGTTCCGTTCAGGTCACGACGACCTCGGCCCGGCTAGCCGCCGACGTCAGAGAGCTGGTAGTGAGCCTGGGCTATCGGTGCGGCGTGTCGCGCAAGCGGGTAATCGGCCATACCGAGGCGTCGTGCACCGCATTCACGATCACGTTCACGACAACCGACGACGTCTTCCGGCTGGCCCGCAAGCGCGAAGTACATCGACGCCGACGGCCGGCACGGACAACTCAGCGCGTACACCAGCGGATGATCGTCGCGGTGCGGGAAGTGCCCAGTGTCCCGGTCAGGTGCGTCCAGGTCGACGCTGCGGACAGCCTCTACCTGGCTAGCCGGTCAATGATTCCCACGCACAACTCCGCCCTGGCCCTCGACATATGCCGGTCCGCTTCGATCAGGTCGGGCCTTGCCTCCGTGCTGTTCAGCCTGGAGATGAGCCGCAACGAGATCACCATGCGGCTGCTGTCGGCCGAGGCCAGGGTGCCGTTGCATGCCATGCGCACCGGCCAGCTAGGCGAGGACGACTGGACCAGGCTGGCGCGGCGGATGAGTGAGGTGGTCGACTCCCCGCTGTTCATCGATGATTCGCCGAACATGTCGATGATGGAGATCCGCGCCAAGTGCCGGCGGCTGAAGCAGCGCAACGACCTGCGCCTCGTCGTTGTCGACTACCTGCAGCTCATGTCCTCGCCTAAGCGAGTCGAGAACCGCCAGCAGGAGGTCTCCGAGCTGTCCCGCTCGCTCAAGCTGCTGGCCAAGGAGCTCAACGTTCCGGTGGTGGCGCTCGCGCAGCTCAACCGTGGCCCGGAACTCCGCACCGACAAGCGGCCGCTGCTTGCCGACCTGCGCGAGAGCGGTTGCCTCACCGCCTCCACTCGGATCGTCAGGGCGGATACCAACGAGGAGGTATCGCTCGGGGACCTGCTCGCGGCAGACGCGCGCGATATTCCGGTCTGGGCTCTTGATGAGCGACTGAAGTACGTTCCCGCGACGATGAGCCACGTCTTCCGCACTGGCCGCAAGGAAACATACCTGCTGCGGCTTGCCTCCGGTCGGCAAGTAGAGGCGACCGGCAACCACCGGTTCCTTACCCTCGCAGGGTGGGTGCCGCTGGCCGAGCTGACCACTGGATCGCGCATCGCCGTTCCGCGTCTGACGCATGCACCAGCACAGCCGGCGCCTTGGCCAGAAGAGCGCGTGGTGCTGCTCGCGCACCTTCTCGGTGATGGCTCGTTTGTGCGCAATCAGCCGCTGCGCTATGCCAGCGTCGATGAAGCTAACCTGGACGCGGTGCGAGCCGCCGCAAGGCACTTCGGGATTACCGCGCAGCGCGACGACTACCCGGCCGCGAGGGTAACCACGCTTCGCCTGCCTGCACCGTTCAAGCTTGCTCGCGGTCGCCGCAACCCCGTCGTCAGCTGGCTCGACGAACTCGGCCTGTACGGGCTGCGCTCGCACGAGAAGTTCGTCCCTGCGCCTGTCTTCGGCCTGCCTGACGACCAGATAGCGCTATTCCTGCGCCACCTGTGGTCAACCGATGGCTCCGTCACGTTGAATCGCAACGGGCGCAGCGGGCGCATCTACTACGGATCGACCAGTCGCCGGCTCATTGACGACGTCGCCAGCCTGCTCCGGCGGTTCTCCATCAACGCTCGCGTGCGAGAAGCCACGCCTGGCCCGCACCGGCCTCAGTACACCCTGGACATCTCCGGCCGCGATGACCAGATGATTTTTCTTCGGCGGATCGGCTCGCACGGGGCCCGAGGTCGCTCGTGCGAGCAGTTGATGCTCGTTCTCGGCGGTGTCGCCCACAACACCAACGTCGACACGATCCCGGCCGAAATCTGGCGACGCGTACGCGATGTGCTGTCCGAGCGGAGGATGACGCACCGGCAGTTCTCCGCGGCCATCGGTACCCAGTTCTGCGGTAGCACGCTCTGGAGGCACGCGCCTAGCAGAGACAGGATGGCGCGGGTAGCCGCCGTGCTCGAAGACGCTCAACTCGACCTGCTCGCCACTAATGACGTTCTCTGGGATCAGGTCGTAGGTGTCGAGCCACTGGGTGAGCAGGATGTCTTCGACGCGACCGTCGCCGGATGGCACAACTTCATCGCCGACGGCATCGCAGTCCACAACAGCATCGAGCAGGATAGTGACGTTGTGATCCTGCTGCACCGCGAGGACGCCTACGAGCGGGAGTCGCCCAGGGCCGGCGAGGCCGACCTGATTGTCGCCAAGCACAGGAACGGCCCGACGACGACCGTGACAGTTGCCTTCCAGGGTCACTACAGCCGCTTCGTGGACATGGCGAGGATTTGACGCCAAGTTCGAGGCTCGGACCAGGTGCGGCGAACGGCCAGACAGCAGCGGGCATCAGTCGTTACCCGGGCACGGAAGGCACTGTGCTCGCGGGCATTGAAGGCACTGTGCTCGCGGCCACGCCCGCGGCGCGGTCGAGCAGCAGCTGGCAGCGCAGCTTGCCGGCGATGTCGCTGGCTTCGGCGACCGCCTGAGCGGCAGCCTGCGGCTCACCGGCGCTAGCGAGGTACTCGGCGTGGTCGAGCAAGCCGTGAGCAAGGTGGTAGGGCGTGCCGTGCTCACGCAGGCCGCGAACCGCCGCCGCGTAGGCCTCCGCGGCAGCCTGGCCGCCGTCGGCCGCCGCGAGGCGTGCGCGGGCTAGGTCACCCTCGGCCCGCAGCAGCGGGCTGAGCTGGCCCGGCTGGCAGGCGTCGAGCAGGCCCACCAGTTCCGTGGCTAGCAGGGCGTCACCATGCTCCCAGGCCAGGCGTGCCGCTAGCGGCCACGCCCACTGCATCACGTCCTGGGCCATGCCGAGTGTTTCCGCGAACGCGAGGACGGCGCGGGCATGGCGCAGCGCCTCCTCGGGCTGGCCGAGCGCGAGCGCCGTGAAGGCCTCCGGAAGGCTGACGTAGGACCTGTCCTGCGGATCCTCGCTGGCTCGCATGTCTCCCAGTGCCGCGACGCTGGCCTGCGCGGCGGCTGTGTCGCCGCGCAGCGCGTACAGCATTCCGTGCACGCTGACGACGTAATTCAGGCCGGCCAGTCCGCCGGCGTCCTCGGCGCCGCTGAGCTCGGCTTCGGCACCGTCCCAGTCGCCCACCATCAGCAGCGCCCAGCAGAGGTTCGCTATCGCGATCGCCAGTGCTCCGCCAGCGCCGGCCAGGCGCAGGTGCGTCGCGGCGGCGCGGGCGTCCTCGGCCGCTGCCACCGGGTCGCCGCACAGTTCAAGGTCGGCCAGGCTGCCGAGCGCCCGGCCCAGGGCGAGGTTGTCCTGAGCGGCGGTAGCCAGCCGCACGTTCTCGCGGAGGTAGGCAGCCGCCTCCGGCCGCTGTCCGTGCCTCCTGAGGTACAGCGCCCGCAGGTCGAACAGCGACATGAGCATGCTGACTTCTACGTCCAGGGCCTGGCCGAGGGCCAGCGCCTCCCTTCCCAGCTGGTCCGCGTCGGGTGAGCCCGACCACGTCTCCACCGACGCGAGCCACTGCAGCGCACGGACGGTGCGGACATCGGGCTCAGCGCGCAGCACCTCCAGCGCCGCAATAAGTTCGGCGCGCGCCTCGGCGCTGCGCCCCATGACATCAAGCGCCAGGCCGAGCAGCGACCGAGCGCCGGCCGCGGCGCGGACGTGGCCGTGCTGGGCATAGCAGTCACGAGCCTGGCCGGCATAACCAATTGCGGCGGCATACTCGCCGCTGTCGAGCGCCTCGCGGCCCGCCTTTTCCCATAGCGTCCCGGCTTGCCACGCCGACTCTGCGTCGCGCGCTCCGGCTTTGATGGGCGCGTGCAGTTCGGCGGCAGCGGCATAGCTCGCCGCGGCCTGGGCAGGCGCTCCGGTCCGCTTCGCACGGTCGGCGGCGCGGACCAGCGCGGCGATGGCCTGTGAGCGCAGCTCGGCGGCGTCCGGGGCACCGGGCACTGCCTCGAGCGCGTCCAGGTAATGGCGCGCGATCACGTCCGCGACTTCCTCGCCGTCGCCGGCGAACGCCGACCGCAGATGGGCTGCGACGGCCAGATGCCGGGCCTTGCGGTCGCGCCGGGACAGCGTGTCATAGGCGACCTGGCGCAGCAGGTGCTGGGCGAACTGGTAGCTGCCACGCTCTGGCGACAGCGGGTCGGCCGACACCGACAGGACCTCCCGGCGAACCAGCTCGGCCAGACCTGCCCGGACGGAGTCCTCGTCCAGGCCGGACACAGCGACCAGCGCTTCGGCGGTGAACGAGGTGCCCAGTACGGCGGCGTCGCTGACCAGCCGCCGCGGCCCGGCGTCAAGCGCATCAAGCCTGGCGGCCAGCAGCGCATGCAGGCTGTCTGGCACTGACAGCTCGCCCACGTCGCCGACGAGCCGGTAGACACCCTCCGACGGCTGTACCACGTCGCTGTCGATCAGTGACCGCACCGTCTCCACTGCGAACAGCGGAATGCCCTGCGCATGCCTGGTCACGGCCGCCAGCGCGGCCGGCGGCATACCCGGCACCAGTGCCTCCACCAGTGCCTCCATCGAGGCCGCGTCCAGCGGGTCCAGCGTCAGCGTGGTCCGGTTCGGCCCGGTGCCGAGCGAGGGCCGGGCCTGTACCAGCTCCGGCCGGGCCAGCACCAGCACGTATACCGGGAGGTCACGCACCCAGTCGGCCAGGTAATCCAGGAAGTCCAGCAGTCCGGCGTCGGCGTACTGGGCATCTTCCACTACCAGCACCACCGGCGCGTCTGCCGCCAGCCGCTCGAAGAACACCCGCCAGCCGGCGAACAGCTCCTCTCGCCGCAGCGGGCTGCCGGGATCACCGGCTGCCGGCACGCCGAGCAGCCGGCCAAGCCGCACGCCTACGTACTCCCGCTCGGCCGGATCGGAGGTAAGCCTTTCCAGGCCGTCCGCCAGCTTGCCGGCGGCCGCCTCCGGGGATTCCCCCTCGGCGATGCCGAGTCGCTGGCGCACGATCTCCGCCAGCGCCCAGAACGCCACCCCATCCCCGTACGCCGGGCACCGGCCCCGATGCCACCACACCGTTGCGGCCAGCCCGTCGGCATACTTCTCGAACTCCCAGGCCAGCCGCGACTTGCCCACCCCCGCAGGCCCGGACACCAGCACGAGCCTGGGCACCCGCCGCTCGGTCACCGCATGAAAGAACTCGCGGACCGCCCGCAACTCGGCGCCCCGGCCGATGAGCGGCGCCTCCAGCCCGTCCACTCGCTGCGATCCGCCCACCGAGGACATCACCCGGCCGGCAAGCCACAGCGCCACTGGCTCGGCCTTGCCCTTCAGCTCGTGCTCGCCGGCGCTCTCAAAGCGAACGCCTCCGCCGGCCAGCCGCTGGGTAGCCCCGTCCACGAGCACCTGGCCCGGCTCGGCCGCCGCTTGCACCCGCGCCGCGGTATTCACCGCATCCCCCGCTATCAGTCCCTCTCCAGGCGCGCCGAACGTCACCGCAACCTCGCCGGTGACCACCCCCGCCCGCGCGGCCAGCCCCGGCACCCCCGACTCGGTCCCGAGGTCCGCCACCGCGGCGACCAGGTCAAGCGCGGCCCGCACTGCGCGCTCGGCGTCTCCCTCCGCCGCGACCGGCGCCCCCCACACCGCCACCACGGCATCCCCGATGAACTTCTCGATCACCCCGCCATACCAGCCGACCACGGTCCGCGCCCGCTCGAAGTACTGCGACAGCAGCTCCCGCACCGCCTCCGGATCACGCGTCTCCGACAGCCGCGTGAACCCGACGAAGTCGCAGAACATCATCGAGCACACCCGCCGTTCGGCGACCGCCGTAACCTCCCCGCGCCCGCCCAGCGAGCCCGGCGCGGCCAGCACCAGCGGCCCGGCGGGCCACCGCGCCGCCGAGGCGGCTGCCAGCGCCTGCCCGCAAGAGGTGCAGAACTTCGTCCCCGCCGCGATCGGCGCGCCGCAGGAGGGGCAGCCTGTCAGGCCCGCGCCGCACTCGCCGCAGAACCGGTCGCTTGCGTCGGCCCGCGCGCCGCACCGGTCGCACCGCTTCATCCGCACCCCATCCCAGGGTCACCGCGGCAGAGCAGCGCGGCCGCGGCAGCCTTGTGGTCCCTCCGAGCGGACCATATCCGGCGCGGGCTCCTGTCTCCAAGGAATCCGTCTTCAGACGCGACATCCGGGAGGAAACGGCGTGGCCCGCACCGCCCCGCCTCCGGGTTTGCCGCGGTCGCAGGCCGTTAGGTAAGATCATTGAGGTTTTAACGTTCGGCACCTCGTTCGGTGAGGCGTCGACACGAACACAGGCCACTGATCCGACGACGTCGAGAGACGCCCAGGGTCAGGACAGGTCTCCCCGGCCTAAGGGGTGACCCGAAGTGGCTGCACAGCCAGCTGTGCTACGTCGTGTCGTGCCAAAGCTCTGACGAGTAGGGGTGCGCACCGGCCGTGTGCCGGAGCCCTTCTCCTGAGTGCCGCCACGCTGGGCACCCGCGCGTGCCATGACCGGAGGAGGCGAGACATGGACTGTAGTAGACCGGGCCGGCTACTGCCCGCCCGCCCTGCGTACTCGCTTTCTTCCGGCACGCGGTAACCACCCGCCCTGTGCCTTCCTTCCGCTGCCTGCGCTGAGCGCAGGGCGGCTGGATGCTGCGTGCCTCCTAACGATTAGGAGGAATGGCAATGGCCACCACGACGATGACGGATGTCCGCGGCCGCGGCGCGGTACTTGACCCCGAGCACGTCGGCGACATCCGCGGCGCGCTCGGCACCATCCGGCTTGACGACACCGCTCCGCGTCGCGGCACCTCGGCAGTCCTTAAGACCCTGCTGGCGATCGTCGGCCCCGGCCTGATCGTGATGGTGGGCGACAACGACGCCGGAGCGTTCGCCACCTACGGCCAGGCCGGCCAGAACTACGGCACGAAGCTGCTCTGGACGCTGCTGCTGCTAGTCCCGGTGCTGTACGTCAACCAGGAGATGGTGCTGCGCCTCGGCGCGGTGACCGGCGTCGGGCATGCCCGGCTGATCCTGGAGCGGTTCGGCAGGTTCTGGGGCGCGTTCAGCGTCATCGACCTGTTCATCCTCAACGCGCTGACAATCATCACCGAGTTCATCGGGATCACGCTGGCCGCTGGTTATCTCGGCCTGCCCAAGGTCCCTGCGGTGATGCTGGCAGCGGCCATCGTGGTCGCGTCCGCCTTCACCGGCAGCTTCCGCCGGTTCGAGCGGATCGCCGTGGCGTTCTGTGCCGGCAGCCTCCTGCTGATCCCTGTTTACTTCCTGTCCCACCCGCCGGTAACGCAGATGGCGCACGACTTCGTGATCCCGCAGCTGCCCGGCGGCACGGGCGGGCTGTCGACGGTCATGCTGCTCATCATCGGCATCGTCGGCACCACGGTCGCGCCGTGGCAGCTGTTCTTCCAGCAGTCCTACGTCATTGACAAGCGGATTACCCCGCGCTTCATGCGGTACGAGAAGGCCGACCTGTGCATCGGGATCGTCATCGTCGTGGTCGGCGGTGCCGCGCTGATGGGCGCGATGGCCGCGGCCTTCGCGCACAGCCACGCGTTCGGCCAGTTCAACGACGCGGCGGGACTGGCTACCGGACTGCAGGCCTACGCAGGCAGGGCGGCGGGCGTGCTGTTCGCGATCGCGCTGCTTGACGCCTCCATCATCGGTGCCTTCGCGGTGTCGCTGTCGACGGCCTACGCCATCAGCGATGTCTTCGGCATCCACCACTCGCTGCACCGCGGCATCCGCAGCGCCAAGGGCTTCTACGCGGTCTACGCCGCGCTGATCGGCGCTGCCGCGGCCATCGTCCTGATCCCCCGCTCGCCGCTTGGCCTGCTCACCGAGGGCGTCCAGGTACTGGCCGGCGTGCTACTGCCGAGCGCGAGCGTGTTCCTGCTGCTGCTGTGCAATGACCGGGAGGTCCTCGGCCCCTGGGTCAACGGCCGCAAGACGAACATGTTCACCGCGGCGGTGGTGGCGATCCTGGTGGCGCTCTCGGTCATCCTCACCGCATCGGTGCTGTTCCCGGGCATCAGCTCGCGGCAGATCGTGGAGATCATGATCGCCTGCGGCGCGGCTGGCGCGGCCGCGGCCGGGTACACCCTGACCCGCCGCATGCGGACCCGGTCCCAGGCCGCGGAGCCGATCGACCGCGCGGGCCAGGACAACTGGCGGATGCCGCCGCTGCACCTGCTGCAGCGCCCGGCGATGTCGGCGGGCCGGAAGATCGGCATGGGCGCCCTGCGGCTCTACCTGGGGATCGCGATGATCCTGGTCATCGTCAAGATCGCGCAGCTGGCCCTCGGGCACTAGGCGAGGCGGCTAGCTGGGCGGGGTGAAGCCCACGTCGCGCAGCCGCGAGCGGCGGCTGCCTGGCGGGCTGCCCCGCCCGGCCGGCGGCTGAGCTGACGGCGGCGGGCCAACGCGGCGGACAATCTCCTCCGCCATCCCGTACAGCAGCGGCAGTGCGCCGGCCACGACACCGCCGACCCGGTTGATGTGCGCGACACCGGGGCGGATGACCTTGGCATGGCCGTCGATCCTGCCGACGAGGTCCGCGGAGTCCTCCGCGCTCGCCGCTACCCGGTTCAGCAGCGTCCCGACCCAGTACAGGTAGAGCGCCAGGCCGCCGGTGAGCACGGCGATGGCGGCTACCGTCAGGACCACCAGGCGCCTCACTGCTTCACCGTCTCGAGTACCCGGCCGAGGAACAGGTGGTGCTCCAGGCCCTCGGCCAGCACGGCGTCGACGCCATCGCCAACCTGGGGGATGAGTTCCGCGTCAGCGGTATTTGCCTCCGCGCCGCGCAGCGTGTCCCGCACCGCGGCAACGCGCCGGTCGATGCGGCTGACCTGGTACACCAGCAGGCTCAGCATCGCTGCCACCGCGGCATCGACGACGAAGCCGGCCGCGATCGCCCGGCCCCATGCTCTGCGCTCGTAGCCAGACATTGCCTACCCTCCCAGCCGGGCACGGCCGCGCTGCAGCCCGCCGACTATCGCGTCCGCGTCCTCGATGGTGGTACGCAGCGCGCCCAGCGGTGCCGTGTTCCGCTCAGCGTCCCGCAGCGCCGCGTTGATCTTCGGCGCCTCGTCGCCGATCGACTGCGCATACGCCAGGATCGTCGACACCAGCGCGACAACGGCTGCCACCACCGCGGCGCCGATGCAGTAGCCGGCGATCCAGGCAGACTGGTGGGTACCGGCTGCCCTCAGCCGGGCTCTTGAGTGTCGCCGCATTTCAGTTCCTCCCCGGACCGGCTCAGACTGTGTCGCAGAACTCGCGTACCGGCCTGAGGCTCGCGTTGACTGACGTCAGCCGGTCGGGAACGGTGGCGGTCAGGTCCGCGATCTCCGCTGCCGCGCCGGTCGTGGCGGCAAGGTTGGCCCGGATGGCACGCAAGTGGAAGATCACCCGGATCAGGCCGACCGCCGTGATGCCGACGATCAGCGTCGAGGCGGTGAGCGTTGTCTGGGCGGCTGCTCGCATCGACAAGACCTCCTTGGCCTAACCCAGCAGCTTGGAAACCGAGCCGGCGTACCTGGTGGCGCCGGTGGCGACATCACGCACGGCCTGATCGGTGGCCGCGAGCGCCTCGGGCAGGCCGTCCAGGTCGCTGACGAGTTCGCCGCCCCTGGCCACGATCTCGTCGCTCGCGTGCCGGATCCGCTCCAGCGCCGCCAGCACGCGGTTGAGCAAGTAGATCACCAACGGCAGCACCAGCAAGATGAGCATGGCGTTACCGATCCGCCACAAGCGCATGACCATACCCCCCTGCTCTGGCGCCAGCGCGTGAGCCGCAACGCCTCTGGTGTACCCGGGAATCGGTGTCATCGCGCACGCGAACATTAGTCAAGGATATTGACCGTCAAGGAACGGGACAGTAATCTGCCGCCATGGACGACACCGCGCAGCCGATCTCCGTCGTGGCGGAGCCAGCCGCCGCATCCGGGGAGGCGGCGAAGCGAGGCCGGCACCGGCTGCTGTTCTGGCGATCCCCGGCCGACCAGCCGAGCTGGGCACGCCCGGTGCTACTGGCCATCGCCGCGGTCGCCGCCTGGTCATACGCCTGGCAGTCGAGCAGGCCAGTGAATATCGAGATCTACTACGCGGCCGCGGTCCGCAGCATGTCGATGAGCTTCAGTAACTTCGTCTTCGGCGCGTTCGACCCGGCCGGCACCGTGACGACAGACAAGCTGCCCGGCGCGTTCTGGGTCCAGGCGGTGGCAGTCCGCCTCCTCGGCGTGCACAACTGGGTGCTGGTCCTGCCGCAGGTGGTCGAGGGCACGCTGACAGTCCTCGTGCTCTACCGCGCGGTCCGGGGGCTGGCTGGCCCGGCGGCGGGGATCCTGTCCGCCGGGCTGCTCGCGATCTCCCCGGCGACCGTGGCGCTGGATCGCGGCAACGTCTCCGACACCCTGATGATCCTGCTTGCCGTGCTCGCCGCGGATAGTGCCGTCACCGCCGTGGTCACCGGACGCCGCCGGCCCATCCTCCTGGCGGGACTCTGGGTCGGGCTGGCGTTCCAGGCCAAGATGCTGGAGGCATGGCTGGTGCTGCCGCCCATCGCATGCTGCTACCTGCTCGCGGCACCAGGCCAGCTGCCGCAGCGGCTGCGCCGCGCCGCAGCGATGATCGTGCTGGCCGCGGCGGTGTCGCTGAGCTGGATGACGGCCGTGACGCTGTGGCCGGCCTCGGCGCGGCCCTACATCGACGGCAGCCACGACAACTCGGCGTTCCAGCAGGTGTTCGTCTACAACGGGTTCGGGCGGCTGGACCAGGTCTCGCCCGACCAGCTGCTCAACCAGACGATCAGGCTCGGGCTGCCCGCGCCGCCGCCGCCCGGATGGGACCGGCTGCTGACCGGCGCGCTTGGCCGCGACACCGGCTGGCTGCTCGCCGCTGCACTGGTCGTGCTGATCGCCGGGCTGATCTCGCGCCGGACGAAGCCGCGAGGCGACCTGGTCAGGGCCGGCCTGGTGCTGTGGGGAACGTGGCTCGTGCTGCTGGCAGCGAGCTTCAGCGTCTCTACCGCGATCAACTCCTACTACACCGCCGCGCTATCGCCCGCGGTTGCCGCGCTGATCGGGATCGGACTCGTGCTCGGATGGCGGCAGCGCGACCGGGCAATGACCGGGCTTACGCTCGCGATCGCGCTCGCCGTCACCGCGGGCTATGCCTGCTGGCTGCTGCCTTCAGCCGGCACGGGCCTGCCGTCCTGGCTGCGGCCCGCCGTCATCGTCCTCGCGGTCAGCGCCGCGGCGAGCCTGGCCCTGGCCGCAGCGCTGCGCAGGCGCGTGCTGCTGACCGCGTCGGTCGCGCTGCCGGCGGTCGCGGCTCTGCTGGTGCCCGCGGTCGCCTCGGCGTCGGTCGTGGCCAGCGGGCTCGGCCCGTTCCAGACGCCGTTCGAGTCCGGCCAGGCGACCGCCGCTGCCGTCCGCTTCTTCGGCGCGGGCTTCCAGGCAGCTCAGGTCCTGCCGGGCCTGGAGGCCGTCAACCGCGGCACGCCCTACCTGATGGCCACGCAGACCTCGGCGCTGGCGGCGCCGTTCATCTACGCCAGCGGGCGGGAGATCCTTCCGATCGGCGGCTTCACCGGCACGATCCCAGAACCGACGCTCACTGCCCTAAAGAACCTCATCGCCCTCAGCGACGTGCACATCTTCGTCCAGGCGCCATTGACCAGGGACCCTCGGCTTACCTGGATCGCCGCGCACTGCATTCATGTGCCGCCGGCGCCAGGCAGCCACGCGATCCTGCCGGTCAGCATCTACTACTGCGGGTCGTTTATCTTCCTGCCGAAGCACTCCTCAGGCTGAGTGCCAGGCCGGTTCCGGCCGCCGCCGGGCCGGTCCGGGGACCGGAGCCTGAGCACGGTGTATCCCAGGTGCCGTACACTATGCGGGGTTCTAACCAGCGCTCGTAGCTCAACGGATAGAGCATCTGACTACGGATCAGAAGGTTGGGGGTTCGAGTCCCTCCGAGCGCGCCGCAAGCGCCGTTCCCCTGCGCGCGGGTGGCCTGGTCAGTAGCCGGGCTTGTTGCCGCTGATGATCAGGCGGGTGATCTTGTCGTTCTCCAGGGAGAAGTAGAAGGTGAGGACGAGCGGGTCGGGCAGGCCGGTCTTGTCGTACTCGCCGTCGACCTCAGCGGAGACGATGTAGTCGCCGTGGTGGTCCTTGGCGTCGGTGAAGGCCTTCCAGACGACCTTGTCGCCGA
>DASPWG010000057.1:0-5827 GCA_035621915.1 Streptosporangiaceae bacterium
GTACGGCAGCTGGTTCGCGCAGGTCTTCGCCTCCCGCTACCCGGGACAGCTGCGCTCGGTGACGCTCGACTCGACCTACCAGGTGCTGGACCTCAACCCCTGGTACGCCACCACGGCGGTGACCGCCCGCCGGGCCTTCGACCAGGCCTGCACCGAGTACCCGCCGTGCGCGGCGGCCACCCGCGGCACGGCCTGGGGCCGCATCACGGCGCTGGCCAGGCGCCTGGCCAGGTCGCCGGTGACCGGCGAGACGACCAGCCTGGCCGGCACCAGGACCCGGCTGACTGTCAGCGAGCTGACCCTGCTCAACCTCGTCAACAACGCGGGTTTCGACCCGGTCGTCTACCAGGATCTGGACGCGGCCGGACGCGCGCTGCTCGAGCACGACGACCCGGCACCGCTGCTGCGACTGGCCGCGTACTCGCTCGGCGCCGACGACACCAACTACCCGCTCCCCGAGTTCAGCGACGGGCTGTACTTCGCCGTCGGCTGCACCGATTACGTGCAGCTGTTCAGCCGGGAGGCCCCGCCCGCCGTGCGCGTCGGACAGTACCGTGCTGCGCTGCGCCGCGAGCCTGCCAGCACGTTCGCCCCGTTCACGGTCGCGCAGTGGACCAGCATGGATCAGTACACCGAGGCCTACAGTGCGTGCCTGGACTGGCCTGCGCCCGTGCACCACATCCTGCCGATCACCCGCCAGCCGCCGCTGGTGCCCGCCAGCCTGCCCGTGCTCATCATGTCGGGCACCTTCGACTCGCTGACCCCGCGACTCGACGGCGCGACGCTGGTGGCCACGCAGATGGGCAAGTCGGCCAGGCTCGTCACCTTCGCCAACCTGACTCACGTCACGCTCCAGGACGCCGACGACTCCTGCCCGGCCTCGGTCTACCAGCAGTTCGTCGCCGACCCCGGCGGCCTGGCGACGCAGGACGTCTCCTGCGCCGCGCAGGTCGCGCCGATTCATACGGTCGGCAGCTACCCGCTGCGCCTTGCCGATGCCGTGCCGGCCACCGCAGCACCCGGCAGCACCGCGAGCAGGCAGGCGCTGCAGGCGGTTGCCGTCGCGCTCGCGGCGGTGGGCGACGAGATCAGCCGGTCGGAGTTCCTGGGCAGCACCGACCTCGGCCTGCGAGGCGGCTCCGTCGAGCTGACCAGCACCGCCACCGGCCTGAAGATCACGCTGCGCGCGGTCCGGTGGGTCACCGACGCCACCATCGACGGCACGGCAGAGTGGAACCAGATCACCGGCCAGGTGACCGCCAGGCTGACAGTGCATCCCGCGCACGGCAGCGTCGTCACGCTCACGGCTAGCTGGCAGCCCTTCGGCCAGGCTGACCAGCCTGCCGTGATCACGGGCAGGCAGGCCGGCCACGCGTTCCTGGCGACCTGCCCGGCGCCCTGACTCGGTGGCTCGCGGCCGCACCCCTGGGCATCGGGGCGGGCACGAGCGGGTAGGACACTGGTCCTGGCAGGCGCAGCGCTGTGCCGCCGCTCGTGAGGCGATGGCGGCGCGCCAGCGGGTGCAGGATGTCGCGGGAACTGGGCGGTGGGTGCGGTGCGGGTGGCCATGACCGGAGCCAGCGGGCTCATCGGCAGCGCGCTGACGCAGTCGCTGCGCGGCGACGGCATCGACGTGCTGCGACTGGTCCGGCATCCCCCGGCTGACGCCTCAGAGCTGAGCTGGGATCCGGCAGCGCCGGATGCTGGCCTGCGGCCACCGGCGCTGGCGGGCATGGACGCCGTCGTGCACCTGTCCGGCGCGTCAGTCGCAGCCGGGCGCTGGACGCCTGCCCGCAAGCAGGTGCTGCGCGACAGCCGGATCGGCAGCACCGCGGCGCTTGTGCGCGCGCTGCTCGCCGGCGACAGCCCGCCCCCCGTGCTGCTCGTGGCCTCCGCCATCGGCTGGTACGGAGATACGGGCGACCGGGAGGCAGACGAGAGCGCCCCCAACGGCACGGGCTTCCTGGCCGAGCTGGTCAGGGACTGGGAAGCGGCGGCAAAGCCCGCGGCCGAGGCGGGCATCAGGGTCGTAAGCCTGCGCACCGGCATCGTGCTGACCAGGCGCGGCGGGATGCTCGGGCAGCTGCTGCTGCCGTTCCGCCTCGGCCTTGGCTTCCGCGTCGGAGCCGGCGCGCAGTACCTCAGCTGGATCTCGCTGGCCGACCACATCAGGGCCTGCCGGTTCCTGCTCGCCGACGCTGCGCTCTCGGGCCCGGTCAACCTGACCGCGCCCGCGCCCGTGACCAACGCCGAGTTCGCCGCGGCACTTGCCGGTCAGCTGCACCGCCCGGCGCCGCTGCGGCTGCCGGCTGGCGTGCTGCGCGCCGCACTCGGTGAGCTGGCCGGCGAGCTGCTGACGAGCTGTCGGGTAGTGCCCGCACGACTGCGCGGCGTCGGCTTCACGTTCGCGCAGCCGCAGATCGCAGCGGGAGTCGCGGCCGCGCTGGCCGACCGGGCCGGCGCCTGACGCGTCACTCCGCGCCGCTCACGGACCCGGCTGCTGGCTGCCCTGCGCTCCGTCGCCGGGCGGCGCATCGGCCCTCGCGTCGTGGACCGGCGTAGCCAGCAGGTCCGTGAGCGGCCTGCCGGGACCGGCGCCGATGAGGGGTATATCACGCAGCCGAGGGACCGGGCCAGTCTCGCCCTGCTGGCGCCGCAGGGCAGCGAACGTCATCCGCAGCAGCCGCCGGGCTCCGAGGATGGCCACCGCGGCGAGCGGCAGCTCGATCAGCAGGGCCGATCCCAGGCTCAGCCAGAACCCCCTGGTCCTGGCGTCCAGCAGCACGTCGAACCAGGCGTCGCAGCACAGCAGGGTGGCGAGCACGACCAGGCAGATGATCAGAATCTGGCGGCGCCGCCACGACGCCCAGCCCACGGCGGCGAACGCCGCGAGCTCGGCAATGTCGAAGCCGACCCAGGCGCCGCGCCAGCCGCCTGCCCGGTAGTAGCGCGGCAGCGTCGCTGCCAGCAGCCCGGTCCAGGCGGCCAGGATCACGCAGCAGAGGATTATGGCCGCAAGCAGGAGCTTGCGGCGGCGCTCGCCCGTTGGACCCGGCCCGCCCGTCAGCGCCTCGAGCCTTGCCAGGACCCGCATCAGCTCGTGCCGCTCCTGCGTGCTCATCCGCCGCAGTTGCTCCTCGTCGATCACCGGCACGCACCTCCCGCACACAGTTCGCGGCTCCAGTACCAGATTCTGCTACCGAGCAGGGCGGCGGTTGCCAGCGGCCGGTCGGCTACACCGTGACCGGCAGGGTTTCGTAACCGCGGAGCACCAGGCCAGGCCGCCGCCGCGGCGGGCCGGCCAGGGCCAGCCCCGGAAACCGGTGCAGCAGGCGCGGGAAGGCGACTGCCGCCTCGAGCCGGGCGAGTGCGGCGCCCACGCAGAAGTGCGGCCCGGCGCCGAAGCTCAGCGGGCCGCTGACCGCCCGCTGCGGGTTAAACACGTCGGGGTCAGGGAAGCGCCGCGCGTCCCGGTTCCCAGCGCCCAGCAGGACCAGGATCTCGTCCCCGGCGGCCACCGGCACTCCGCGGACCTCGGTCTCAATCCCGGCCCGGCGGCTTGTGAGCTGGACCGGGGCGTCGTAGCGCAGCACCTCCTCCACGAACGACGCCACCGGGATTGCGCCCTCCCGCAGCGCTGCGCCGACCGCAGGCTGATCCAGGACGATTCGCAGCCCGTTCCCCAGCAGGTTCGTGGTCGTCTCGAACCCGGCCACCAGCAGCAGCGTCAGGTTGTCCAGCAGCTCGTCCTGCGTCAGGCCGCCGTCATCGGCTATGCCGACCAGCGCGCTGATCAGGTCGTCGCGCGGATCGGCGCGGCGCTGCGCGGCCAGGCGGGTGAAGTACTCATGCAGCCAGATCGCGGCCTTGTCCCCGGCAGCGAGGGTGTCCTCGAGCAGGCCCATCTCCAGTGTCGCGGCCAGGTCGGCGGCAGGAGACCGAAAGCTCTCCCGGTCGCCCTCAGGAATGCCGATCAGCTCGCAGATCACCGTGACCGGCAGCAGGAACGCGAAGTCGTGCATGAACTCGACCGCCGCGCCGTCCTCGGCTGCCGCCGCCATGTCGTCAAGGAGGCAGTCGGCCATCCGCTCGATGACCGGCCGCAGGCGGCCCAGCCGCCGCGGCGCGAACATTCCCGAGATCATCATCCGGATCCGGGCGTGATCGGGCGGGTTGAGATTGACGATCGAGCCCATCCACATCGACGGATGCTCGCGCCAGGCCGGGAACACCTCTTCCAGCCTGGCCTTATCGGTCACGAGGTAGGCCGGGTCGCGCAGCACCAGGCTGATCGCGTCGTAGCCCGGTACGAGCACGCAGCCCGGCCAGGCCCGCACCGCCTCGCCCTGCTCATGCAGTCGCGCGTACAGCGGATACGGGTCCTCCCGGCCTTCTGGCCGGGTCAGTGCGGTGAAGATCTCGAGCACGTCTGCGGTCATGGCCCCCGGCCCTCGTGCAGGTCGGCAGCGCTGGGCCCGGCGGCGCCTGAGCGCACGCCGCCCGCACAGCGGCATCGCCCGGCCGCGCCAGCGCGCGCGATCTGCGTCTGGTCTCGCGATATATCGCCTGCGACTCCAACACTAATCAACGCGATACATCTTGAGAAGTGGGTTCCGTGATTTGCCGGAAGATCGCCCGCTTCGGCAGCAGATTCCCGGCAGCGCCCGGCTGGGCGCAGAACCCCGGCCGGGGCAGCGGCGCCTGCGCCGCGAGCACCGCGCCAGGTAACGGTATTTGCGGGCATAGTCTTGTGGCGTGCATGGTGACTTGGTTTTCGCCCGGCTCGGCGACACGCCCGTCGGCTACCTGGAAACGTGGGAGCTCCAGCGGAATCTGCACCAGCAGCGCGTGCGCGGTGAGATTCCCGATACCTGCCTGCTGCTCGAGCACCGGCCCGTCTACACGGCAGGCAAGCGCACCAGCCCGCTCGACCGGCCTATCGGCGACCCCGGCGCGCCGGTCATCGACGTCGACCGCGGCGGGAAGATCACCTGGCACGGCCCCGGTCAGCTCGTCGGCTACCCGATCGTGGGCCTGCCCGAGCCGATTGACGTCGTCAGCTACGTCCGGACCGTCGAGGAGGCGCTCATCGGGGTGTGCGCGGAGTTCGGCGTGCCAGCCGGCCGGGTGGACGGGCGCAGCGGAGTCTGGGTGCGCGCGGACGGAGCCGGCCGCCCCGACCGCAAGGTGGGAGCCATCGGCATCCGGGTGGCCAGGGGCGTCACGATGCATGGCTTCGCGCTCAACTGCGACTGCGACCTGGCATGGTTCGACAAGATCGTGCCGTGCGGCATCAGGGACGCAGGCGTGACCTCGCTGTCGGCCGAGGCAGGCAGCCAGATCACCGTGGCGGACACCCTGTGCGCGATCGAGCACCAGCTTGCGGCTGCGCTCGGCTCGGTCAGCGTGCGCAGCGTCGACGGCGTCCCGCATCGCGCCGCCATGGCCGGCACCGGCTGAGGTCATGTGGCCGGCCGCCTGGGCCGACTAACATTGCCGGCCCGCTTGCGGGCTGCTAGTGGCTGGCCCAGAACGGCACGTATGTAGTGCTTGCCGCCTCCGACTGCAGCGCGGCGAGCGCCCCGGTCACCCGGCGCAGCACCGGCGGCGCCAGTATGTCGGCCAGCGCTGCGGGCGGGACGAACTGGTAGTCGTCTAGCTCATCAGCCTGCAGCGTAATGCCAGGCTCGCCGTCCAGCCGGCCGCCGTCGAAGACGAAGTAGAGCGCCGGCCGCGCCGCGGGCCCGTACTGCGGGGCGGCCTGGTACCAGTCCACCGCCAGCAGCCTGCCTGGCGGCCGGTCAAGGCCTATTTCCTCGGCGACCTC
>DASPWG010000058.1:0-9678 GCA_035621915.1 Streptosporangiaceae bacterium
CGCGCAGGGCTGGGCGGTGGTGGCCAGCGCCCGGACGATCACGCCGTCGCAGGACCCGGCGGTGCTCACCGTCGAGGGCGACATCGTGCAGCCCGCGACCGCCGAGCGGATCATCGGCGCGGCGCTGGAGCGCTTCGGGCGTATCGACACCCTGGTCAACAACGCGGGCGTATACCTCTCCAAGCCGTTCACCGACTACACCGCCGCCGACTACGCGGTTATCACCGGCGTCAACCTCACCGGGTTCTTCTGGCTCACCCAGCGGGCCATCACGGAAATGCTCAAGCGAGACGGCGGTCACGTGGTCAACATCTCGGCCACGATCGCCGAGATCGCGAACTCCGGCACGCCGGCCGCGCTGACCGCGCTGACCAAGGGCGGCCTGGCCGCGGTGACCAGGTCGCTGGCCGTCGAGTACGCCTCGCGCGGCATCCGGGTCAACGCCGTATCGCCGGGCATCATCCAGACGCCGGTGCACCCGGCGGCAAGCTACGAGGCCCTCGGCGACCAGCTTCCCCCGATCGGGCGCGTTGGCCAGGTCAGCGACGTCGTGAACGCCATCTTGTTCCTCGAGTCGTCGCCCTACATCACCGGCGAGGTCCTGCACGTCGACGGCGGCCAGAACGCCGGTCACTGAGCCACGGCCAGCTAACGCACGGCCTTCGTGACGCCGGGCAGCGCGTACCTGAGCTGGCGTCGTGAGGTGATGCCGAGTTTCGCGCAGACCTTGTGCAAGTGCCACTCCACGGTGCGGGCAGACAGGAACAGCTCAGCGCCGATCTCCCTATTGGTCTTCCCGTCCCGGGCCTGCATGGCGATCTGCATCTCCTGCGGGGTCAGGTCTCGGTCAGTCCCGGGTGCGCGCCTGCGCACGGTCTCGCCCGTGGCCAGCAGCTCACGGCGAGCACGCTCGGCGAACCCAGCCGCGCCCATCGCGCCTAGCATCTCGTAGGCACGATGGAGCTGCTCGCGGGCGTCGGCCCGGCGGTTCTCGCGCCGGAGCCACTCTCCGTAAAGCAGGTGCGCGCGCGCCAGATCGACCCGGGCCCGTGACCGGCCAAGGTAACCGATAGCCGCCTGGTAGAGGTCCTCTCGATGGCTCAGCAGCGCCTGCGAGCGAGCCTGTACGCCTAGCGCCCAGTCGGTGCCCGCGGCCGCGGTGATGCACGCCAGGGTGCGCATCACCCCGCCGGCCCGCCCAGGCTGCCCTGACCGGGCCGCTGCCTCGACCAGTTCGGCCATCGGCCATCCGGCTACCACCGCCGGCCCTGCGTCCTCGATGGCATCCTCGGCCACGGACAGCGCCTGCGCGTACTGGCCCAGGCCATTGTGCAGCATGGCGGCCGCCCAGTTCGCTGCGGCCACCCCGAGTCCTTCGCCGCGCCGTGCGGCGTCCTGCTGGCTGCTGTTGATCAGGGCCAGCGCGCTCTCCTCATGACCCCGCAACGCCGCTAGGCCGAGGGCGCCGTACTGGGCGGCCCTGATGCCCGTGGCCTCGGCTATCGCCTCCGCCTCGGCGGCCAGCGAATCTGCCGCCGCCAGATCACCGGCCAGCAAACGCATGCAGCTGAGCGCATTGAGGGCTGATGGCAGGTCGCTGAGCGCTCCCTCGGTGCGGGCCAGCCTAACGTAACGGCTGGCGAGCGCCTCCCCGGCGCGGTCATCCCAGAGCTGCAGCGCTGCGGCATAGGCCAGTGGCAGCAGGCTGAGCTCTGCCGCAGCGGTCAGCTCGCCTCCGAAGCCGCCTACAGCACGGCGCAAGAGCGACGCTCCTACCGCAAGCTCGCCACTGAAGCTCGCGGCCAGCCCGGCCAGGAGGGCATCCGGGGGCCCTGGGACGTCCGTACCCGACGGCCCTTCTCGCGCGGCGCGCGCCACGTCGGCCATCGTTGCGCCAGGAGCGGCCCGGCTGCCGGCGACCAGCGCGGCGCGGATCGCGTCCGGGTAAGCCGCGCGGGACTGTGCGGCATCAAATCGGCCCAGGTGCCGCGCGGCGTCGATGAGCAGTTGCGCTGCATCGCCGTCCCGGTTCACGCCGAACGCCAGCCTGGCGCGCACGAGGTCGGCGCGCGCTTGCCGGTGATCATCCAGCGTGCCGGTCTCCGTCAGGTCGAGCAGCTTCGCCGCGGCCCAGGGTTCGCCCGCCTGAAGCATGACCGAAGCGGCGGCGAGGCTTCGTTCTGCCCTCCGCGCCGCATCTGGCGTCGCAGTGGCGGCGCGCTCGAGGAACGCGGCTGCGGCGGCGAGGCCGCCGCGCGCCTGCGCCCGGCCTGCCGTGCGCTCCAGTTCGCCGGCGACGTCCTCGTCTAGGTCGGCCAGCGCCTTGGCTTGGTGCCAAGCGCGCCGATCGGGGTCAGTGCGCGGATCAGTGGCCTGCGCCAGTGCGCGGTGCGCCGATCGGCGCTGCGGCAGGCGCGCGACCCGGTAGGCCGTTGAGCGGACCGCATGATCACGGAAGGCGACCCGGCCGCCGAACGCGATCAAGCCGGCCTCTGCCGCTGGGACCGCGGCCTCACTGGTAATTCCCAGATGCGCAGCCGCCCGCCACAGCAGTGCCGGATCGCCAGTGGGGTCAGCCGCCGCGAGGAGAAGCAACTGGCGGGTCTGTTCTCCGAGCTCGTTCAGCTTTGCGAACACGGGCCCTGATGTGCCGCCAGAGAGCACATCAGGGAGCCCGAAGCCTCCAGCCAGCTGAGCTGGCGATACCTCGTGCAGCAGGCCAAGCAAGGCCCCGGGAATCCCACCTGCTTCGGCGAGTATCTGATCCCGCACCCGGTCATCAATCGGCCATCGCACGACGGAGGCTAGAAGGTCGCGCGCGTCCGCATCGCGCAGGCCGCCGAGCGCGATCGTGGGCAGGCCGGCTAGGTCCGAGATCGGCTCCGGCGCGGCGAACGTCATCAGCAGGGGTTCGGTGGTCAGCCGCCGCGCCGCGAACCCAAGAGCCTGCCTGGAGGCCTGGTCCAGCCAGTGCGCGTCATCAATCACGCATATCAGCGGATGGACAGCGGCCGACTCGGCCAGCAGGCCGAGTACCCCCAGGCCCACCAGGAAACGATCCGGTCTGCTACCTGCCCGCAGGCCGAACGCGATCTCAAGCGCCTCGCGCTGGGGGCCGGGCAGGCGGCCGAGCAGATCGAGCATCGACCCGCACAGGCGGTGCAGCCCGCCAAAGGCCAGCTCCGTCTCCGCCTCGGCGCCCGCCGCCCGGACTACCTGGAGACCGGGGTCCAGCCCAGCCGCGAAGTTCAGCAGTGCCGTCTTTCCCGTACCCGGCTCGCCGCGTACCACGAGCACGGCGGTGCCCCCGTCGCGCACACCGCCAACCAGCTTGGCCAGTCTGCCGCACTCAGCCTGGCGCCCATACAGCCTGGGAGGTTCCCTGTCCGCCGACATGACACCAGAGTGCCGGGCGCATGCACTACGGCCCATTGGGCGCCCTTCAACCTGCGGCTCAGGCTTTCCGCGTGATGACCTGGGGTTAACCCCACCTAGGGGCATGGCTACCACCGCTGCGGGTGGTGTTAGTCTTCGCTTACCAGGAGGGAAGGCTGGCCATGACGATCCCGGCGTCGAAAGACCCCAGCCTTGGGTTCGTCCCCGGCGATCACGTATGCGCCTTCTACAGCGGCAGCAGGCATCTACTGGACGATATTGTCGTCGATTACGTCACGAAGGGCCTGGCGGCGGGGAGCAAGGTCTTCTGTATGGTCGATCACCCGTCTGCGGTGCAAAGCAGGGTTCCTCCCCAGCTGATAACCAGAGACGGCATGCTGAATGTCCTGACCGAGGACGAGGCGTATATGCCGGATGGCCATTTCTCGAAGGACGCGTTCCTCGGCAATATGCAGGCTATGGTCCGTGAGGCGTTCTCTGGAGGGTACGAGAGCTTCCGGGGTGTCGGGGACGAGAGCTTCATCATCAGAAACGGCGTTGATATCACGGAATGGTTCGCCGCGGAATCGGAACTAAATAGGATCGTACCGGACTATCCGCGCCTATTCTTCTGTCTCTACGATCTTGACCTGTTTGACGGCAGCACGATCATGCATGTGCTCAGGACGCATCCGCGGGTGTACGTCAATGGCATCCTCATCGGCAACCCGCATTATCAGGCAGATCAGCTCACCGGATAGCCGATGCCGTCAACGGACGACCGCGGCCCTGGTGCTGATGGCGTAGGAGCAGACGTCAGCCGGGCACTATCGGTGCTCAATTCCGTGTTCAGCCTGTCGCTTATCCTGGCCCAGGCGTCTTCTCCTGCCCAGGCCATTCGCCTCGTCACCACGGCGGTTCCGTCGATCGCTCCTTCCCATGGCGCCGTAGCCTGGCATCCAAGCAAGTCAGGGGAGTATTACCAGCAGGCGCCTGGCAGCGTCGGCGGTCTCCTGGCTGGGCTGACCGGGGTCGCCAGGATCGACGTGGAAGGCTTTCCGGCCTGCTGGGCGTTCCCCATGACCTCGCCGCTCACGCGCGAGCAGGTGTTCTTGATCGTCACCGGCAGCGAGGAACTGTCGGATCAGGAGACCTTCCTCCTGTCGGTCCTCGCGCAATTGTGCGGCGCGGTCATTGCCAGCCTGGAGCTGATCGCAGCCGAGCGTGAGCGCGCTTCCGAGACGGAACTGCGAGGCCAGGCAGACCGGGAACGCGAGGTCGCCGAGGCACGCGCGTCCGTGCTCGCCGCGAGCGAGGCGCGGCAACGCGCCATTCTCGAGACTGCCCTCGACGCCGTCATCAGCATTGACCGGGACGCCCGGATCACATACGTGAATAGCGCGTTCGAGCGGACCTTCGGATACCGGGCCGAGGAAGTGATCGGCCGCGACCTAGCGGAGACGATCGTGCCGCCGTCGCTGCGGGAGGCACACCGGCGCGGCCTGGCCCGCCACCTGGAGACCGGGCAGGCCAGCATCCTGGACCGCCGGATCGAGATGTCGGCCATGCGCGCCGACGGCACCGAGTTTCCTGCTGAGGTGTCCGTCACCCGTACCGGCCTGCCCGGACAGCCGACCTTTACCGGCTACGTGCGCGACATCACCGACCGGCGGCGCGCGGAACAGGAGCTCATCGCGTCGCGGGCCCGCCTGGTGGCCGCGTCCGACGCCGCGCGTCAGCGCGTGACCAGGGACCTGCACGACGGCGCTCAGCAGCGCTTGGTTGCCGCTCTCATCAGCCTGCAGCTGGCCGAGCAGCGCTGGGAGACCGCTCCGCAGCGGGCGCGGGAACTCGTGGGCCAGGCCCTGGATGACGCGCGACGGGGGCTCGAGGACCTGCGCGCGCTGGCTGCGGGCCTGCACCCCGCGATCCTCACCCAGCATGGCCTGGCCGCGGCCGTCCGCGCCCTGGCCGACCGGCTGCCCATCCCCGTCGAGATCGACGTGCCCGGCATCAGGCTGCCACTGGCCATCGAGGCCGGGCTTTACTTTTTCTGTTCCGAAGCACTGACCAACATCGTCAAGCATGCGCACGCCACCTGCGCATGGATACGGCTCGAGGTTCCAGCTGATCAGTGCGTCGTCGAGGTCAGGGACGACGGGATCGGCGGGGCGCGTCCCGGGCCGGAAACCAGCGGCCTCATCGGGCTGAGCGACCGGATCGGCGCGCTCGGCGGGACGGTGGAGGTCGTCAGCCCGGACTCGGGCGGGACCGTGCTTCGGGCCGCCATCCCGATAACGAAAGGTACCGCGCCGCTTCCTGACCTTCAGCCGTTAACCGGTGCATCGCTGCCGATGGCGGCAAAACCGGCCGGCAGTGTAGCTTCAGACCGTGAGTCCTGCTCAGCGGGTACGCGTCATCGTCGGCGAGGACCAGTCATTCGTTCGCGAGGGCATCGTCCGCGTCCTGGATGACGGGGATTTCGAGGTCGTCGGCACCGCGGCCGATGCCCGTGACCTCATCCGGCTGGCCGACGCGTACCGGCCCGACGTGGTCGTGGCCGACATCCAGATGCCCCCGGAGCACTCGGATGACGGGCTGCGGGCGGCGCTGGCGATCCGTGCGGCCCATCCCGGTGTCGGCGTCCTGGTCCTGTCCCAGTTCCTTGAGGACGCGTATGCCCTCGCCCTGGTCGCCGACGGCGCGCAGGGCGTCGGCTACCTGCTGAAGGAAAAAGTGGGCGACCTCCGGATGTTCACCGACGCGGTGCGCCGCGTCGCCGAGGGCGGGTCGGTGCTCGACCCCGACGTGGTCGCGCGCCTGGTGGGCCGCAAGCGAACGGCCGGACCGCTTGACAGCCTGACGCCCCGCGAGCGGGAGGTGCTGGCGCTTATCGCAGAAGGGCGTTCCAATGTCGGCATCGCCCAGGAGCTCGTCGTCACGGTGGCAGCCATCGAACGCCACGTGACCAGCATCTTCGACAAGCTCGGGCTGCATGCCTCGCCCGAGGCGCACCGCCGGGTGCTCGCCGTGCTCAAGTACCTGCAGGCCTGAACAAGTCGCCCAGGTCGGTCGTGGCAAGCTCCTCCTTGGGCACGAACGCGTCGGCGGAGCATCCCCGGAGGATCTCGGGTGAAACGTGCCGGACGTCGGCGGAGGTCAGCACGATCCGGGCTGACGGGCAGGCTTGCGAAAGCGCCGCAGCCGCGGCGAAGCCATCTCTCCCCGGCAGGTTGATGTCGAGCAGTATTCCTTCTGGACACTCCCTGATCGTGGCGGCCAGGGCCTGCTCTGCGTCCATGGCCCGGCCCAGGACGTCAAAGCCGCGCGCCTCAAGCAACTCGGCCGCCAGGCCGAGGAAGCTCGCGTCGTCATCGACGATCAGGATCCGGATCCCCACCCCAGCGATGCTGCCTAGGCGACTGGCCGCGGGCAATAGGGTTAGCCCGAGGTTGCCGGATCCGTGCCCGAGCACGGCTCGAGTCCCGGCCCGTGATTATCACTGGCGCGACGCGGAACCCGGTAACGCCACCATGGTGTCAGGCTCAGGAAGAGGATCTCCATGCCCGACACGCCGCCACCGCCCAGTCGGCCATCGCCCCGCCGGTTGTTTGTCGTGGCCATCGCGGCGGCCGCGGTCGGCTTCATCCTCACGCTTTCTTTCGGCTACGCCGATCACGCCCCCGCCCCGCACGGCGTTCGGCTCGCCGTGGCCGCGCCGGCAGGCCTCGTGCAGGAGCTGAGCACCGGACTCGCGCACGCGGCGCCAGGCGGCTTCACCGTCGTGGCCGCGCCGTCCGCGCGCGCGGTGACCGACCGCGTCCTCTCGCAGTCGGCGGCCGGCGGCCTGGTCGCCGGCGCGACCGGTCCCGTGACGATCGTGACGGCCGCCGCCGCCGGGCCGAGCCAGCAGCAGGCGATCACGGTGGCGCTCATGGCCGCGGCGACGGCGCTTCACCGCCAGGCCCGCCCCCTCGACGTCGCGCCACTGCCAGCCGGTGACCGCGCGGGCCTGTCCGTCTTCGTCTTCGAGCTTGGCCTGCTCCTCCCGAGCGTGCTCGGGAGCATCGGCCTGTTCGTGCTCGGCAGGCGCTTCCGGGTGTGGTGGCGGGTCACCGCCGCAGTCCTGTTTGCCCTGCTGGCCGCCTGCGGCAGCGTGCTCGCGCTCGACACGATCTTCGGCGCCCTGACCGGCGCAAGCACCGCGCTGATCGGCGTTGGCTTTCTCGGAGCGTTTACGGTCGTGGCCTTCGTCACCGCCTGCCAGGCGGTCACCGGGCTGCCGGGAACCGGCCTGGCCGCGCTCGTTTTCGTCGTCGTAGGGAACGCCGTATCCGGCGGGACGGTGCCGTTCGCGTTCCTGCCCGATGGTTTCCGCCAGGTAGCCCCATGGCTGCCCAACGGCGCCATCGTGTCCGCCGCGCGTGACGTGGTGTACCTCCCGGCCAGCGACCTGGCCCACCCGCTGCTCGTCCTCGGTATCTGGCTCGCCGGGTCGCTGGCTGTGCTGGCCGGCGTGGACCTGCTGCACCTGACCGAACGCCGCCGCGCACCAGAACGGAAGGCCGAGATCTACGCGACATCGGGTACGGCACACCTGAGGCGGCGGCTCGCACAGGCCAGGGGATTCCACCAAGGTGATCGTGTGCCTGGCGTGAGATCGTAATGCCATGCCAAGCCTGGCCATGCAGGACGTGATCGACGCGCTCAGGGACCAGCAGAAGGCAGGCGCCAGCCAGACCCCGCCGACGCTGGCAGAGCGCCGCGCCGCCTTCGCCCCGGCAGGCCGCCTTCATCCGGTGCCCGACGACGTGCTGGTGAGCGAGGTGACAGCAGCCGGGGTGCCGGCCCACTGGCTGACCGCCCCCGGAGCGGACCCCGGCCGGGTGCTCCTGTTCCTGCACGGCGGAGGTTTCGAGTTCGGGTCGCTTCGCAGCGACGGCGAGCTGGCCGCCCGGCTGGGACGGGCCAGCGGGATGCGGGTGCTGTTCCCCGAATATCGCCTGGCCCCCGAGCATCCCTTCCCCGCCGCCATCGACGACGTCCTGGCCGCATGGCGCTGGCTCCGCACCGACCAGGGCCTGAGCGCGCGATCAATGGCGGTGGCCGGCGACTCGGCCGGCGGAGGGCTCGCCGTCTCCCTGCTCGTGGCTACCCGTGACACCGCGGATGCATTGCCGGCGGCCGCCGTACTGATGTCCCCGACGGTGGATCTGACCAGCTCGGGGGCCTCGATGACCGAGCGGGTCGACCAGGATCCGTTCTCGACCCCCGCCCTGCTCCGCCAGCTCGCCTCCGACTACCTGGCCGGAGCCGACGCCAAGACGCCCCTGGCGTCGCCACTGTTCGCCTCGCTGGCCGGGCTCCCGCCGCTGCTCATCCTGGTGGGCACGGCCGACCTGCTGCTCAGCGATTCCGAACGCCTGGCCGCGGCGGCAACCGGAGCCGGGGTCGACGTCACCCTGGAGGTCGGCGAGGGCCTGCCGCACGTCTACCCGATCATGCTCGGCACTCCCGAGGCCGCCGAGGCCACGGAGCAAATCGGGAACTTCCTGCGGGCCCGGATTCATTAACCAGACAGTCCATAGACAGCTGTGAGAGGCAATCATCCGATGCGTGCTGACATCAAACCTGGCGGCGTCTTCCCCGATTACGCTCTCCCGGACCACACCGGGACGGTGCGTAAGCTCAGCGAGCTTCAGGGGCGCGATCCGCTGATCCTTACCCTGGCGCGCGGCAGCTACTGCCCCAAGGAGCACCAGCAGCACCTCGAGCTGGCGGCCAACTACTCGAAGATCGCCGTGGCCTACACCCAGATGGCCACCATCGCCACTGACGACCATCACACCATTCAGGAGTTCCGCGCGTCGGTGGGCGCCCAGTGGACCTTTCTGTCCGATCCCGGCCGGACCGTCCAGCAGGACCTGGACATCGCCGAGTACACCGACCCTGAGCACAACCCCATGATCCCGCACACGCTGGTGCTCAAGCCGGGGCTGGTCATCCACAGCGTCTATAACGGCTACTGGTTCTGGGGCCGCCCGTCGTTCTACGACCTGTGGCATGACCTGCGCGCCGCCTCCAGCGAGATCCGCCCGGACTGGGATCTGAGCACCCCGGGGCTGCGCGAGGCCTGGGACGCGGGCGATTACTCGAAGTTCCACGGCTGGGACCGGCGATCCGCCGGTTCGATGCCGACCTCGTATGTCGAACCGAGCAAGGCATGACCGCGACGCGCACACCGCTATGCGAGCTGCTTGGGATCCAGCAGCCGATAGTCCTGGCGCCCATGGTTTCGGTTCC
>DASPWG010000059.1:0-8950 GCA_035621915.1 Streptosporangiaceae bacterium
GCCAGGAAGACCTGGTGCGAGGCACTCTCCAGCTCGCTGAGCAGCTCCTCGGCGCCCTCCCGGCCTGCCAGCAGGGTCATGAAGTCCGGCTGGCTGAAGACAGCGCGCAGGGCCCTGGTCAGGTCGCTCTCCGGCATCTCGCGCGCAGTCTCCGCCGACCGGGCATCGTGGGCCGCCTCGGCCAGCAGCACGCTGGTAGCCGGATCCAGCAGGCCGGAGGAGGCCAGCTCGAGCGCTACCGAGCTGCGCCGGATCAGCGCCGCGTCCAGGGCGAACCTGGCAGCCTCCAGCCTGGCGTGCAGCCGGTCGAGCCGGCCGGCCCGCCAGGAGATGTACACCCCGGCGCAGGCAACGACGGCGATGACGATGATGCTGGTCATCGGGGTCATGGCGGGGGTGCCTCCGGTCTAGGGGACGGCCCGCTGCGGGCCGCCTGGTAGGTCACAGCGAGCCAATCTCACAGTGACACTGCTACGCGCCCTGTGGCCGGGGCAACGGCCTGGTAGACCCGCAGCACGTCCCTGGCCACGACCGACCAGTCGAACTCGCGCACGGCGGCGGAGGCCGCGGCGGCCAGGCTAGCCCGGTGCGCCGGGTCGTCGAGCAGCCGGCCCGCTGCCGCGGCGAGCGCCGCGGCGTCCCCGATCGGGAACAGCTCGCCCGCCTCACCGCCGCCCAGCACCTGGCGGAACGCCTCCAGGTCGCTGGCCACGATCGGGGCGCCGGCCGCCATCGCCTCGACCAGCACGTAGCCGAAACTCTCGCCGCCGGTGTTCGGCGCGCAGAACACGTCCACCGAGTGCAGCATCCGGATCCGGTCCTCGTCGCTGACCCGGCCGAGTATCACGACCCGGTCCCGGAACCGGGCGGGCACCTTGGCCAGCACGTCCTCGGCGTCGCCGGAGGCCCCGGCGAGCAGCAACCGCAGCCCGGGCCGCTCGTCGGCCATCATGCTGAACGCCGCGAGCAGGATGTCCAGCCCCTTGCGCTGCTCGTCCATCCGGCCGAGGAAGCCCAGCGTCCCGCCGGAGCCGGGGAAGCCAGGCAGCGGCTCGGCCTTCTCGTACCGGCTGACGTGCACGCCGTTCGGGATGAGCACCGCGTCGCCGCCGAGGTGCTCGACCAGGGTCGCCCTGGCTGCCTCGGCCACGGCGATCCGGCCGCTGATCTTCTCCAGCGCCGAGGCGAGGATGGGCTGCGCCGCATGCAGCGCGCGCGAGCGCGGCATCGCCGCGTGCAATGTAGCCACGATCGGCCCGTCGGCCACCCAGCAGGCCAGCAGGGACAGGCTCGGGGCGGCGGGCTCGTGCACGTGCAGCACGTCGAAGTCGCCGTCCTTGAGCCAGCGCCGCACCCGCCCGGCCGACAGGAAGCCGAAGGCAAGCCTCGCGACCGATCCGTTGTAAGGGACGGGAACGGCACGCCCCGCGGGGACCACGTAGTCGGGCAGGTCGGCGTCGTCATCGGCCGGCGCGATAACCGACACGTCGTGCCCGAGCTCGAGCAGCGCCTCGGCCAGCCCGCTGATGTGCTCGCGGACCCCACCCGGCACCTCCCAGTCGTACGGGCACACGATGCCGATCTTCATGCCACTACCTGACCTGGCTGCTGTCCGTTCCGCTCGATCCTGGCCCGTGCCGCAGCCAGCCGGTCGGCGTCCAGATCGGACAGGAACAGCGGCTGGAGCATGTGCCAGTCCTGCGGGTGCTGCCTGATGCCGTCCTCGAAAAACCGGGCGACTTCCTGCATCATGACGGCTACCTGCTCCTTGCGAGACCCTTCTGCCGGAACGGGTATCGGGTCGCCGATCCGAGTGCCCCAGCCGTCCTCCCCCGCGAACCACAAGATCGCGGGCCGCAGCTCAGCCCCGGTCTGGACGGCCAGGGCGGCCGAGCCTGGCTGCATCATGCACGTCTCGCCAAAGAACTCGACCTCGATTCCGGTCCCCGTGACGTCCCGGTCCGCGACCAGGACCACGACCTTCCCCGCCCTCAGGCGCTGCGCCAGGATCCCGAACGGCCGCGCCCCGCCGCTGGCTGGCAGCACCTCCATGCCCAGGCCCTCGCGGAACGCTAGGAACTTCCGGAAAACCGACTCGGGCTTGAGTCGCTCCATCACGGCTGTAATAGAGCCTGCCCCTTCCGCCATGATCCATGCCGCGGCCTGGTCCCAGTTGCCCATGTGCGGCAGCGCGAAGATGACGCCCCTGCCCTCGGCCAGGCTGGCCCAGACGTCGTCGAACGGGCCCTCGCTGACCATCCCGTCGATCAGCCGCTGCACCGGCATCACCGGCAGCCGGAAGACTTCCAGCCAGTACCTGGCATAGGAGCGCATGGACTCGCGCGACAGCGCGCGCAACTGCTTGCCGTCGACGTCCGGCCCGAGTACCCGGACCAGGTTGGCTTCCAGCGTCTGGACTGAGGGACCCTCCCGGCGCCAGGCGAGGTCGGCGAAAAACCGGAAGCAGGCCGCCGCCCAGTTCTCGGGCAGCTTGCAGACCAGGCTCCAGCCCAGGCTGTACCCGATGCTGATGACCCTGTCCTTCAGTCCCGGCATTCCTTACCCTCTCGGCGGGGATTCCCGGTCGCGGCCCCCAGTGCGCACGGCATCCGACCCAGGGCTGGCAGCCGGCTCCGCTGGCTTGGCTGCGGCAGCCTGCCCGGCGGCAAGCTTGGCAGCAGACCGGCGGGCGGCCAGCACGCGCTGCCCGAAGGTGAAGGTACTGGCCGCTGCCAGCAGCCAGAGACCAATGGAGAGGACATACGGTACGCCAAGGCCCGCCAGGCCTGCTGCCACAAGCCCGATAAGTAGCCTTTCGGTCCGTTCTGCGAAGCCTACGTCGCAGCTCAGCCCCAGGCTCTCCGCCCTGGCCTTCGTGTACGACACTAGCGAGCCGGCCACCAGGCAGAACAGGGCGACCGCCGCCATCAGCCTGCTGTGCCCGCCGCGGACGAAGTAGATCGCCAGGCCGCCGAACACGGCGGCGTCCGCGACCCGGTCCAGCGTCGAGTCCAGGAACGCCCCGAACGGCCCTGAGGTGCCCTTGATGCGGGCCAGCGTGCCGTCCAGCATGTCGGAGAACACGAACAGCGTGCAGACCACCACGCCCCAGAACAGGTGGCCGGTGGGGAAGAAATACAGGGCGCTCGCGGACATGCCGACGGTGCCGACGATCGTCACCGCGTTCGGCGTGATGGGCGTGCGGGCCAGGGCCTGGCCCAGCGGGTTCAGCGCGCGGGCCAGCGCGGGGCGCAGGACTTTGAGCATGGCGGCTTGATCCTACTGGCCCGGAGTTCGCCCCGGTGTACCCCGTGGGCCCGGACACACCAGAACAGTCGGGGCGATTAGGGCTGGGGCCCCGGTCTTTTGGCCCGGGGGCTTGTGAACGCCGACCGTCAGGTAAAGGCTGGGCGTGCAACAGGAGAACACCCAGGGCAGGAGACCTGCGAGCCCTTTAACTCAGAAGCCCAGGAGGCGATGCCAATGCCGGACAAGTCTCACGCAACGGGAGCCGCCGGCCGGACAACAGCGGCCGGCCAGCCCGAAAGCGTGCGCAACGTGGTGCTGGTCGGCCACTCCGGAGCAGGGAAGACAACACTCGCCGAGGCCCTCCTGGTCGACACCGGGACCATCCAGCGCGAGGGCCGGGTAGAGGACGGCAGCACCGTCAGTGACTTCGACGAGGTAGAGATCAGGCAGCAGCGCTCGGTGAACCTCACGCTCGTCCCGTTCGTGCACGGCAACGTCAAGGTCAACCTGCTCGACACCCCCGGCTACGCAGACTTCACCGGCGACCTGCGCGCCGGGCTGCGGGCCGCGGACGCCGCCCTGTTCACGGTGTCGGCGGCCGACGGCGTGGACGGGGTTACCAAGATGCTCTGGGACGAGTGCGCCTCGGCCGGGACGCCGCGCGCCGTCGTCATCACCAAGATCGACCACCAGCGCGCCGACTTCGAGGAGGCGCTGGCTGCCTGCCGGGGCGCGTTCGGCGACTCGGTGGCGCCGCTGTACCTGCCAGTCGCCGACGGGCAGGGCGGCGTGCAGGGGCTGATCGGGCTGCTGTCCGAGCGCTTCTACGACTACACCGGCGGCAGCCGGTCCGAGGCTGACATCCCGCCCGGATACGCCGACCAGGTGGCGGAGGCGCGCGGCTCGCTGATCGAGGCGATCATCCAGGAGAGCGAGGACGAGTCCCTCATGGACGCCTACCTCTCCGGCGAGGAGATCGAGGTCAAGGGGCTTATCGAGGACCTGGAGAAGGCCGTCGCGCGGGGCAGCTTCTACCCGGTGCTGGCCTCGTCCGCGCCGCACCACATCGGCATGGCGGAACTGCTCGAGGTGATCACGCAGGCGTTCCCGTCTCCGGAAGAGCATCCGATGCCCGCGGTCACGACGATCGACGGCAAGCCCGTCGCGAACCTCAAGTCCGACCCGGCCGGGCCGCTGCTGGCCGAGGTGATCAAGACGACTTCCGACCCGTACGTGGGCCGGGTCAGCCTGGTGCGGGTGTTCTCCGGCACGCTGCGGCCCGACGCCACCGTGCACGTGTCCGGCCACGGCCGCGAGGCCAGCGGGCACGCCGACCATGACGAGGACGAGCGGATCGGCGCGCTGACCTCGCCGCTCGGCAAGCAGCAGCGGACGGTCGGGCAGTGCCAGGCCGGCGACATCTGCGCCGTGGCCAAGCTCGGCACCGCGGAGACCGGCGACACGCTGTCGGACAAGGAAAAGCCGCTGCTGATGGAGTCGTGGTCGATGCCGGAGCCGCTGCTGCCGGTTGCCATCGCGGCGAAGTCCAAGGCCGACGAGGACAAGATGTCGCAGGCCCTGGCCCGGCTGGTCGCCGAGGACCCGACGCTGCGGCTGGAGAACAACGCCGAGACCCGCCAGCTTGTGCTGTGGACCATGGGCGAGGCTCACTCCGACCTGCTGCTCGACCGGCTGTCGTCCCGGTACGGAGTGGCCGTGGAGACCGTCGACCTGCGGGTGCCGCTGCGCGAGACCGTGGCCGGGAAGGCGCAGGGCCTCGGGCGGAACGTCAAGCAGTCCGGGGGCCACGGCGAGTACGGCATCGTGCACGTCGAGGTCGAGCCGACCGGGTCCGGCGGAGGCTTCGAGTTCGTCGACAAGATCGTCGGCGGCGTGGTGCCGCGCCAGTTCATCCCGTCGGTGGAGAAGGGCGTCCGGTCCCAGCTTGAGATGGGCGTGCTGGCCGGCTACCCGATGGTCGACGTCCGGGTCACGCTGTTCGACGGCAAGGCGCACTCGGTGGACTCCTCGGACATGGCGTTCCAGAAGGCGGGCCGCGCTGGCCTCAAGGACGCCGCGGCCAAGGCGCAGGTACTGCTGCTCGAGCCGGTGGACGAGCTGGCGATCCTGGTCGGCGACGAGTACGTCGGCGCGGTGATGTCTGACCTGTCGTCGCGGCGCGGCCGCGTGCTCGGTACCGAGCCGGTCGCCGGCGGGCGGACGCTGGTCAAGGCGGAAGTGCCTCAGCTCGAGGTGATCAGGTACGCGATCGACCTGCGCTCGCTGTCGCACGGGACCGGCTCGTTTACCCGGTCCTACCTGCGCTACGAGCCGCTTCCGTCGCACCTGGCCGACAAGGTAGCCACTTCGTCGAAGCCGTCGTAGCGCCGGTCTTGGGGCCGGGCCGGAACCGACACCTGAGGCGACCAAACGTAAACGGTCGCCTCAGGGCCGGTCCCGGCCCGGCTTTAGGCAGCGCGGCGCGGTCTCGGTCATTGGCTCGCACCGTGGCTGATGTGGGGCTAGGCGCGCGGGTTACGAATGATGCACTTGAGGCCTGGGACCTTCTCCAGCTTGGCGTTCAGTGTCACCAGCTCTGCCCCGATAGATTCGGCGAGCGCGACGTAGGCGGCGTCGTAAGGCCACATGTTGTGGCGCAACTCCCATATGCGCGCGAGCAGCGGAACATGGCCGTAACGCCTGATGTCCATCTTGCCGAGCAGTTGCAGTGCCCGTTCCCCTTCGTCAGCTGGCAGCTTGCCGCCCTGGACGAGCCCGCGCAGGGCGGAAGCACACTCCAGGTCAACGGCATGGGGTGCGGCAAGTTTCTGGCGCACCGTTATCGCGCGAACTTCGTCGGCCGCGGGATCGCTCCCCACCAGAAACTCAACGATCGCCGAGGTGTCAAGGACGATCACTGGCGGCCTGACGCATTGCGCTGATCGCCTCGGTCACGTCATCAGCGGTGACCTCGGATCTGAGGGCAATCGCGCGGGCCTGCTCGGCCGCTTCCTCGCCAGTCAGCACAGCGGCCTCGCGGTCAAGGAGCTGCCGAACGTATGCCTGCAGGGACTGCCCAGACCGGGCAGCGCGGACCTTAAGCGTCTTCAGGGTGCTGTCCGAAACCTCGCGCACGTGGATAGTTGCCATGCAAGCAATGTAGTCCCCATGCAAGCATTCTGCTAGCAGCCCTTAAAGCTTGTCAGGCCTGGGCGGGGGCGGCTTCGCCTGCGGGCGGATCGGCTCCGGGCGCTGCGGCGGCGGCCGCCTTCGCCAGGTAGCGGTCGCCGTGCGCGACCGGGGAGAAGGCGAACGACAGCGCGATCAGGGCGGTAAGCGAGCCGGTCGCGGCGTAGACGTCGGCGACGCTGCCGGATAGCTGGATGGCTGCCGCTCCGGCCAGCGCGCCGAGCGGGATGGCCGACCAGGCCAGCACCTGGGCGATGCTGACGACGCGGCCGTACATCTCCTCGGGCACGATCGCCTGGCGCAGCGCGATCGTGTTGATGTTGAGCAGCAGCCCGAACCCGCAGGATGCGGCCCACAGCACGAGCGCAGCCGGGTAGGAGCCGATCAGGGCCATGGCGGTGACCGTCAACCCGGCGACGACGAGCGCGCCGAGCGCGGTGACCGCGAAGCTCAGCCGCCGGCGGATGGGAGCTGCCAGCATGCTGACGATCACCACGCCCGCGGCTCCCGCCGCGTACAGCAGCGCCACCTGGGTGTCGGTGGCGGCAAGGACGCGCTTGGCGAACAGGACCAGCTGGCTGCTCTCGGTGCTGGCCACGAAGTTGATCAGGGCCATCATCAGCGAGATGCTGCGCAGGACCGGATTCGACCAGACGTAGCGCAGCCCGGCCCCGACGTCCCTGAGCAGCCCGGAGACTCCGGCGTCGGCGCTGCCTGGCCGGTCCGCGGCGTTGAAGCTGCGGCGGATGACAGCCAGCGACGCGGCCGAGACAAAGAAGCTCGCCGCGTCGAAGAACAGCAGGTCGGCCGGCGACATGAGGGTGACGAGCACCCCGGCCAGGATCGGCCCGAGGATCTGCCCGGCCGAGTTGGTGGCCTGGATCCGCCCGTTGGCGGCGACCAGGTCGTCGCGGCCGACCAGGCTCGGGATCGCCGCGAACTCGCCGCAGTTGAACAAAATACCCAGCGTGGACTGGACGAACGCGACGGCGTAGATGTCCTCCACCCGCAGCACCCCGGCCAGCGCGAGCACCGGCAGCACGGCGATCACCAAGGCGCGGCCCACGTCGGTGAGCAGCATCATCCGCTTGCGGTCGACCCGGTCCACCACCGCCCCGAGCACCAGCCCGAACAGCAGGTACGGCACGAAGTTCGCCGCGGTGGTCACGGCCAGGTTCGTGGCGGAGTGGGTGAGCTTGAAGACAAGCAGCGGCAGCGCGAACAGCGTGAAGGAGCTGCCCACCTGGGAGGTCAGCTGGCCGCCGAAGTACAGCCAGAAGTCCCGTCCCAGGGTGGCGCGGCGCGGTGTCGGGGGGGTCACGTCGTGCCGCCCAGGGTGGCGCGGCGCGGTGTCGGGGTCACGTCCTGCGGCCCAGGGTGCCGCGGCGCGGTGTCGGGGGGGTCACGTCCTGCGGCCCAGGGTGGCGCGGCGCGGTGTCGGGGGGGGTCACGTTGGGTCGGGCCAGCTAGGCGGGCCAGGCGTCGGCGAGCATGACGCGCGTGTCGCTCAGCAGCTGGGGCAGCACCTTCGTGCGGCCGACCACGGTCATGAAGTTCGCGTCGCCGCCCCACCGGGGCACGATGTGCTGGTGCAGGTGACCGGCGATGCCGGCGCCCGCCACGCCGCCCATGTTCATTCCGATGTTGAAGCCCTGCGCCTGCGCGGCGGCGCGCAGCGCCGTCATCGAGCGCTTGGTGAAGTCCGCGAGCTCGGCGGTCTCGGCATCGGTGAGATCGGTGTAGTCGGCCACGTGCCGGTACGGCACGACCATGAGGTGACCGCTGTTGTACGGATACAGGTTGAGCACGGCGTACACGTCGTTTCCGCGCGCGACGATGAGGCCGTCGGCATCGCTCATCTTCGGGATCTCGTCGAACGGGCACTGCGGCGCGCTGTCGTCCGCGGGCTTGCCCTCGCCCTTGATGTAGGCCATCCGGTGCGGCATCCACAGCCGCTGCAGCCCGTCCGGCGCTATGTCCTCTGGCACTTCCATGAGACCGTCCCTGCGGGCGGGGGCACCGCTGCCATCCTGCACCGGCATCAGACCTGGATCCGGCCGGTCACAGCCCCGGTGATCTCGGCGATCGCGTCGGCCACGGGCACGCCGTTCTTCTGCTCGCCGTTCCGGTACCGGAACGACACCGCGCCCGCCGCCACGTCGTCGTCACCGGCGAGCAGCATGTAGGGCACCTTCTGGCGCTGCGCGTTGCGGATCTTCTTCTGCATGCGGTCGTCGCTCGCGTCGACCTCGACCCGGATCCCGTGCTCGCGCAGCCAGGTCGCGACCTGCTCCAGATAGGAAACGTGCGCATCCGAGATCGGGATGCCCACCACCTGCACGGGAGCCAGCCAGGGCGGGAAAGCGCCCGCATAGTGCTCGGTCAGGATGCCGAAGAACCGCTCGATCGAGCCGAACAGCGCCCGGTGGATCATGTAGGGCCGCTGGCGGCTGCCGTCGGCGGCCTGGTACTCCAGCCCGAACCGGACCGGCATCTGGAGATCGACCTGCAG
>DASPWG010000060.1:0-3860 GCA_035621915.1 Streptosporangiaceae bacterium
GCAAGGCCCTGGCAGGTGCCGAGCACGCCCATGGCGCAGCCGGCGGTGTGGAACAGGGGCATCGGGTTGAGGTAGACCTCGCCGGGCTGAATCTCTAGCCGCTCGATAAAGAACCTGGCGTTGTTGGTCAGGCCCCGGTGATGCAGTTCCGCGCCCTTCGGGAAGCCGGTCGTGCCCGAGGTGTACTGGATCTGCGCGATGTCGTCGGGCCGTACCTCCGGCAGCACCGCGTCCGCGGGCCCCGAGCGCATGAACTCCTCCCACTCGGTGAAGAGGAACGTCTCGCGCAGCGCCGGCAGGTCGCCTCGCACCTCGTCCAGGAACTTCGCCATCGGGCTGCGGTACTCCGGCAGCAGGAAGATGCCCGATGACCCAGACTGGCCAAGGACGTAAGCCAGCTCCGCCGGTCGCAGCGCCGGGTTCACGGTCACCAGCACCAGGCCGGCCAGTGCGGCCGCGTACTCCAGGATGACCCACTCCGGCAGGTTCGGGGCCCAGACCGCCAGGCGCTCACCGGGGGCGAACCTCGCGGCCAGGGCGCGCGCCGCGCGCTCGGCATCGGCCAGCAGCTCCGCGTAAGTCCACCGCTTGCGCTCGGCCGGGTCGGGCAGGCCGCCGACCATCGCAAGCCTGCCGGGTGCTGCGGCTGCCGCGGCCCGCAGCACGGCGCCCACCGTGGTTTCCAGCACCGGCTTGGAGGTATCGGCTGGCCAGTAGGACGTCATCAGAGTGGTCATGGGCTGGCCCTCCGCAGCTGCGTCGACCGATGCTACGAGCCAATCAAAGCAGTCCGCGGCACGACGTCAAGGCGCTTGCGCGGCTGTCCCGGCTGCTGCGTGCCGCTAGTCCGGCTGGCCGGGCTCGCCTGGCGAGTGCGCGGCAACCGCGGCTTCTGCCCCGCCTGGCGACTGAGCCGGGACTGCCGTTGCACGATCCGCCTGCGCCGGAACGCCGCCTGGCTGCGGCAGTCCGGTGGGCGGCGGTGGTTGCTGCTCTGCGCCGGCCGGCTGCAGGTCGGTCGACTCCCGCACGACAAGCCGGCAGGGCACGATGTGCACGCCGTGCGTCGGGGCGTCGTTGATGGCGGCGAGCAGGTGCTCGGCAGCTGCCCGGCCGACATCCTCCAGGCACATGTCGATGCTGGTCAGCGGCGGCTCAGAGCCGAGTGCCATCGGCGCCCAGTTGTCGAAGCCGATCAGCGCGATGTCCTGCGGCACCCGGTGCCCGAGCAGCCGGAGCGTATCCGCGACCCCGCGAGCTATCTGGTCGCTGCCGCAGAAGATGGCGTCCACGCCGGGCATCGCGCGAAGCAGGATGTGCGCGCCCTCGCGGCCCCACCGCTCGCTCCACTCGCCGTACAGCACGTCGCTCGGCGAGAACTGTCCGCCGGCGCTTGCGATTGCCTCGCAGAAGCCGCTAGCCCGCTTGCGCGCGGCGAGGAAACGGGCCGGCCCGGTGATGTGGCCTACCCGGCGGCGGCCCGACCGGATGAACTCCCTGGCGGCCAGCTGGCCGCCACCGTGGTCATCAGGCAGGATCGCCGGCTCGTCGGTGTCGAGCGACTGGGTCATGGCGTAGACGACGGGGATTCCGAGCGCGGTGCCGATGCTCGGCCGCGGCTCGATCCGCCTGCCGGTGACGATCAGGCCGTCCACCCGGCGGCTCAGCAGCATGTCGAGATACTGCCGTTCCCTGGCCGGGTCGTCCCTGGTGTCGCACATGAACACGGAGATCTGGCCTGCGCCGAGAGCATCCTCGGCGCCGAGCATGACCGGGATGCTGAACCGGCCGAAGCTGTCGGTGGTCACCAGGCCCACGGTGTAGGTTCGCCCGGCCAGTAGCGCCTTGGCCAGCACGTTCGGCGCAAAGCCGAGTTCCCTGGCCACCGCGGCGACGCGCTCACGGGTTGCCGCGCGCAGCTTTCCCTGGCCGTTTAGCGCCTTGGAAGCCGTGCCGATCGACACGCCAGCCTGCGCGGCCACGTCCCTGATGGTCGGCCGCCTGGCTTCAGCCCCCGGCTCTACAGAAGGCAAACGGTTGCTCCCATCTCGGCAATGCTTCCGACCTTCTTACCGCATCAAAATAGCCCCTGTATAGGCCTTGACTGCCCGGTTCGCGTGACTCTAGCTTACTGAGGAAAACCTATTCCTTATCTGGCGCGCATAGCCGCTGACGCCGGTTATGGACCGATTTACGGGCAGGAGTCCGGCGCGTGGCTGACGCAGAAAAGATAGTGATGGCTCGCGGGCCTGTCTATCCAACCCTGGCGGCCCGGGTCGCGCACCGGCCCCTGGGCGGCCAGGGTGCTCAGCTAACCGGAGGGCTGCTGCACGACTGGCAGCAGCGTAATCGCGCCGCCAGCCTGCCGCTCGCGCTGCGCCAGCTTGAGGCCGCCGGCAACCTCGACAACCTCCGGCTCGCAAGCGCGGGAGTGAACAGCGGGTACCGGGGCCCGGCGTTCATGGACTCCGATGTCTACAAGACGCTGGAGGCTATCAGCTGGGAGCTCGGGCGGGCGGCGGACTCCCGGCTGGCTGATTTCGCCGCCGAAGCCACCGCGCTGCTGGCGAAGGCCCAGCAGGACGACGGCTACCTCAACTCTTACGCCGAGGTCCTCGGCAAGCCGCGCTACGCGCGGCTGGAGTCGAGTCACGAGCTGTACTGCGCCGGACACCTGATCCAGGCGGCGGTCGCGGCTAACCGCAGCTTCGACGGTGGCGCGCTGCTGCAGGTAGCCAGGCGCTTCGCCGACCACCTGGTGAGCGTGTTCCTGGGCGGCGAGGTAGGCCTGGACGGCCACCCGGTCATCGAGACGGCGCTGGTGGAGCTGTACCGCGAAACCGGCACCGACGCCTACCTCGAACTGGCCGCCCAGTTCATCGATCAGCGCGGCCACGGCAGGATCGGTGACTCCGGTTTCGGCATCAGGTACCTGCAGGATCACCAGCCGGTGCGGGAGATGACGGCGATAACCGGGCACGTCGTCCGCGCCTTGTACCTGGAGAGCGGCGTCGTGGACGTCGCGGTCGAGACCGGCGACGGGGAGCTGCTGGCCAGCTCGATCGCCAGGTGGGACGAGATGGTCACCGCCAAGACCGCGCTCACCGGCGGGAACGGCTCGCGGCACTCGGGCGAGGCGTTCGGCGACGCCTACGAGCTGCCGCCCGACCGTGCCTACAACGAGACCTGCGCGGCGATCGCAAGCTTCCACTGGAGCTGGCGGCTGCTGCTGGCCACCGGCCAGGCCAGGTTCGCCGACCTGATGGAGCGGATCCTCTACAACGGCTTCGGCGCCGCCGTGTCCGCGGACGGCCGCCGGTTCTTCTACGTCAACCCGCTGCAGCGCCGGGACGGGCACTTCGAGAATGACGACCCTGGCAGGCGGCGCGAGTGGTTTAGCTGCGCCTGCTGCCCGCCGAACATCATGCGCCTTGTCGCCTCGCTCGACCACTACGCTGCCACGGTCGCCGACGACGTCCTGTACGTCCACCAGCTCACCGGGTCCGGCATCACGGCGCTGATAGGCGGCGGCGTCCTGCGGGTCGAGGTGACCACGAGCTACCCGTGGGACGGAACCGTCGAGTTCACGGTGCGTGAGGCGCCCGCCGCCGTGTGCGGCCTGGCAGCACGCATCCCCGGCTGGAGCCGGGACTCCTCGGTGCGGCTCAACGGGCAGCCGGTACTGACGGCTGCCGACGAGCACGGCTACCTGCTGCTAAGGCGGACCTGGCAGCCAGGTGACGTGCTCAGCTGCACGCTCGACGTGACGCCGCGGCTCACGTTCCCTGACCGGCGGATCGACGCCGTGCGCGGCGCCGTCGCGGTGGAACGCGGCCCGCTCGTCTACTGCTTCGAGCAAG
>DASPWG010000061.1:0-40765 GCA_035621915.1 Streptosporangiaceae bacterium
CTGGCGGACTGGTATTACCAGCCCTTCCCGCCGGAATCGCGCCTTCGCGACCTCGACCATCGCGTCGCTTCCGTCGGCCGCTTGCACGCGGAAGCCCCTGCGGGCAAGGGCCGCCGCGTCGATGCCCGTGCCGCAGGCCGCGTCGAGCACGGTGCACCCTGGCCCGAGCCGCTCGAGCAGTCCCGCCACCGCTGGCCGGGTGATCGCCAGCCCTTCGGCCAGCGCATCGTCGTCGTGCAGCCAGTCGTAGTCGCTGGCCAGGTCACGGTACTCGTCAGCCACGAGACCCTGGCTCGAGTTCGCCCGGAGTGTCCTCGGTGCCCCGCGGTTCATGACTCATGTCACGACTCATAGTCGTGACGTGAGCCTGCCCGCAACCCCGCAGCGATAGCTGGCGCCGGAAGAGCTGCGGTTCATTTTCCGCTCTGGTCGGCTGTGCCTGGCCTTCTGCGCGACCGTCGGCGAGCGGTGGCGGCGCGGATTCGACCGGCTTCCCGCCCCCGGCGACCTGGCCCGCTGGTACGCCGAGGCCGGCGTATCCGACGTTCCCGTCCCGGTCACCAGCGCGGATCTGCGCACCGCGCGGGACCTGCGCGAAGCGGTTTACCGCACCGCGGAAGCCATCATCGACGGCCGGCCGCCAGCCGCGCGCGATCAGCGCATCATCAACCGCGCCGCCGCCACGCCGCCGCCGGTGCCGCGCATGAGCCTGGGCGTTGTGACGCTGACCGCAGCCGCGCCGGGTCCAGCAGCAAGCGCCCTGAGCGCGGTAGCGCGCGATGCCATCGCCCTGTTCACGACCGCGGACGCTCGGCGGCTGCGCGAGTGCGCAAGCCCTGAGTGCGGCCTGCTGTTCCTCGACGTCAGCCGCCCCGGCCGCCGCCGCTGGTGTTCCAGCAACGCCTGTGGCGGCAAGGCGCGCGCTGCTACCTACCGGCAGCGCCAGGCACCCGCGAGCCCAGGCTGAAGCTGGCCCGGGTGGGAGTGCCCCGCGGCTGTGTCTGGTCAGAACCGGCGGAGCCGCACTCGGGTGACCGCATGGTCGGGTCCCTTATGCAGGACAAGGCTGGCTCTGGCCCGCGCGGGCTGGATGTTCTCGATGAGGTTGACCTCGTTGATGGTCTTCCAGACATGGATGCCGAAGGCGTCCACGTCCTGCACGCTGACGTCGGCTAGCCGGCGGAAGGGTGACTGCGGCTCGGTGAAGGCGGTGAGCCGCAGCGCATGCAGCCGGCGCAGGAACCACTGCTGGATGTCATCGGGCCTCGCGTCCACGTAGATCGAGAAGTCCAGGAAGTCTGCGACGGCAAGCGCCCCGGCCGGGGCCGGCTGCAGCACGTTGATGCCCTCGATGATGACGATGTCGGGCCGTGACAAGGACTGCCGCTGGCCGGGCAGGATGTCATAGGCCAGGTGCGAGTAGACCGGCGCGGTCACTTCCGGCACGCCAGCCTTGACCTGCTGGACGAAGCGCAGCAGCGCACGCCGGTCGTAGGACTCGGGGAAGCCCTTGCGGCCAGCCAGGCCGCGCTCTTCCAGCACGGCGTTCGGGTACAGGAAGCTGTCGGTGGTCACCAGCTCGGTCCTCGGCCGCTGGGGCCAGCGCGAGAGCAGGGTCCGGAGCACCCTGGCCGCTGTGGACTTGCCCACGGCGACGCTGCCTGCGACCGCGATGATGAACGGCGTCGGCCGGATCGGCTCGCCCAGGAATGCCCCGACCGTCTCGCGCAGCCCGCCGCTTGCCTCGTAGTACAGGCGCAGCAGCCGGCTCAGCGGGAGGTATATGTCCTCGACCTCGCTGAGCTGAATCGGATCGGCGAGTCCGCGCAGCTCATCAAGCTCCCCGCTGGTCAGCGACATCGGAGTGCTAGCGCGCAGGCCAAGCCACGCGCCACGGTCCAGATCCAGGTATGGACCGCCCCCATTTCGACCAGGCACCGTCCCAACCTATGACCGGCGCGGGCGCGGTGGCATAGTGGGCGGCGCAGGACGAGAGGCGCTGCAGCGGGTGTTCCCGCCACGCTCGTCCTGTCGCAAGCAGGTGAAGGGCGCCTCCGATCAAGGAGGCGCACGTGAGCGATGTCGCCGAGCCGGCGCATGCTGGTCCATCAGGTTCTGAGACGTTCCCGAAGATCGAGCTGCACGTGCACCTGGAGGGCACAGTCCGGGCGCGCACACTGCTGGAGATCGCCAGGCGGAACAGCGTGCCGCTGCCCGCGGACTCGGTAGCCGGACTTGCCGGGCTCTACCAGTACCGGGACTTCGCCCACTTCCTCCGGGTGTGGCTGCTGACCACCGGGGCGCTGCGCACCGCGCGGGACTTCCGCCAGGTCGTGGTGGACTACGCGGCCGAGGCGGCCAGCCACGGCGCGGTCTACATCGAGGGAATCTTCACCCCCGCCGAGCCGGCCGGGCGCGGATGCGACTGGGACGAGGTCTTCACCGGTTACTGCGACGGCGCCCTGCAGGCAGCCGAGCAGCACGGCGTCCAGGTCCGGCTGACTCCCGACATCCCGCGCGGGTACCCGCTGGAGGCGGCAGAGCTGACCGCGCGGCATGCCGTGGCGTACCGTGAACGCGGCGTAGTGGCCATCGGCCTGGGCGGCCCGGAGGCGGAATACCCGCCAGAACCGTTCGCGCGGGCATTCCAGATCGCCCTGGAGGGCGGGCTCGGATCGGTGCCGCACGCTGGCGAGGCAGCAGGCCCGGCGTCGATCCGGGGCGCGCTTGACCGCCTGCGCGCCGACCGGATCCGGCACGGCATCCGCGCGGCCGAGGACCCCGGGCTGCTGCGGGAACTGGCGGCGCGCGGCGTCGTACTGGACGTGTGCCCGATCTCGAACTTGCGCACTGGCGTGGTCGGCTCGCTGGCTGAGCACCCGTTGCCCGAACTGACGGCCGCGGGCATCGCCTGCTCGGTGTCCACCGACGACCCGGCGATGTTCGCAACGGACCTGGCCACTGACTACGCGGCCGCACTGCAGCTCGGAGTATCCGCCAGGGACTGCTACCTGGCCGGGCAGCGCGGCGCGTTGTGCGACCCGCAGACCAGGGGCGAACTGCAGCGGATCGGCGACGCCTTCGACTGGGCCGGGGTCGGCGGATGAGGCAGCAGTCAGCAGGTCCGGGTATCCGCCCGAGATCGTCGACGACTACTTAGGGTGCAGGTGAGCGCCGATCTCTCCCTGCCCGGCATCGAGAATGGCGGGCCGTGACGGCGTGACCGGAGTCGCCGCCGCAGCGGTGCTGGCCTGCCGCAGCGCGGCCAGTGCCGTCTGGTTATGGGTCAGCGCCGCGAGTATGTCGTTCTGCCTGGCCGCCATCTGAGCTCGCGCCTCGGTCATGACCTGCGACATCTTCTCCAGGACGCCATCGACCGTGTCGGCGTCAAGGACCTTCGGATCGCCACCGGGCAGCAGGCTCGCTGCCGCGCCTGACACGGCAGCGACCGCGTTGAAGGTAACGACGCCGGCATAGATTGATGCTCCTCCGGAAGGGATCGCCAGTGCGGCGGCGGCGATCCAGGTGACGGCGCTGAGAATGGTGAGGTAGGTCTTCGCCTGAGACTTCTCCGGCTTTCCGGCCGCCCGGACCGCCTCCAGGATGCTCTCCGCGAGCTTGATCATGTTCTCCTGCGCCTGACGGCACAGCGCCTGCTGCGCCTCCAGCAGCTCGCGAAGGGTCCTGGCGATCGTCTGCTGGTTGCCGGCGATGACAAGAAACGACGCCAGGAAGTTCCGCAGGCCCGTGCAGTAGGCACCGTCCCATTGGGAGGCGAGGTTTATCTGCGCGCTGGTGGCGACGCGAACCACCTGGCCATCCCCCAGCCGGTCCTCCGCCGCTCGGATGGCGTTCACGTACGGGGACAGGGCATCGGGGTCCGGCACGGCCCACGCCCGGAAAGCTGGGATGATCCACTCGCTGGACTCCTCGACATGCCGCTCATAGGCCGCGCGCAGTTCCGCCGTGCCGGATGGAGCCTGCTGGACGGGCGACACCACGGGCCTTGGGGCCGAATCCGGCACCGCCTTGGCGTGCCGCGCCGCCCACCACTCCTCGTAGGAGTGCTGCCACTGCTCGTAAGAGGCGTTCACCTCGTTCGCGTAGTCCTCGAACCGGCTCCGCACAAAGTCCTGGAAGCCGCTGTCGTCGTCCTTCTTCCGCTCGATGACCAGGTTCCTGATGGCCTCGGCGCGCCGCGTCACCTCAGGCAGGTACCTCGTGGCGGGTACCGCTTCGAGCGCTACCCGGCGGTCTGCCGCGTCGCCGCCTGCCAGCTCGGGCGGATTCTGGTCCGGGTCGCCGGGGTCAACCTCGCTGGGATCATGGATCAGCTGCCATAGCTGCCGCCCGGCCGCCGTGGTTGCGTTCGTGCCGTCAGCGTCCGTGCCGGTGTGCTCGGAGATCGCCCGGCCTACCGCCTGGCCGGCCCCCGCCGCGCGATCGGCGCAGACGGACAGGATGCGCAGCAGCTCGTCGTTGACCTCAGCCCAGGCGCGGAACACCGCCGCGACGGGCAGCCCGGCACCGTCACCCGCGTCGCCGGCAAGGACGACTGGCAGCGCTCCCGACTCCGCCGTGGGCCCAATGCTGGTTATGGCGTCCGTGTACACCTGCGCGATCTTCGGCAGCTCGACCCTGCCCACCTTCCACAGCGTCAGCAGGTCACCAGCGCCAGCCTCGGCCATGTCCCGATCACCCCACGACGCGAGCCGAGGGCGTCCCGGCTCCAGAACGACAACCGTATCAATGGGAAAAAGCCGCCATGCCGCCCGTAGCGGCAGACTATGAGAACGTCGTTTCGGCCGGTGTCCGCGGCCAGGGGAGGAACTGCCATGCATGCCAGGTCCGGGCGGGCCGCCTGATGCGCGACGAGATACGCGACGCGCTGGCCATCGACCGATCCTCGAGCCAGCGGGACCGGACGATCGACATCACCACGACCGGCCGGCGCTCCGGCCAGCCACGGCGGATCGAGATCTGGTTCTACCGGTTCGAGGACTCCATCTACCTGAGCGGGCTTCCGGCGCCGCGCACCCGCGACTGGCTGGCGAACCTGGCTGCCGATCCGCACTTCACGTTCCACCTCAAGCACGGCGTGGTCGCGGACTTGCCGGCCGTCGCCACCGTCATCACCGACCCGGCCGAGCGCCGTCGCGTACTGGCCGCCTTCGTCGACGACTTCAACCGCCGCCGCGGCTCCGGTGCCGATGCGGCCGAGGCTGACCTGGAGGAATGGGTGCAGCGCAGTCCGCTGGCGCGGGTCAGCTTCGTGGCGGCCGACTGAGCCGGGCATCCCCCGTCGCGTGGCAGGAATGGCCCCGCGCCGGGAAGATTCACCTCGAGTCAGCTTTTCTCAATATTCGCGCCCGACTATTCCCGTCCCGGTTTGCGAAAGCGCCCTGAGGACATGCGGCTGCTGCCAGAATTAGCGGCTTGCGGGCCAGTGACCCGCGCACAGAATCGGGCGGGGAAAAGCGATAATGAACGCGACAATAGCGCGGCTGGTGCAATTCGCGAAACGGAAGGCGGGCCGGGCGCTCGGCACCGTGGTGAGCGTCGGGCTTGCCGGGCTGCTGGCGCTATCCGGCACGGCAGCAGCGTCGGTGGCGGCTCGTTCGGGCCAGTCCGCGGGAGCGGCCGCCTCCGGGAAAGGGGCGACTGCGGACTGGCCTGCCTACCTGAACGGTCCCCTGCACACCTCCTACAGCCCGGCCGAGAAGGCGATCACCCCCGCCACGGCTGCTGACCTCGTGCTGAAGTGGCATAACCCGCTGAGCAAGGGCGTACTGGCCAGCCCGACGGTCGCGCTCGGAGCCGTCTACATCGGCTCGCGCCGCGGCTGGTTCTACAAGCTGGACGAGAAGACCGGAAAGGTGCTCTACAAGGTCTACATCGGCCGCGTGCCAACGAAGAACTGCGGCGGGCTTGGCATCATCTCGACAGCCACCGTTGCCCCCGATCCGGTCACTCACATCCAGACCGTCTACGTGTCGAGCGGCAACGGGTATCTCTACGCGCTGCGGGCGTCGAACCTGGCGCGCGAGTGGCGTTCGGTCATCGCGCTCCCATCGCCCAAGGTCAGCAACTACTACGACTGGTCATCGCCGACCGTCGCGAACGGGAAGATCTACGTCGGCGTCTCCTCGGAGTGCGACCTACCGCAGATCCCGGGCGGCGTGATGGCGTTCAGCCAGGCGACCGGACAGGAACTAGCGCGGTTCTACACCGTGCCCAGGGGCGACATCGGCGGGTCGGTCTGGTCGAGCATCGCAGTCGCGCCCAACGGAGACGTGTTCGCGACGACTGGCAACGGACCGAACGCCCATCCCCTGCTCGGCTACTCCGAGTCGATAGTCAAGCTCAGTCCGGACGCCCTGAAAGTACTTGGGTGGTTCCAGGTACCCGCCGCGCAGATGTCCCCGGACGGGGACTTCGGTGCCTCGCCGGTGTTCTTCGGCGGCGACGTCGGCGCGTGCAACAAGAACGGGATCTTCTACGCGGTCTCCCGGTCCACCATGCGGGTGCGCTGGCAGGCGACGATCGGGGTGCCCTTCGGCCCGAAGGGCTCAGGCCAGTGCACGGCAGCGCCGGTGTACAACGGCCACGACCTCTTCCTGGGAGGAAACGAGACCACGCCCGGATCTGCGCTCACGGCCGCCGGCACAGTCCAGGAGCGGGTGCCGAGCACGGGTGCGCTGGTATGGGAGAGCCCGCTGCCCGATGGTGTCATCGGCAGCCCGACCATGGACGGCGGCGGCGTGATCGCGCTCGGCACCTACGGCGGCTCCCCGGTGCCGAATTACACCTACCTCGTCGATGCCGCCACCGGGCAGGTCATCAGAACCATTGCCCAGGGCCTGGACTTCGCGCAGACAGTCTTCGCCAGCAACTGGATGTTCGGCGCCAACAACAACGGCGTGTCCGCGTGGGCCGTGAAGCCGGGCTCATGACAACCCACCCGCAGTAGGGCGAGGCGCCTTATTCCTGTACCTCCACCTCTCTCGGCGAAGCCGGGACCGGCTGCGGGGCGGGGAGTCCGCAGACGAAGTTCGCGTACGGGACAGGTCGCAGGTGCGGGGGCCGGATCTGCCTGATGCAGTGCGACTCGAGCCACCGCACCCGCGGATCCTGGCCGGCCGGTGACACGGGCAGCACGAATACCCGCACGTAGCCGTGGCTGATATCGGCCCGCAGCGTAGCCAGCGTCGGGGCCGGAACGTTGCCGAGGTAGCCGCCGATCGGCAGCACCTCCCTGCCGCTGTACAGGATGTAGGCGGCCGCGAGCCCGGACGTGTCGGTGCCGAACAGGGCATCGCCTGGTGGCCGCTGAAGTTCCAGCCGCTGGATGGCCTGGGTGAGGGCGGGCGCGGCAGCGGCCAGCGCGTGACTAATGTGCGCGACCCGCGACGACTCGAACGGGGTGTCAAACGGGCCAAGCTCGCGGGCGACGCAGCTCACGGACGCGGCCGCCGGCAGCAGGAGCACCGCGGCAGCGGCGAAGGCGACCGCGGTCAGATGCCCGCCCGTGCCCGCGGCGGGCAGCAGCAGCTGAGCGGCCGCGGCCGCCGCCACGATCAGCGCCACCACGGTCAGCGCCACCGGGCCAGTCGCCGTCCCGGACATCAGGTAGGCGCCGTAGCCGACGCAGCCGAGCACCGTCGCCGCGACGAACAGCCGCACCCTGGACGGCCACGGGCCGGGCCCGCACGCGGCGATGCCGGTGCCGCACAGCGCGGCCACCGCCGGAATGAGCGCCGCGATGTAGTAGGAGTTGATGTACGTGCCGGCGCTGAAGAAGACGGCCAGGACCAGCCACCAGCCGCCCCACAGCACGACGGCGGCCCGCAGCGGGTCGCGCCTGCCTTGCCGGCGCCGGGAGATCAGCACGCCCAGGGCGGCGACTACGGCCGCCGGCAGCAGCCAGCCGCCGTCAGCCGCGAACGGCCCGGCCAGCAGCCGATGCCAGCTCGTCTCGATGCCGAAAGTCTCGGCATTCAGCAAGTCCCCGCTCTTCCTGGCCGCGATCACAATCGGGGAGGGCGGCCCGGCGACATGCGCCCAGTCACCGGTGAGCCGGCCAAGGCCGTTGTAGTCGAAGACCTGCGCGTACACCGAGTCGTTCGAGCTTCCGTCCACGTAGGGCCGGTCATGAGACGGGACCAGCGAGACCGCGGTCATCCAGGCCAGCGACACCACCACCGTGACCAGCCCGGCCAGCGCGACATGCGCGCACCGGATACGCAGTTTCGCCGCCGGGGCGGCAAGCAGGTACGCGGCGGCCAGCGCGGGCAGGGCCAGCCAGGCCTGGATCATCTTGGCCTGGAAGGCCAGGCCGACCCAGACGCCGGCCAGCAGCAGGTGCCGCAGCGATCCGGTGAGCAGCGCTGCGGACGTGGCGTCAGCGGCCAGCACGAGCAGCAGGATCAGCAGCGAGTCCGAGACGTTACCCCGGTTCAGCAGCACGGTGATGGGGGTGACGGCGAGCACGGCCGCGCCGGTCAGCCCGGCCACCGGCCCGGCCAGCCGGCGAACTGCCCGGTACAGCACCAGGACGGTGAGCACGCCCTCGGCTACCTGCGGCAGGACCAGGGCCCAGATGTGGAAGCCGAAGACCCGCAGCGACAGTGCCTGGAGCCACAGCGCGCCGGGCAGCTTGTCGACGGTGACCGTGCCGGCCGGGTCGAACGCCGCGAAGATGAAATCGTGCCAGCTCTCCGACATGCTGCGGGCCGCTGCCCCGTAGAACGGCTCGACGCTCGCGCCGGCCATTCCCCAGCCGTACGCGATCGCGGCGACGACGGCAATGGCCAGCAGCGCCGGCCGGGCCCAGCCAGGCTGATCGGCCGGCGAGCGCCACAGCGTCAGGGACCGGCGCCAGCGAGGTGCCGCCGAGACTGACGCCGGTGCCGTTTCCGGGATAATCGCCATTTTTGCCCCCAGCGTTCAGTTTAACGGGATGCAGTCCCTGAGGTCCCTGGAACCGGATTCAGGGTTGAGCCGGGGTTCATCCGGATCGACCCTCGTCCTGTGCAGCGGCAGCCTTGGAGTCGCGGGGCGGCGGCGCTGCTGCCCTGGCCGCTGGCTCTGCTAGCTCATCATGAATGGAGACCGATCGACATGCTCTGGATCATCGCCGTTGCCCTCATCGCCGTCCTGGCGCTGATCGTGATCGGCATCGTCCTGCACCTGCTGTTCTCCCCGTGGCTGCTGGTGCTGGCCATCGGCGTCCTGGCCTGGCTGACGGTCCGGCGTCGCCGTTCCCGCCCGTAGCCGGGGCTAGTTGACCGACCGGCTCGCAGCGACGCTGTCCTTGATGGCGTCCAGGTCCGCCGGACCGCCCCGGCAAGCTCGCCGCCGCGCACCGCGGTGAGCCTGCTGCCTGCAGTCCGGCCCTCCGTATCGAGACCCTGCGGTGTACGACGAGCCGCAGGAGTTCCGGCTCGGCCGGGACCACCGCCAGAGCCCGGCATTCGGGTATGGGCCGCACCGCTGCGTCGGCATCCACCTGGCCACCGCCGAGCTTCGCATCGCGCTGGAAGAGCTACTCCAGCTCACCTGTCGCCTTGAGCTCACGAAGCCCATCCGCTGGCGCGGGCCCGCCGAGCCCGACGAGCTGCTGGTCGCCGCGACGTCCTAGTACTTCAACCGCAGCCGTGACGTTCTCCTGCATGGCGTCGGGTCCTGCCGACAAATCCCTAAACCTCGGGGACTTCCACGATGCTGACATCCGCCACGCCGTCCTAGAGTCCGGCACAGGTCAAAGGCGCGCTTGGCTGCGCCAATTCAGAAGGAGGCGCAAATGCCTACTGTCCTTGGCTACGCGGTAGTGAACACCGATGGCACGGTCCTGCATCAGTCCGGCGTCCAAGAGGTTGTTCATGCCGGAACAGGTCTCTGGCATGTCTACTTCAACTTCGCTGCGGCAACCGCCTGTCAGGTCGCCAGCCTTGCCGACGCTGGCGCGCCCGCCGGCTGGATCTGCGCCTACGGCTACGGCGAAGGCACAACGGGCGACAACGTGGTGACCGTAGTGCAAGGCGGCTGGCAGGGCGAAGCGGGACCGAACCCCGGCGGAGTGGTTCCCGTGCCCGTCTTTGGTGTCGCCGCCGATCACACGTTCCAGCTGATGATCGTCGAGTAGCGCCCAATTATCTTCGTCTAGGTCCCGGCCGTTCTTCATGGTCGCCCTATAGCCCGAGGTTCGGTCCAACCAGCGCGCCCGCTGCGACGTCACAAACAGCGTCCATGGTGGACAGGACGTACTAAAAAGAAGGGCTGAGTGGACTCGATCATGAATGTTCCGTTCGGCCGGGCGATGGCGCTGGGCGCCGTGCCCGTACTCCTCGCGCTTGGAGCCAGCAGCGCATTGGCGGAGCCAGCAAGCGGCAGCCCGCCACCGAAGGTCTTCGAGGCGCAATCGGTGAGCTTCGTCTCGGCGAAGACCGGGTTCGTGCTCGGTACCCGCAGCTGCAGCACCCTGCCGTGCGCGGCGCTGCTGGAGAAGACCGTCAACGGCGGCACGTCCTGGACGTCGGTCCATGTGCCGGCCGTCTCCCTGGTGCCAACGTTCACCGCCTCGCCAGCATCGGCGGTGAGTTCGGTCCGGTTCGAGAACAGGAACGACGGCTGGCTGTTCGGGCCGGGTCTGTGGGCTACCGCCAACGGCGGCAAGCACTGGCGCAGGGTGCGGGCCGTTCCCGGCGAGATCATCGACCTGGCCGTCTCCGACGGCGAGGTGTTCGTTTCGACCGAGCCGGCCGGTGGCAGCCTCGATCAGGCGCGGCTGTACGAAAGCCGGGTCGGTAGCGGCAAGTGGACGCTCGTTCCCAAGGTGGCTCCGCTGAACCTGGTGACGGTATTCGGCCACTCCGTCTGGGCCGGCAGCGCCAACGGCGTTGAGCCGAGCTTCTGGACATCCACCGACAGCGGGAAGCACTGGTCCAGGCTGTCCTTCCACTGCCCGAAGGTCGCGGTGACCGCCAGCGCGGTGGCGGCGGCGTCCGCCTCCGACGTTGCGATCGCGTGCTCGGACCAGGGCTACCCCCAGCCCGGGCTGAGCGTCAAGGAGGTCTTCACCTCCGCCAATGGCGGCCACACCTTCCACCTGGCGGCGGGCACGCCACCCGAGGCCGGCCAGGTGTACGGACTGGCGATGCCGCCAGGGAACTCGAAGGTCATCACGATCAATGCCGCCAGCGGCGCGAGCTACTTCTACGAGTCGGCCAATGGCGGCAAGACCTGGAAGAGCGAGGAGTACCTCGACGCGGGCCTTGGCTTCAATGACCTGGCCTATGTCTCCGCCACAACCGGCTACGTGATCCACTTCCTCGGCACTCCGGTCATCGCCACCAGCGACGGCCTGCTGAAGACCACGAACGCCGGCAAGACATGGAAGCAGGTGACCATCGGCTAATCCGCCCGTGGTCCGCGGCAGCCAGGCACCTGGTCCTCTCGCCAAGCGGGGCCGGTGCCTGTCTGCTGCGCACGACGTGACATGAGAACGTGGGGCATGGCCCTGGCTGACCGCTTCATCGCCGCCGACGACGGCTGCGAGCTCTGGGCGTCCTTCCTGGGCGATGTCCGCGGGACAGGCGAGCCGCTGATCCTGTGCCACGGCGGACCGGGGCTGTGGGACATGTTCGGACCACTGGCGGACGAGCTTGCCGCGCACGTGCCGGTCATCCGCTGGGATCAGCGCGGCTGCGGCAGGTCTGCGCGCCGCGGCCCTTACTCGATGGCCCGGTCGGTTGCCGATCTGGACGCGCTCCGGCGGTGGTCCGGGGCGGATCGAGTGGCGCTGCTCGGGCACTCCTTCGGCGCGACGCTGGCGTTGCGCTATGCGCTTGACCATCCCGAGCGCGTCAGCGCGCTGGCCTATGTCTCCGGAACCGGGCTCGGCTGGGCCTGGCACGAGGAGTTCCAGCAGCGCACCGCCGACCGGCTTGGCCCGGTGGCGCCGCGGATGGCCGAGCTCAGGAGCCGGGACCGGGATGCGGCCGAGGACCGCGAGCTCGCGATCCTGTCCTGGTCCGCCGAGTTCACCGGCGGGGACGCGATGCGCAATGCCGAGGCGATGGCAACTCCCTGGTTCGGGATCAACCATGACTGCCACGACGCGATCTGGACGGAGCTGAAGCAGTCGTGGTCCGAGCCCGCGCTGGTGCCGCGCTGCAAGGAACTTGAGGTCCCGGTGCTGATCATCGACGGCGCGACGGACCTGCGGCCGCGATGGGCAGTCGACTCACTGGCCCAGGCCCTGCCGGTCGTGACCCGTGTCATCTTCCCCGCCGCCGGTCACCTGCCGTGGGTCGACGCACCCGCGGAGTTCCGCGACACCCTGCTGGGCTTCCTTGGCGCTCGGGACTGAACGGCCACGTTAAGCGCGCGCCGGGTTCTGGCTAGGACGGCAGCGCCCGCGACCGCAGTGCCTTCTCTGCCACGTCGCGGCCCTCAATCACCACCCGGGCGAGCGCCGGGTCGATGTGGGGATCGTCGAGGAACTGCGCGATCCGGTCCAGCAGCAGGGGCGACGCCGCCGAGTACGGGAACAGCTCGTCGCCGAGGAACAGCCGCAGCAATCCGCTCCTGGCCGCCCAGATGCCCGGCAGCGCTTGGACCTGCCGCCGGCCCGACGAGGAGCGCACGAGGCAGTCTGGCTCCCACGCTGAACGTCGGGCCAGGCCCGAGCCTGCTTCCGCCCGGCATGCGCCGGGCGGAAGCAGGCAACCGGGCGGGCTACGCCACGAACCGCATCACCTGCGGCTCTGCACGTGGTCGTGGTGCCCCGCCTCGAGTTCCGGCTGGCTGCAGTCGCTGCGCGGGACCGGAACGGGATACGAGACTTCCTGGCTGCTCGTGCCGAAGGCCACCGCGTCGGCAAGGAAGTCGCCGGTGGTGCCGGTCGTGTTCGCCGAGCTAACAGACGACGTGCCTGGCACGTAATAGCAACCTGCCAGTCGGCCGAACACGTACTGCGGCGCGAAGAGCCCCGCCGAGGCGTAGTACGACCCGTCGTCATCAACCAGCGAGTCGTACAGCCCTGGAGTGGTCGGATAGATCGCCACGCGACCGTTGCCTGGCCCGCAGACCTCGATTTCGCCACCGCCCAGCGGTTGTGTTGAGCCCGCCTGGCCGCATGCCGAGCTACTGGTGGTGGTATCCCCCGACCGGCCCCGGAAAGCCACGCGGAACGCGCCGGTGGCGGTCGTGGTCCCGAAGCCCGTGGTCGGGATGGTGAACGTGTTCGACCTGGTCGCCGTCACGGTCACGGTCACCGTCACAGTCGTGGGGCTCGTGACGGTGTTGGTGACGGTGTTGGTCACCGTATTGGTGAGAGTGTTCGTCACGGTGTTGGTGACCGTGTTGGTCACGGTATTGGTGACCGGCACCGTCTGCGTCACCGTCACGGTCACCGGCACGGTCGTCGTTACCGTCTGCGTGACCGGCTCGGTGGTCGTGACCGTGAGCGTGCGGACAATCGTTGCCGTGGTGCCGGGCGCCGTGATCGTCTCCGTTGTGGTCACGGGCTCGGTGATGGTCTCAAGGGTGGTTACGGGCACTGTCTCCGTCTGCGTCTGCGTCTGCGTCACGGTCGTGCCGGTGGTTACGGTGTTTGCCACGGGGGTTAGGCAAACTCCGCCTTCAGCACACGTCGACACCTGGGGTAAGGCCGATGCCGTGGCGTCCACGAGTATTGGTCCGGCCATTACCGCAGACAGCGCCGCGCAGCCTATCAGGACGCCGCGGAGCTGTCTGTTTCGGGGAATTATTGTCATACCTGCTCAGCCTTTCTTGACTCGACACGCCAGTTGCGTTTTGGTGGCGTCTGCCGATTTATCAGCCTGCAGAACGCGCACCGATCGTCGCAGGTCAAGCAGACAGTAACAGGATCCTCCCGGCTATGAATGGTGACTCGAAGGTAGCCTGAGAAATCCGCGAGTATTTGCTAAGACCCAGATCCGTGAATTGCAGAGATCCCCGATCAAATCCGATTGTTGCGGGAAAAGCGGAAACGGTGCCGAATTCGCCTTTCGGGGCGCGCGGCGCAAGCAACCTGGATTACGCTAGCGGCCCGTGAGCCTCGCACCATTGGAGTTGCCCGCTGGGCCTAGCGCATGGCTTCGGCGGCAGGCGGCGGCTGCCGCAGCGAATGCCACCGCGCGCAACTGGGCCGGGCCAGTCGCGGTGACGGTGGCGGGCGGCGCGCTGCGCTTCTACCGGCTGACAACGCCGCGCTCGCTGGTCTCCGACGAGTTCTACTACGTGCCCGACGCCTACGGGATCCTGCGGCACGGCGCTGAGGTCAATCACAATCCCAACGCGCCGGCCCTGCTGCTGTACGGCCGGACGAACATTCTGGCCTCGGGAGGCGAGTTCGTCGCCCACCCGCCGCTTGGCAAGATCATGATTGCCGCCGGGGAGTGGATGTTCGGCCTGGACCCGTTCGGCTGGCGGTTCGCCGCCGCCGTCGTCGGGACGCTGGCCATCCTCATGACGATCAGGATCGCCCGCCGGATGACGGGATCGACATTGCTCGGCTGCATCGCGGGCCTGCTGCTGGCCGTGGACGGCCTGGAGTTCGTGATGAGCCGCACCGCCATGCTGGACATCTTCTTGATGTTCTGGATTCTCGCCGCATTCGGCTGCCTGCTCATCGACCGGGACAAGTGGCTGGCCAGGCTCGCTAGGCCGGCCGACGAGGCCTTAGGCAACGGTCATCCGCTGCCGCGCGGGTTCCGCTGGTGGCGCCTGCTGGCCGGCATCTGCATTGGATTTGCCTGCGCTACGAAGTGGAACGCCTTGTGGTACATCCCGGTGTTCGTGTTGCTCGCGATCGCCTGGGATACCACCGCGATGACGCAGGCCGGAGTGAGCCGACCAGCGCGCGCGGCGCTCTTACCTGCGGCCCGCTGGGTGCCGGTGAGCTTCGTCGTGGCGCCAGCCGCCGCGTACCTCGCCAGCTACAGCGGCTGGTTCGCCTCGACCGTCGGCTATGACCGCAACTGGGCAGCGCTGCACGGCAACCACGTGCCCGTCTGGTCGGCGCTGGATTCCTTCTACCACGACACCAGGATGATGCTGCACTACGGCCTTGGCCTGATGGGCACTCCTCAGTCACCACCCTGGTCCTGGCTTGCCCTCACCAAGCCGATGACGTTCTATTACGCCAACACCAGCGTCTGCACCTCGTCACACTGCACCCAGCAGAGCGTGCAGCAGATCCTGGCCATAGGCACGCCGGCAATATGGTGGGCAGCGATACCGGCACTGCTTGCCTGTGTGGCCTGGTGGCTGACGACGCGCGACTGGCGGGCCGGTGCGACAGTGCTGTGCGTCCTGGCTGGATGGCTGCCGTGGGTCTGGTTCGCGTGGCACGGGAACCGGATCGTCTACTTCTTCTACGCGGTTGCATTCGACCCGTTCCTGGCCATTGCCATCACGCTGTGTCTTGGCTGGCTGCTGCGCAGGTCTGGCCGGCCATGGCGCAGAGTCTGCCTGGCACTCACCGCCGGCTACCTGCTCGTGGTCGTCGCGGACTTCGCATTCATGTACCCGGTCCTCACCGCGGCCCGCATCAGCCATGCCGCCTGGGTGGCCCGCATGTGGCTGCCAGGCTGGCGGCTATGACACAGCTACTGTGTCGGCCCAGTAGACGCGGCCCATGGGTGAACTACCCGGCTAAGGCCCTGCAGCGCATCATGGCCGATACTGGCGGGCATGCCACAGGACGGCGGTGACGCATTCTGCGCGGAAGCCCGCGATCTGCTGGCCGGGCTGCCCGGTGTTCAGGCGGTGACCCTGGGCGGCTCCCGCGCCACAGGGACCGCCGGACCGGAGAGTGACTGGGACTTCGCGGTGTATTACCGCGGCGCCGGCTTTGACCCGGCTAGCCTCCGCTCGCTGGGCTGGCCCGGCGAGATCTTCCCCATTGGCGGCTGGGGCGGCGGCGTGTTCAACGGCGGCGCCTGGCTGCACGCGGGCAGCCGGCGCGTCGATGTTCACTACCGGGATCTCGACGACGTGGAGCGCCGGATCTCCGAGGCCCGGCAGGGACGTTTCGACATCGAGCGGCTGCTGTTCTACCTGGCCGGTGTGCCCACCTACATCGTGGTCGCCGAACTGGCACTTCATCGGGTGCTGCACGGCCAGCTGCCCAGGCCCGGCTATCCGCCCGCGCTGCGGCGCAGCGCTGCGGCCAGGTGGCGCGGTGACGCTCTGGCCACGCTCGACTACGCCCGCCGTGCCCATGCCGGCCGCGGCCATCTCGCCGAGACCGCAGGCGCGATAGCCACCGCCGCCTGCCAGAGCGCGCACGCCGTGCTGGCCGCGCGGGGCGAGTGGGTCATCAACGAGAAGACCCTCGTCGACCGGGCTGGCCTTCGCGGCGTGGACGACATTCTCGCCGGCCTCACCGCTGGCAACGAGCGCCTGCTCAGCGCCATCGACCGGGCCTGCACCCTGTTCGGCGTCCGCGACTGACCGCGCTGCCACATCTGGGTCAGCCCCGTGCAGTCCGCGACGAGGCGCTAAGCGGGGCCGACATCCCGGCTCACGATCCACGCGTGCTTGCCCACCTGCCGCTGCCGCGCGAACCCGTGCTGCTCGAACAATTCGACCGTTGCGCTGAACAGGAACCGGCCCTGAGCGACGCGGCCGGTGGTGGTCTCTGAGATCGCTTCGACCAGGCCGCCGCCTGCAGCGGCAATCTGCGCGAGCGCGCCCTCGAGCCCGGCGCGCGCGATGCCCTGGCCCCGATGGCTCTTGTCGGCAAATATGCAGGTGATCCGCCAGCGGGCGGGAGGCGGCGGGTCCTTGCTGTACTCACGGCGGTGCCTGAGCCTGAGCTCGTCCGGGCTGCCGTACTGGCACCAGCCCTGAGCGAGCCCCTGTTCATCGAAGACCAGGGCCGCGTGCGCCTCGCCCGCGCGGACTAGCTGCTGCTTCAGCGCCCGGTTATCACTGATCTCGCGCTCGTACGCCGTGTGGAATGCGACGCACCAGCAGCCTCCGTAGACGCCGTTGTTGCGCTCGACCAGCTCCGCGAACGCGTCCCAGGTGGATGGGTCCAGCGGCCGCGTCGTGTAGCCCACCCCGGTGAGCGGGCTCGCCGACCCGGTCGCGGCCGGCGGGCTGCGGTCAGGCATCCGCGGCATCAGCTGCATCCACTGCATCCACGGCATCCGCCGCATCCGCGGCCGCCGCCAGCAGGCCGGCCAGCTCGGCCGGGCGAGTGAACATCGGCCAGTGACCGGACTCGATGTCGACGTAATCGACGTGCCTGGCCTTCGCCAGCTCCGGTACCTCACCACCGTCGATCCACCCCCTGGCCTCCGCCGGGGAGAACTCGGGGCAGATCAGCGTGACCGGCACCTCGAACCGCCGCTCGTCTCGCAGCCGCACGATCCCCCTGGCCACCGCCTCCGGGACCGCGATCGCGGCGCTGGCGATGCGCTGACGCTTCTCGTCGTCAAGGTCAGCCGAGTCCGGGCCGTCGAACGGCTCCCAGCCGGGGAACGGCATGACGCCGTCTTCCAGCTCGAAGAAGTCGGCATACGCCTTGCCATCACTTGACGTGAAGCCCCCGATCATCACGACCCGCGCCACCTGCTCCGGCCGGGCATCGGCAGCCATCCAGGCAAGCGTGCCGGCGGCCGAGTGACCGACGACCACCACTTTGCCGGCTGCGGCATCGACTGCCGCCAGCACGGCGGCATGCTGGTCCGCGAGCGTGGCCGCGGCCGGCGGCGCTCCCTGACCAGGCAGCCAGAGGGGCACGGCCCGATGGCCAAGCTCCCGCAGATGCGGGACAACCGCGTCCCATGCGGACCCGTCGAGCCACAGACCGGCAATGAGGAGGATATCCATGGTTAAGCTGGCCCTTCCCTAGCTGCGTACAGGGTTCGGGCCGGGCTGCCGGCCAGGCGCAGTCATCACCACGCCGGGCCCGGCGGGCCCGTCCGGCTCTGACCGTACCGGCATTACCGGACAATCAGCTTCCGGTTAAGAGGCGGTTTCCCCAACCGGCGTTACTAGCTGGGGCCCGCCTGAGGCTCGGGCGCCGCGTCAGATGCCGCCGGCCCGGCCACGCCCTCCTTGTGCTCCCGGTTGAGCCTGCGCAGCATCGGAAGCGCCGCGAAGTAGGACCCGGCCAGGGCGATACCGCCGATGCCGATGTCGATCGAGATCCTGCCCTGCCTGGCCCAGTAGACGTCCCGCAGGTCAAGCAGCAGCGCGAACTCGTCGACTATAAGCGCAAGCCCGGTGCCGTAGCTGACTGCAACGGCGGGGTGACGGCGCTGCCGCTCCTCGCCGCGGACGGCAACCGCGCCGACGGTGGACAGCAAGCCAATGCCCCACATGTAGTGGTGCAGGTGCTCGCCTCCGACGCTGATGTTACGGAACGGGCCCTTGCCGGCCCGGATGCTGTAGGTAAGCGCCCGCAGCCCGGCAAAGGTGCCGGTGAAGGCCAGCCAGCTCAGCAGGGCGGATCGCTGCCCCGGGCCGAGCTCCTCCTGATATGCGCGCCGGACCGCGCTCGACGATGGCACTAGGTTTGTCACACAGCACCAGTACCCAGTAGACGGCGGAGTACTGGAAGCATTCCGCAGGAGCACCGAGGCGGGCGCCGCTAAATCGACCCGTTTACTGATATCTGGGCGGGCTTCCGAGTACGATCACGGGCGGTTCCAACCGGCATGTGTCCGCGCCTGACCTTACTAGCAGTGAGCGGCGGTCGCGTTATGCAAAGGCCAGCTCATCCCGGCCGCCACCGGCCGATCATCAGCCGGCGGCCCGCGGCGATCGCCGTCGCCGTCGTCGTTGTGCTGGCAGTCGCCGGCGCGCTCGTGGCGCTCCGGAGCATCGGCCATGGAAACGGGACAAGCGCTGCGGCGGGCAATGTCCAGCGCAGCGCCCGGCCGGGCGCCGGCGACGCGACCGCGCCACAGGCGGACCCCGGCGCCTCATCCGCGCCCGCCCCGCGCGGCTCGCGCTCGCAGTCGTCGACGCCCGCTGGCGGCGGCGCTAAATCCGCGCCCGCCCAGACGCCCGCCCCGGCAGCCGGAAGCACTACCTGCGCCAAGCCTGCCTTCGTCACCTCGGCTGCCATGGGCGGCTGGGCCGACGGCAGCTACTACGTCTTCAACAACATGTGGAACGTCAGTGGCTACAGCGTCACGCAGACCCTCTCCGCGTGCTCCTACAGCAACTGGTATGTAGTCGCGGACATGAACAACGACAGCGGGAATGGGGCTGTCAAGACCTACCCGAACGTGCAGGAGACCTTCAGCGAGCCGGCGATCAGCTCGTTCCACGCGATCTCCAGCAGCTTCGCCGAGACGAGCCCGCACGTCGGCATCTACGAGGACGCCTACGACATCTGGATCAACGGGATTGCCACCTCGGGGTCGACCGAGGTCATGATCTGGACAGAGAACTTCCACCAGTCGCCGTCCGGCTCCGTCGAGGCAACAGTGTCGCTTGGCGGCCGCGGCTACAGCGTCTGGAGGACGTCAAGCGGGAGCTACATAGCGTTCGTGGCCGACACGAACTTCACCTCGGGAACCGTGAACTTGCTGCAGGTGTTCGACTGGCTTATCGCCAGGGGCTGGATACCCGCCAGTTCCACCCTCGGCCAGGTTGACTACGGTGCCGAGATCGTGTCGACGGACAACATCCCCTCGACCTTCGCCTTCACCGATTTCTCAATCGATGCCAGCAGGTAGCCCGGCCGGCGTGGGTTCCCTTACCGCAAGCCACGCCGGCCAGGGGCGCGCCGCGTCAGCCCAGCTGGGACAGCCCTCGCTGCAGGTCCTCGCTGTTCATCACCGGAGCCAGCTCCACCTCAGCGTCCAGTTCGTTGAAGAACGGCTCGGCGAAGGCGGGCAGGTCGGCTGAGTCCTGCATGTCGAAGACCATGTACGCAGACCGGCGTCCCTCGAAGGCGGTGAAGTACATGGCCTCGGGCCGCCACTGCTCGGCAGCGTTCATCATGAGCTTGCCGATGGTCCCGTCGCTAACCGCCCGGTTGCCCGCTTCTACGGGAATAGTGATTCTCGCGATTGTTCGCATGATTTGCCCCCGATCGACGCCCCCGATTGACACTGAGTGCCAGCGAGCCTAACAACGCGGCCGCCGCGCTCACGCCGCCGGCCCCGGCACCATGCATGCCCGCCAGCTCAGCCGCCGCGAGTCCCGCCGAGGGCGGTGATGAGCACGTCAGATGCGGGCAAGCCTGAGCCGGGATCGCGCGTCCGGGCGATCTTGTGCCACCCCCAGCTGCGGAACGCGGCCTGCGCCGCAGCGGCCCCGGACGGGACAACCACCGTCGCCCGCTCCTCACTCCGGGCGGCCAGTAGCAGGTCGTGCAGCGAGCGGCCGATGCCCTGACGCCGCCAGGACGCGCGGACCGCCAGCTCGACCAGCGCGAAGGTACGGCCGCGATGCTCATCGGTAACCTGATCAGGCAGCGAGGTGGTCACGTTCCGCCACCAGGAGGTGGACGGACGCAGCGGCAGCCCCGCGGCGTAACCGACGAGGAAGCCGCCGCTGCGGGCCTGCGCAAGGGAGAAGCCCGGCTGGCGGCACTGCACCAGGAACTGGCCGGCCACGCGCTCGCCGTCGTTGCTGGCCTCCGGCGGCAGATCGGCATACACCTCGGCATGCAGAGCCTGCAGCTGGTCGGCATGTGCGAGCGCCTGCCGGCCGTCGAGCAGTTCGAACGTAATTTCCTGGGCGGGAACGACTACCTTCTTTCCGGCCTCGCACCGAGGATCCGCCAGTGGTCAACGGGCAACTTTCTAACATGTCCGGCTGCCCGCGCCCGCACCGCCGGCTCATCTGCGTCAGCGGCGGGCGGGAAAGTGCGGCCTGGCCGATAATTTCCAGCGGTCCCGCCCGTCTGACCTTCAGAGGGCGCGCTCGTTAATCCCGCCAGCGCAGAAAGGAACCCGATGACCACGCCAGTCACCACCCTGGACACCCGCTATAGCAGCCCGGGCGCAACCGCCGTTAGCTGGGACGAGACCCGCGCCGCGCTCGATGCCGCGCAGCTGTTCTGGCTTTCCACGGTCCGCGCAGACGGCAGGCCGCACGTGACGCCGGTCGTCGCCGTGTGGGCTGACGGCGTGGTCTGCTTCTCGACCGGCGAGGAGGAGCAGAAGTTCATCAACTTGCGGGCCAATCCGCGCGTGGTGGTGACGACGGGATGCAACGCCTGGGACGAGGGCCTGGACGTCGTCGTGGAGGGCACGGCCGTTCAGGTCACCGAGCCGGATGCGCTCAAGCGATTCGCTGCGGCGTTCGCCACCAAGTGGGACGGACGCTGGCAGTTCAAGGCGGGCAACGGCTGCTTCACCAGTCCCGACGGCGACGGGCAGGCCATGGTGTTCGCAGTGCAGCCCGTCAAGGTCTTCGCCCACGCCAAGGGCGATCCGTTCGGCGCCACCAGGCACAAGTTCTGACCCGGCGCTAATCCCGCTACAGCCGCGCGTAATCCCTGATGTCCTGCTCGAACTGGCTCACCATCTCCGGAGTGAGAGTGCGTCGCGTCTGCTGGATCCCGCTCAGCACGTCGGCCGTCGTCGTGACCTCCTCGCCCGCCGAGAACATGACGCGCTCGAACACCAGCTGAGCTGTCCTGCGCGCCGCGAACTCGATGTCGGCCGGGGTAAACAGCCTTGACTGCTCGACGATCGCTGCCATGTCCGCGTTCGCATGCGGCATCGCGGTCAGATACCGCTCCCAGATGGCGCGCCTGGCCTCATCGTCCGGTGGCCCGACGGGAATGACGTAGTCGAACCTGCCGTGCCGCAGGAACGCCGTGTCGAGATCCCGCACGGAATTCGTGGCGCAGATAAGCAGCCGTTCATCGAGTTCGCGGAACGGCGGGATGAGCTTGAGCATCTCGTTAGTGACTCCCTGACTGGCCGACGCTGCACGCGGACGGCGCAGGCCAGCTATCTCCTCGACCTCATCGATGAAGACCACCACCCTGTCGAGCTCGGCAATCAGGCTGAACGCCTCCCGCAGGGCCGCCGCGAGCCCGGCCGGCGAGTCACCGGCCAGCCTCGAAGGGAACAGCTCAACAAACGGCCAGCCGAGGCGGGACGCGACGCCCTTGGCGAACGTGGTCTTCCCGGTGCCGGGCGGGCCGAACAAGATGACAGCCTGCGGCGGGACCAGTCCCAGCCGCGCGGCCACGTCGGAGTTGGCAAGCGGCAGGATGATGCGGCGCTCGATCAGCTCCTTCTCCCTGTTCATCCCGCTGAGCTGCGCCCAGGCGCCGGCCCGGATCATGCGTCCGCCGAGCTGCCGGAGGATACCGACGTCCTCCGGCCCCACCGGCTCTAGCTTCTCGTACAGCCGCATGCCGGGGTGGACTGTGTAGCCGCAGTGCTCAAGTGCCAGCGCACCCATCTCGTTCTCGTCGGCCAGCAAGCACGAGATCCTGTGCGCCCCCGCCGTGACCAGCTGCCGCTCCAGCTCGGTGAGCATCGCACTGCCGATGCCCATCCGCCGCCAGCCCGCAGCGAGGCTGATCCGCATGACCATCGCCCTGGTCCCGTTCACCGTCGCGACGACAGCGCCAACGAGCTCGTCCCCGACGACGGCAACGACAGCCGGAGCATCGGCGCGGACGGCGGTAATGAGGTCAGACACCCCGAATACCGGCGACCTGCTTCCGGCCGCGGGGTCATCCCAGAGCCGGATCGCGGCGTCCAGGTCGTCCTCGTGGAAGTCACGGATGCGCCAGGGCGTCATCCATCAAGTGTCGCCGAACGCCGGTCGCTAGGCCCTGTCCGGGGGCGGTCCGGTGCTGTCGCGCACCACCAGGGTCGTGGCCAGCTCTATGTGATGCGGTTCTGCTGCCGCGTCTGCGCCGCTGGGCCTGAGCATCCGGAACGCGGTCGCTGCCATCGCTGCCAGCGGCTGCCGGACGGTTGTGAGCGCGGGCGCTGCCCAGGTAGCAACGGGCACGTCGTCGAAACCTACGACGCTGACATCGTCAGGAGCCCGCAGCCGGAGCAGGCTGAGCGCCTGCAGGACGCCGAACGCCTGTGCGTCGCTGCCTGCCACGATCCCGGTTGGCCTGTCGGCCATGCCGAGCAGTCGCATCGCCTGCGTTCGGCCGCCGGACACCGAGAAGGCGTCGTGGACGATCAGCTCCTCGTCCACGCGCAGCCCCGCTTCCAGCATCGCAGCGCGGTAACCGTCCAGTCTTGCCCGGCTCGACCAGAGGCTCAGCGGGCCGCTGATAGCGGCGATGCGGCGGTGCCCAAGTTCGATGAGATGGCGCGTCGCGGTCAGGCCGCCTTGCCAGTTGGTGGTGCCCACAGACCGGACATTTGCGCCAGGTTCCTCGGCAGGGTCGACCACCACCACCGGGATGCCGGCCTCGGCCAGCCGCTGGAGTTCCGTGCCGCGGGGCAGGTGCAGCACGCTGAGAGCGCCATGGGTGCCACGGACGGCGGCCAGGGATAGCCACCGATCGAACTCGCTCGGGGACGTTACCGGAGTCACGACCACGCTGTGGGCTGCCTCGGCGGCCGCCACGACCGTGCCGTGGATGAGCGCCTCGGCCCACGGGCTGTGCTCCGCGCTCACGGTGCACTCGCCGGCCCCGAGGAGCAGATCCACTACGCCGAACCCGAGCTTCGAGCCCGGCTCGTACCCGTGCCGGCGCAGTTGCTGGGCAATGCGCTCGCGGGTGTCCGGCGCGACGTCCGTGCGTCCGTTGAGCACCTTCGACACAGTCGACAGGGAAACGCCCGCTTCGGCAGCGATGCTGGTCAGGGTGCTCGCGCTAGGGTGTGCGGCCTGTTGCGCAGGCTCGGCCCGTTCCGCGGCGATCAGCCTGCTGGTCCTTCCGGGCATACGCCGCCTCCTTCCAGTGACCGCGTCCCGCTGTGCCCTGCGTCCCGCTAGTGCTCCGCGTCTTGCTGTGCCTTCGTCTCGCTAGTGCTCGGCGTCCCGCTAGTGCCCTGCGTCCCGCTAGCGCCGTGCAGCACGCTCGCGGCCACATCCCGCCGAAGCCGACCGTCTTTCGAAAGATAGCAGCCGCAAAACTCGCTTGACAGCCCCACATTATCAGCTGGAGACTCGACTGTGTACCGACAATGTTTCGCAATACTGCCGGGAGGATACATGTTTCCGCCGGATCAGATGACCCGCTACCTCGCACCGCAGCCCATGACACCTGCGCAGCAGCGCGAGGTTGACGAGCAGATGGGAAGGGCCGCCGCAGCGATTTCGCGACCAGTGCGACGCCTCGCCGAGCGCCTGCACGCGCTGATAGACGTCGCAGTCGCGAGCACCCGGCCGTCAATGAACTTTCGAAAGCCTGCCGCTGCATCTCCGCAGCATCAAGCCGACCGCGCCTGCCGTTGAACTCGGCGACGTTGCGGTCGCATGGCGAAAGGCCTAGCTGGCCGCCTCGTTGACCGCTGTCCACTGCCTGGCGGCGTCCGGTGACCATCGCGCGTGCCTGGCGGCGAACAGCTTCGCCGCCCGCGCGCCGCTCCAGCCGACAGGCAGCAACCGCGTCGGCAGCCCCGGATCGACGGACGGGAAGCGGCGCCAGGCGTGCACGAGCTCGATGATGCGCGCCAGCGGATCATCGGCGGCCGGCGACGCGAACTCGGCGAGGAACTCCTCATACTGCTGCTCTATCGCGGCAAGGTCCCATGCCTGCCCCACCAGCGTGGCGAGGTCGCCGCCGCCGCGGTGCTCTGCCGCAAAGATCTGCCAGTCGGCGACGCCCGCCTGATGCAGCACGTGCTCCACCTCGTCGATGCGCTCGGTATGGGTGGTGATCCAGATACCAGGGGCAGGGGTGCCGAGGCCGGCCCAGCTCAGCCGCGTGCGCAGCTGGTGCCTGGCCGCCCTGTCGCTTTCCGGAACGCGGGCGAGCACGAGCAGCCAGGACCCGTCCCAGCTGCGCTGCGACCCGGCGAACGCGTAGATCCGCTTCGTGCCCTCGGTGAGCAGTTGCTCGCCTTCGGGGGTCAGCGACCACCGGGTACGCCGCCCGTTGCGCTCGGGCCTGATCCAGCCGTCGGCGGCCGTCCGGGCGAGTGCCTGCCGGATTGCCTTCTCCTCCACCCCCACGCGGGCGAAAGCCTCGATGAACGCCGAGGTCCAGGCTGAGCCGCCGGCGGGCAGCACGAACTCGCCGAGGACCGTGAACAGCAGTCCGCGCGCGCTGGCCGCGCCCGCCGCATGCCGGCGCGATAGCGTCAGGCCGCGGCTGCCCGCCGCCTGAGCGGGAGTAGCCATGTCGCTCCCCCATCGCCATCGCTGAGGCGACGCCGCCCGCGTTCGCTCGGACGCCGCCGGCCCGGTACCGGCCGGACTCACCAGATAGTACTGGCGGAGGACATTGGCCGCCGGTCGGCAGTGGCGGCAGCTCAGGCGCGGCTAGCCTGCTGCGCGCGACTCCTCGATAGCGCGCCGGACCAGGACCCTGGCCAGGTGCTCCCGGTAGCCGCGGCTGGCGGTGAGGTCGTCCGAAGGGCTTGTCCGCTCGGCGGCTCGCTCTGCCGCCTCCGCGGCACTGGCACCGCCTGCCAGTGCCTCCTCGACCCCGGCCGCCCGCAGCGGCGTCTGGCCCATGTTGACAAGCGCGACGTTCCCGCCTTGCACGGCGACGCCGACGATGGCCCAGTCGATGGCGCGCTTGGTGAACTTCTGGAAGGACCAGCCGGCCGCCTGCGGCCGGGGAATGCGGATCTCGGTGAGCAGCTCGGCAGGCTCGAGCGCGGTCTCGAACAGGCCGCGGAAGAAGTCACCGGCTGCTATCTCGCGGCTGCCCTCAGGTCCGCGCGCGACCAGCGTCGCGTCCAGGGCGAGCATCACCGCAGGCAGATCGGCCGCGGGATCGGCATGCGCGAGCGACCCGCCGATGGTGCCACAGTGGCGGACCTGCGGATCGCCGATCTGGCCGGCCGCATGCGCGAGCAGCGGCACCTCGCGGGCCAGCAGGTCCGAGTCGGCCAGCTGGTAGTGCCGGGTCAGCGCCCCGATCGCGAGATGACCGTCGTCCTCTTCTATGTAACTGAGCTCGGGCAGCCTGCCGATATCCACCAGCGTCTCCGGCACCGCGAGCCTTAGCTTCATCAGTGGCAGCAGCGAATGCCCTCCGGCCAGGTACTTGGCCTCCTCGCCGCCGCTGCGGAGCAGGTCCAGGGCCTCCTCTACCGAGGATGCCCGCTTGTAGGTGAACGCTGCCGGGATCACCGTGCCTGCCTTTCGCTGGCCGCGGCCAGCACTGCCCTGACGATGTTGTGATAGCCGGTGCACCGGCAGATGTTGCCCTCCAGCGCCGTCCTGACCTCCTGCTCGGTCGGCGCGGGGTTCTCCTCAAGCAGCGACACCGCGGCCATGACCATGCCGGGCGTGCAGAAGCCGCATTGCAGGCCGTGCTCGGCGTGGAAGGCACGCTGCACTGGGTGCAGCTCCCCCGATCCGTTGGCCAGCCCCTCGGCGGTCAGCACCTCGCTGCCGTCGGCCTGAGCGGCCAGCAGCGTGCACGACTTAACTGACAGGCCGTCGAGCAGGACGGTGCATGCCCCGCATGAGCTGGTGTCGCACCCGACGTTCGTCGCCGTCAGGCCGGCGACGTCGCGCAGGAAGTGCACGAGCAGGGTGCGGTCGGGCACCTCGGCCGCGACTTCGCTGCCGTTGACTGAGACGGTGAGCTTCACTGGCTCTCCCTCGCCTGCATGATCGCGGTCCAGACCCGCTCCGGGGTGGCGGGCATGTCGATGTGGCGGACACCGAGGTGGCGTACCGCGTCGACCACGGCGTTCTGGATGGCCGGCGTCGCGCCGATTGTCCCGGCCTCGCCGATGCCCTTGGCACCCAGCGGATTGATAGTCGTCGGGGTCTCGCTGGCCAGCAACTCGAAGCTGGGCAGCTCAGCGGCAGTGATGATGGCGTAGTCCACCAGGGTCCCGGTAACCGGGTTGCCGTCGGCGTCGTACACCATTTCCTCCAGTAGGGCCTGGGCTGCGCCCTGGGCGATGCCGCCGTGGCGCTGGCCCTCCGCCAGCACCGGGCTGACCACCGTCCCGGCGTCGTCGACCGTGACGTGCCGCAGCAGCGTGACCTTGCCGGTCTCGGTGTCCACCTCGACGACTGCCAGGTGCGTGCCGAACGGGAACGTCGGCTGGCCCTCGGTGAAGTTGGCGTCCGCCGCCAGGCCGTCGGGTCCCGCGTGCGCCGCCACGTCCGCCCAGCTGCGGCTGGTCTCCGGGTCGCCGCGGACCTGCCAGACGCCGCGGTCCACGTCCAGCTCAAGGTCGGCCGCACTGGCCTCCAGCAGGTCGGCGGCGACCTGACGGGCCTGGTCCTTCACGTCGACCGCGGCCTTTACCACGGCAGTGCCGCCCAGCTGCAGCGAGCGGGAGGCGTACGTGCCGACGCCGAGCGGGATCAGGTCGGTGTCACCATGCACCACGGTGACATCCGCCATCGGGATGCCGAGCTCGGACTGCACGAGCATGGCCCAGGCGGTGTGGTGGCCCTGGCCGTGCGCCGAACTGCCGGTGTACACGGTCGCGGTGCCGTCACCATGCACCATCAGCCTCGCGGTCTCGCCTCCGGCCGCATCCGCGGCGGTGATCTCCACGTAGCTCGCGACACCGATGCCGAGCTGCCGGACGTCGCCGTTGTCCCGGCGCCGGGCCTGCTCTGCGCGCAGCTCCGCGTATCCGGCCCCGGCCAGCACGACGTCCAGTGCCCTGACGTACTCGCCTGTGTCGTAGACGGCCCCGCACGGTGAGTGGTAGGGAAACTGGTCCGGCGGCACCAGGTTGATCCTGCGTACCTCGGCCGGATCCATGCCGATCTCGGCGGCGAACAGGTCGATGGCCCGCTCGACGGCCGCCGTTGCCTCTGGCCGGCCAGCGCCCCGGTAGGCCGAGATCGGCGTTGTGTTGGTCACCACGACCTGCTTGACCGCATGCACGCTCGGGATCGCGTACGGTCCGGTGGCCATGAGGCCAGTCAGGAACGGCAGGAAGCCACCCATCCGCGGGTAAGCGCCGGTGTCCTGCACGATGTCGAGCTGGTAGGCCAGGACGCGGCCGTCCCTGGTCCCGCCGATCTTGACTACGTGCCGCTGACCGCGGCCGTGGGTCATGGCGACCAGGTTCTCGCTGCGGGTCTCGACCCAGCGCAGGGCGTGGCCGGTGTGCTTGGCCGCCCAGGCGACCAGCAGCGCATCCCGGTCCGCGCCGATCTTGGCGCCGAACCCGCCGCCTACGTCGGGGGCTACCACCCGGATCGAGGCCGGATCGAGGCCGAGCACTCCGGCCAGGATGAACCGGCTGATCTGCGCGTTCTGCGTGCTCACCCAGACCGTTAGCTTCCCGTCTTGCCAGACAGCCGCCGTGGCGCGGCCTTCCATGGGCACTGGGGCGAGCCGCTGGTTGACGATGGTGTGCTCGACCACGACCTCGCACTGGTCGAAAGCTGCCGGGTCGGCGGGCTGCCCGGAGCTGGCTGCCACGTTCGTGCCGGCCTCGGGGAACAGCAGCGATTCGCCGGACAGCGCGCGGTCAAAGCCCACGACCGCAGGGAGTGGTTCATAGTCCACGTCCACGAGCTCGACCGCGTCCGCACCGGAGTAGCTGTCGTCGCTGATGACCATGGCCACCGGCTCGCCGACGAAGCGAACCCGGTCGACCGCTAGCAGCGGCTCAGACCACGGCGCGCCGAGCGGCAGCGGCGCCCCCTCGCCTGGCCCCTCCCCTTCGGCGGGTGCAGGCGGGGGCGGCGGCAGATCGTCCATATCCGCGGCGGTCAGCACCGCGATGATGCCAGGCGCTGCGCGTGCTGCGCTGGCGTCGATGCCCTTGATCAGGGCATGCGCCACGGGCGTACGCACGAAGGTCACGCGCGCCGCCCCTGTCAGCTCTGGTATCCGCAGGTCATCGACGTAGGTGCCGCCGACTGTCAGCAGTCGCGGGTCCTCCGTCCTCGTCACCCTGGTGCCCAGGATGCTCATCTGGCCTCCACGTCACGTTGCCCGGCAGCCACAGCAAGCCCGTGCCGGGTTTCATTCTGTCGTGGCGAATTGTCCCGTGACAACGACCAGATCCAACATCCCGCGGGCCACGAGGCCACCCGCCTGTTCGCGTGCCGCTGATGAGGATGTGCGCCGCTACCGGCGCCCGGGCGACGCTCGCCGGAGTCGCACGCCTGAATCTGTGCACTTTCACGTGAAGGTGAGCCGCTTCTGCGCGATTCTGGTCAGTCCTAGGCTCGTATTAATGCACCACCTTCCGCGACTCTGAAATTGCCCGAAGTGCTACCGGAGCCGCGGAGAGGAGGTGGCCGCAATGCTCGCCATAATCGTATGCATCGCAGCAGCGGCTGTGGGATCGCCGATAGTCGCAGCCGCGATTGTCACCCTCGCGAGCCACCGCGAGGACAAGAATTGGAGTCTGGGCCAGCCGCCACACAGCCTTGTGGAAGCGACAGCCCGGCGGATTGTAGGCTTTGACGCGGACTCCATCGTCTGGCCTCGGTCAAAGGCACAGGTTCAAGCCGAGCTAGCCAGTCGCCGGCTATTCCCTGAATCACTTGACCCCGACCCCGAGACCAGAACCCGAGACGCTGCCTAGGTATCCGAATGCTGGCTGGGCTCGAAGCGAAAGCCAGAGCCCAGCCAGCCGCACTATGACTGCCGACGGCCTTTAAGCCTGTCACGACGGGTCGGATTTGACCAACCGCTCCAGCCTGACCCGGACTTTGTTCAAGGGATCCAGGATCGAGAATCCCAGATATGATTGCCGCGCTATCAGCCAGAACTTGACGCCGCGGAACCCGGCCGGCAGCCGGTTAGGATCAGGTGCGTACTCGGCATAAAGGGCCGCTATCTGATTAAAGAACGCGTGCCTGTCAGGCTTTGCGACGTAGCCGGCCGTGTCGAGGATCGTGGTGCAATGCCAGATCGAGCGCTGGAACAGCCGTTGGTACATCTCGGGGCCCATGCGGAGCCCATCTGACTCATGCCGCAGCCTGGCCTGATTCCGTTCGAGGACAAGGCGCCACGTGTCGAAAACCTCGAAGTGCCGGGCCCGCGGGCCGGAGCCCGTGGCAGATCCAGGCCGGTGCTTGCGGTGGTAGTAGCACACGTCACTAAGCACGCTCAGCCGTTGTGCGGCCAGGAGAAGCTCGCAAGACACCGGCACATCTTCATGCGGCCAGTCACGTACGAATTCAGCGCCGATCGACTCGAAGAATTCGCGCCGCACAATCTTGTTCCAGGAGACAAGGCCCACGTCCAGCAGCCAGGGACGCCCTGCGAGCGCGAATGGACTGCTGTCCTCGCGCCTCAGCAAGGCATCATCCTGGCCGACATCGAGCGCCCAGTCGTCGCGCAGTTCCGCGTGGTTGATCAGAAGCACGTCCGGGCGCTCAGCCCGGAGCCGCTGCGAGATCTCGGCCAGACAGCCGGGAGCGATCTCGTCGTCGCCATCGACGAACCAGATGTAGCTGCCGGTCGCCTTCCGGGCCCCGATATTCCGCGCAACCCCGGGGCCTATCCGGCCGTTACACATCATCGTGAGCCGGGGCTCATCGATCATGCGCTTCTCCAGCAGTTCGCGCGTAAGGTCCATGGACTCGCCGTCAACGGCGATGATCTCCACGTCCTGGAATGCCTGACTGGTGATCGAATCCAGGCACGGCACTATGTAAGACTCAAGGTTGTAGGTAGGGATGACAATCGTGATCAAGGGCGCGGGACCGACGCGTGAGGAAGGGAACTCTGACGCAGAATCCGAATCACGCATGACGTTCTTCGTTCTCGTAAGTGCCTTAGGCCGCTCACTCAGCGGTAAGTTGCACCACGAAGTTCTAGGGCCCTGGCTTCTCCGCTATGACCTTGATGTGACTGTGTGAGTGGCTTGGCATTCCGTCATGAGACGATTCCGGCTTCTTACGGTCGAAGTATAGTAGCTTTATGTCCCAGCTGCGGTAGGCGCCAGCGATAACGCCGTCCTCGTCATCACAATACACCGGCACGCTATTGTGGCACGCCGGCACGTCCGAGTAACTGCTCCAGGCCGACACGATGTTGAGCCCGCCGGGCCTCGTCGCCGCCTGCATTCGGCCAATGACGCGCGCCTTGTCCCTAATGTAGTGCAGAACGCCATTACAGATGATCACGTCGAACTGACCTTCTGGACGATACTCGCCAATGTCTGCCGTGGCTACAGTCACATCAGCATCGGCGTCTGCCGCGAATTTCCTGATCTTCCTAGTCCCTTCCGGACTGACGTCCACGGCCGTGACCGCGTACCCGAGCAGCGCTAGCCGGATCGAGTCCGCGCCCTCACCCGCGCCAAGGTCAAGCGCGCGACGGGTCCGGCCATCGTCAGGGTCAGTCTTGGCGCGCTCCAGAAGCAGGCGGAGCGTCATCTGCGGCAGCAAGGCACTGGGGTAGGAATCGGGGTCAGTGGAGTACCGATCCTCCTGGTGCCACCAGTAGTGCTCCTGGGAGCCATAGAGCCGGTCGAAGTAGGCGGCGACGCGTACAGCATCAGTCTGTGGGTGGGCGTCAGACGGCACGAAACTGTTCTCCGCTGCTGCGAGTGGGTGGCCGCCTCCGCCATGCCGCCGATGACGGGCTGACATGTGATGGCCAGAGGGCCTTTACTGGCTGTTCAGTCTTTCACATGCCTACCATTGAGGGAAGGACTCACCTAATGGCTGTTCTGTCATGTTCTGATAGCCATGAGGCGGCTACCGAGCGTCACAGCTCCATCGGCAATACCGCGACGAAGTGCTCGTCCTGGTAGAGGTCCGCGAGGCGATCCCTGGCGGCTCGCTTCTGCTCATCGGCATTGATGGCTGAGCACAGTTCCGCGGCCTCGTCGATGCCGATCTCTGCGTACAGCGGAAGCAGGGCCGAGAAGAACTCCCGGTAATGCCATCCGGCCAGCCCCTCGAGAAGCACCTCGCGAGTCGGCTCCATCCAGCTTGGCGCGGTACGGTCCACCACGAGTTCGCTCATCGCCGCTGCCGCTGCGGCGCGCTCTTCGGCCGGCTTGTCGATCAGGCTCAGCATTATCTCGGCCTGGTCCGGGCAGTCGTGCAGCACCAGGTTCAGGGCCAGGACTTCCGCGGCAGCGGCAAACGCCCGCTGCGAAACTCCGGCGTTCGAGCAAAGCTGAACCGCCGAGTTGAGCACCTGGTTGGCTCGTATACCAAGCAACTCTGACAGCCGGAACGGGTGCATCTCGGCCCGCCGCGGGAAGTGCAGGCTCTCCGGCAGTTCGAGTGCGAACACGAAGAAGAACAGGTGCTCCTTGTCGGGATACAGGTAGCTGCCGGTGGTCACTGCGCGCAACTCCGCGCCCGGGTCGGTTCCCGTCGCGTCGCGCACCAGTCGCTTGGCGGCGCTCAGCGGCGTGTCGTGTATCAGGTCGAACGCCCTTGGCACCTCATCGAGTGCCTGCCCGGATGGCCGCACGCGATCCTCATTGAGGATGTGGCCGCCAAGGTGCGACAGCCGGTTCTCCTCCCTAGCCGAGTTCTGGACAGTCCGCAGTTGCAGGACTGCCTCTTTCCTGCCGTTCCGCACCCTGGAGGTGATCACGATGACCATCGGAAGCCAGCCGCTGGCGCCGGAACCGTCCTTGAGCACCCTCGCGTGCAGCCGCACTTCGTTACATTGAAATGTGCCCCCCGCGGGGGCGCCGACCGGGACGATCATCGTGTCGCCCGCGCTGTGATGGACGATGTCTTCGAAGACGGCGCTGAACTCGTCGTGGTGGTCGTTCACCTCGATGAACAGGTAATCCGACGCTGGCCGGCGCGGCGGCCTGATGAGCAGGTGGACGAGTTTCCTGCCGTCCTGGAACTCGAACAGCGAGCCCGTGACGACGGGTATGTACTGCCAGTCGTAGAGCGCCCACCTGGTCGAGTGCGTTCTCTTCAGGAAGACGCCGATGGAGCGCCGGGCCCACGTCCGCTCCAGGCGCCGCTGGCGCAAAGCCTCCTCAGGATCATGGAATTCCTCGCGCTCGTCGTTCACGGCGTCGAGGAGCGACTCGCCGAGGAAGACGATCCGCAGCGAGTTCCAGAACGCGTCGGGCGCCCCGGCTTCCCTCTTGCGGCTCAGGGCGGTCTGCAGCGCAGCCAGGAGGCGCTCGTTGGTGATGCCGATGATCGTGGCGTTCACCGCATTCGTCAGCAGGCCGGTAAAGCGGTCGTGGTCGGGCGCGGAACCTGTCTGCGGCTGGTCATACCCGCTCCAGTAGTCGGGCGCGTCGTCCGGTGGCTCGACGGCGGCTCGCGGCATCGACTGTACGAACGTGATGAGGAACTCAGCGAACGACCGCATGAGAGCAGACCGCCGTTCCCGGAACCGCGCCTCGGTCTCGCCCGCCTTCTTCCTGGCGCTCTGGAGCAGCACCCCCGGCGGCCGGATCGGCCCGTCGACCGAGCTGCCGAAGAAAAGCTCGAGCAGCATCGTCGCGTCCGAGGGATGCCCGCGGGTCCTGAGCTCAGCGATGCCGTCGGCGAGGAGGACCTTGATCTGCGCGATCCGGCCCGACGCCAGCAGCCCGCGGCTGTGGACGTATTCCGCTGCAAGCTCCTGCAGGGAGGCGGCGGCAACGCGCCGCTGAGTCGACGTTATGCGGTCCAGCCAGTCCAGGCCCCGCTGTCGGCACTCTCCCAGATCCTCGGCGATACTCGCTGAGTCGTAGTGTTCCGGCACATCCTATGTTTTGCCATCTTGTGCGGTATGTATTCAAGCCCGGCCGTTCAGTTGAAGTACCGAGGAGTCGCAATTGATCCGGAACGTCGTCGTCGGGCGGCTGCGTAACGCCGCCGACCCCGCACAGCAGGCAGCCGACGCTGCGCTGCTGCAGGAAGGCCTGGCGGCCATCGCCGCGCTCGAGTACCCCGGCATGATCTCGATGAACGTGGGATGCGATCTTGCCCTGCGCCCAGGCGGCTGGAGCTTCGCAATCACCAACGACTGGCAGGACGCGGACGCGTACCGGGTCTACGACGCTGACGAAGAGCACAACCGGCTGCGCCGCGAGATTTTCGCGAAGATCTGCGAGGACATCGCGCGCGTGCAGTTCCAAGTAGGTCAGTGACCAGAGGACGGCTGCCGGACCCGGCAGGCCCGGCTGGCTAGGCAGCGTCCGTGGCTACCGCCCCGCTTTCCCGCGTGCTGGATGCCATGGGCATGCATGCCGCCAGCATCGCGGTGCTGAAGGACGTTCCGATGGAGAACGCCAGCTGGCTGGTGGTGACGGCCGACCGGCAGCGGCTGGTACTGCGGCGCTATCACTCTGCGGCGACCACGGCGGACCTTGGCTACGAGCACGCGGTACTTCGCCATCTCGCGGGCGCGGGCTGGGTCGTCCCCGACCAGGTCGGCGACCTAGTCCAGGAGAATGGCTTGTGGTACTGCCTGACCCGGTACGTGCCCGGCAAGGCGCTCGCCCGGGAGAACGCCGCGCAACGGCGCCGGCGCGGGGTAGACATGGCACGCCTAAACCTGGCGCTTCGCGGCCTGAGCGACCAGCTCGGGCAGCGTCCTGGCTGGCGGGCTCAGCAGGCCCGGGTGACCGTGCATGACCAGGTCGACTGGGCGGAATGCATCCGCGGGCTGATGACGGTCAGCCCGCGGCTCGCCTCATGGTCGTGCGCGGCGGCGGCAGATACTCGCGCCTCGCTGGCAGCTATTGGCGCTAGCGAACTGCCGCTGACGGTCGTGCATGGCGACTTTGCCAGCTGGAACGTCCACTACCAGCGCGGCCGCCTGGCGGGCGTGATCGACTTCGGGCTCACGCATCTGGACTCCAGGCCCTATGAGCTGGCTGTCGCCCGGACCTACCGAGCGCCCGAGGCCATCGAGAGCTACCGCGCCGAACTGGCCCGCAGCGGCTGGCCGCTCACTGGCCTGGAGGAGGCAGCCATCGGACCTATGTACCGTGCGTTCCGCGTCGACATGATCGCCTGGCACCTGCACAGCAGGCTAGCCACCGGCGACTACGACCTGCAGATGATCCGGCGCCAGCTGGCAAGGACGGGCACGCCCGCGCCCTGATCCTTGCGCGCCGCCTCGCGCTACCTGCCGCCCGGCCCGGCCTCGGCACTCGCCCGCGCCGGCCGGGCGCCCGACGTGCGCCTGCGCTTGTCGCGCGCATAGATGATGGCTGCCTTGCCGTCTCCAGGGCTCCGGCGTTCCAGCTGGAATAGCGTGGTCGCCTCGATGAGGTCACTGAGCTTGCCGTAGCCGTAGGTACGGGAGTCGAAATCCGGCCGCTGGTTGGTGATGATGTGGCCGACTCCCGCCAGCGGCGCCCAGCCGTCATCGTCGGACGCGGCCTCCACCGCGTTACGCAGCAGATTGACCAGGGCAGCATCGCCCTTGAGCTGTGCCGCGGTGGCCCGCGGCACTGGCTTGACGACGTCCCCGGCGGGAGCGGCGACAGCCTCGTCGTAAGCGAGGTTCTCGATATAGATGAACTTGTCGCAGGCGGCGACGAACGGCTTGGGGGTCTTCCGCTCGCCGAAACCGTAGACGGTCAGGCCCGACTCACGGATGCGGGCGGCAAGACGCGTGAAGTCGCTGTCGCTGGACACGATGCAGAACCCGTCGAAGCGACCGGAGTACAGCAGGTCCATCGCGTCGATGACCATCGCGGCGTCGGTGGCGTTCTTGCCCCTGGTATACGCGAACTGCTGAATCGGCTGGATCGACTGGGCGAGCAACTGGTCCTTCCACCCGCGAAGGCTCGTCCCGGTCCAGTCGCCGTAGGCACGCTTGACGTGAGCCGTGCCGTACTTCGCTACTTCGGCGAGCAGCCCGTCGATGATCGAGGGCTGCGCGTTGTCCGCGTCGATGAGAACCGCGAGCCTGGCGGCCGTCTCGTTGACCATGGCTACGCATCTCCTCAAGATCGTGGTCGGCCATTACCATCTCACCTCGCTCGCTCCGGCGAGCCTGGTGGGGGCTGCCAGCCGAACGCCTGCGGCACAATCGTGACATGAGTGACCTGATAACAAGGCTCGTACCAATCCTGCACGTTCCCGACCCAGATGCGGAGCGGAGCTTCTACGAGCACCTGGGGTTGCGCACGACCTACGAAGGCCCGGAGTACCCGGGATTCATAGCGGTCGGGAACGACCATGTTGAGTTTGGCCTCAGCCGCCATCAGGGCGCGGGTCCCTACGCGGCAGACCTGACCTGGCAGCTCGGCATCAGCGACGTGGACGCGGTCATTGCGGCCTGCCAGCGGGCAGGCCTGCGATTCGAGGTGAGCGTTGAGCGTCCGCGAGGGGACTGGACCTACCGGATCGTGAAGGTCGAGTCCCCCAGCGGGATGGAGGTCCTGCTCGAAGAGCAGGCCGGGCCCTCTTGATCCTCATCGGCCGGACGCGGCTGGTGACTTGTGGGCTTTTTGCGTCTAGTGTCCAGAGCAGATGACGGCAGGTGGCGGCACTTCCCGGCGCTGCCTGCCGCCCGTCGCCCGCTGTTACCAGAGCTCGGAGCAGGAGAGTCGCCCCATGCCGTATGACGTTGCCGCTGACATCAGGCTGGACCCGAGGATCAAGGCGATCCTGGCCGGGATCGCGATGGAACCCGCTGGCGACGTCGATAGCCGCGAGACCTTGCTAGCCGAGGCGAACTCCGAGACCGCCCGGCAGCAGGCGGAGCTCTTCCGCTCGTTCATGGAGCTGTGCGACACCGAGGAGGCTGCCCCGTCCGCGGGGCTTCGCGTGCACACCGAGAAGGTGATCTCCGAGCCGGATGGCAACTCGATCAACCTTCAGGTCATCAGGCCGGACAACGAGGACACCCTGGCCTGCGTCTACTACATCCATGGCGGCGGCATGATGTCGCTGTCCTGCTACGACGGCATGTACCGCGGCTGGGGCAAGCTCATTGCGGCCAACGGCGTTGCCGTCGTGATGGTCGACTTCCGCAACTGCGTGGTGGCATCGTCCGTACCTGAGGTGGCCCCGTTCCCGGCCGGCCTCAACGATTGCGTGTCGGGGCTGAAGTGGGTGATCGCCAACGCCAGTCACCTCAACATCGATCCCTCCCGGGTGATCGTCGCGGGCGAGAGCGGCGGCGGCAACCTCACGCTGGCCACCGGCCTCAAGCTCGGGCAGGACGGGGATCTCGGCCTGATCAAGGGCCTGTACGCATTGTGTCCCTACATCGCCGGCCAGTGGCCGACACCAGAGTGCCCGTCCTCCACGCAGAACAACGGCATCCTGCTCGAGTTGCACAACAACCGCGGCACGATCGCGTACGGGATCGAGGCCTTCAACGAGCGCAACCCGCTGGCGTGGCCGTCGTTCGCGACAGCGCAGGACGTCCAGGGTTTCCCGCCGACTGTTATCAGTGTCAACGAGTGCGATCCGCTGCGCGACGAGGGCATCAATTTCTACCGGCTGCTCCTGGCCGCGGGCGTTCCGGCGCGGTGCCGGCAGGTGATGGGGACGATGCATGGCACCGAGATCTTCACGATCGCATGTCCGGAGATCAGCAGGGATACCGCACGCGACCTGGCGGCCTTCTGCAAGGGATGACGGCGCACGGCGCACCGCAGATCAGGCTGCTGGCCGACCATCCGGCCCTCATCCCGGCGGTGGGCCTGCTCCGCTGGCACGAGTGGGGCGAGGGCGCCGTCTGGGACCATGATCCCGGCCGGGCTGAGCTGGCATGGTGGGTGGGCGTCACAGCACGCGAATCCGGTCGCGCTGGCCTGCCGGTCACGTTCGTCGCGATCGACGGGGCGGGCGCTGCCATTGGCGCCGTCGGGCTGGGTGAGTTCGATCCCGAGGAGCGCCGGGACCGCTCTCCATGGGTTCTGGGCATGATCGTGCAGCCCGAACTGCAGGGCTGCGGCATCGGCCGCCTGCTGCTTGACGCGCTGGGCACGTGGGCGGGTGAGCACGGCTACCAGCGGCTATGGGTCGCCACCGGGGATCCGGCAGTCGGCTTCTACCAGGCCTGCGGCTGGATCCTGACCGAGACATTCGACCGGCCCGTCGAAACGGTCAACGTGCTGACCGCGGGCACCGGAAGCTGACCACGTTACAGCGCGCTGCAGTGACGCTAGGCTGCATTCCGGACGCTTTGCTTCCGGATTGGGGACGACGGCGATGCTAGACGCAAGCCCGACGGCAAGGGCGCTGCTGGCACTGGAACTCATCCAGGGCAGCCCTGGCATCACAGCGGAACGACTGGCCGGCAAGCTGGGAGTCTCGGACCGGGCCGCCCGGCGGTACGTGGACATCCTCCGGGAGGCAGACATCCCGGTCGAGTCCGTCCGCGGGCCATACGGCGGTTACCGGCTTGGCCGCGGCGTGCGGCTTCCGCCGCTCATGTTCAGCGCGTCTGAGGCCCTCGGCCTGGTCATGGCGGTGCTTGACGGTCATCACAGTGCCAGCGACCCCACCGACCCGGTCGGCAGCGCACTCGGCAAGATCATGCGGGCACTCCCGGAACCGATAGCTGCCCAGGCTGAGGCCGTCCGGCGGACGACCGCACCAGCGCCGGACCGCGCGGCGGCCCGGCCCGACCCCGGAACCACGACCGCCCTTGTGGAGGCCTGCTCGAATCATCGTCGGGTACGGATCGGCTATTGCTCCGAGGCAGGCTCGCAGTGGGTCACCGAAGTCGACGCGTGGGCTGTCGTCGTCCGCCATGGCCGGTGGTACCTGCTGTGCCGGTCGCACTTCCACGACGCGCCCAGGACTTACCGCATCGACAGGGTCCAGTCGGTCGAAGTGCTCGATGGCACCTTCAGCCCGCCCGCCGACCTCGACCCCGTTGCGATGCTCGAGGAGCATCTCGGCGTCGGGTGGGAGTACCAGGTCGAGGTGCTTATCGAAGCGCCGGTCGACACCGTAGGGCGCTGCCTTTCCCGCACCCTTGGACGGCTCGAGTCTGTCGACGCCGGCACCACCCGGCTGACCGGCAGTACCAGCAACCCGGTGTGGTACGCCCAGCAACTCGCAGGCGTGCCGGCGTCCTACCGGATCGTCAGCAGCCCCGAACTCCAGGAGGCTGCGCGCATCCTCGGACAGCGACTCGTGGCGGCCGGGAACGTCACGTCGCGCGAGCCAGGATGAGGGTGTGCCCGCTGTCGCCCTCCGGGATGAAGCGGTGCCAGACCGGGGCGAGCCGCGCGTCCGCGAGCCAGCGCAGATAATCAGCCGGGCCGGCATGGTCCCAGAACATCGGGGCACCCAGGTAGGTCTCGGTGCCGCTCCACGGCTGCGCGCCGACGATCGCCAGCAGGTAGCCGCCCGGCCGCAGCCACTCCCGCAGCCGCGGGAACAGCGCCCGCTGGTCGGCGAGCGGCACGTGAATCAAGGCGTAGAACGACACCACCGCGTCCAGGCTCGCAGGCGCCAGGTGCAGCGCGGCCATGTCGGCCTGCAGCAGCCTGGCCGCCGGGACCAGCAGCCTCGCCCGCCTCAACTGGACGGCGGAGAAGTCCACGCCCACCACCTGCAGCCCGTGCGCCGTTAGCTCGCGGGTCGCCGGGATTCCGGCGCCGCAGCCCAGATCGAGCACCCTGGCACCGGCCTGCAGCAGCCCGGCCAGCTCAGCAACCCAGCCGTGGTAGCGGCCAACATCCTCCGCCGACGTCGGCGCCGCCTCCCCGGTGTCGCTGCGGTACGCGAGCGAGATGGCGTCGTAGCCGCGCCGCACCAGGTCGCGCTGCGCGGCCCTGGCGGTCTCGCCGGATTCCTGCCCTGCCATCGTCAGCCGCAGCGGAGGACGCAGTCCAGCGGGCGCGGCACGTGGGCGAGATCGACTGCCTCGGCCAGCAGCCGCGCATACCTGGCCTTGCGGCCAGAGCGCGTTCCCATGAAGCGGTGAAGCTGCTGCCAGATGCTCTGCTGCCGCTGCGCAGGCTGGCGCTGGAAGGTGCGAAACGACCGGAGTTCGCCCTGACCGGCAATGACCTGCTCGACCGCGGTGCTGCCAAGTGCCCGGATCAGCTCGTCTTCGAGATCCTCGGTGCACACATAGAAGCCCCGCGCCTCCATGCCGGTCCGGAACGTGCCGGTATCAAGACCGGAACGATGCAGCGCCCGGCGGACGTGATCTTCCTGGCCCGCGTCACACAGGCCCGCAAGCGCGACGTTCAGGCCGCTCGGGCCTAGCAGGTCCAGGAAGTGACTGACGCTCGTGGCGCCGCCCATGGCCAGCACGCAGATCCCGTCCTGGCCGAGCGTCACGCCGCGACGCCGCGCCAGGGCCTCGAGCGCGGCCTTGTCGCTGCGGCCCTCGACAAGCACAACCTGCCGCGCCTGGCTGACGGCGGCAAGATTGACGCTTACCCCCGCGATACAGCGGGTCCGCACTTCCACGCTCTTCCCCGATCGACGCGCCGCCAGGTCGGCCAGCCTCAGGCCACGGTAGCCGGGCGGATGCCGGCGCATCGACCCAATTAGCTGCCGTCGGGCCAGTCAGCCAGCGCCCTGTCGTCGACGACCATCGTCACCCAGGGCGGAACAGTGAGCGAGGGCATCGTGGCGCGGGCGGCGTCATCGACATGGATCCGCGGCGGCTGCGGCAGGTCCGACTCGTAGAACGGCCGAGTCGAGACGAGGAGGTCTTGACTTTCAGATACTAACAGTATTAGATACCGGTGGTATGAGAGCTTCAGAGCTGAGCCGCGACGAGCAGGTGGAGCGCAACCGGCGCCTGGTCCTGGAGGCGGCACGGCGGGTGTTCCTGGATCGCGGCTACGCCAAT